>NZ_JBVJIJ010000012.1:0-53344 GCF_055586325.1 Dactylosporangium sp. NPDC051087 | reverse complement strand
GCACCCTCATTTCTCTCCCGATGGGGGCACCACCCCCCCCCCCCCACTCCCCCCCCCCCCCCCCCCCCCCCCCCCCCTCCCCCCCGCGCCCCCCCCCCCCCCCCCCCCCCCCCCCCCCCCCCGGAACCGCCTGCCGACCCGGACCCGCTGCCCACACCGCTGCCCACACCCGTGCCACGGCCGGCACCCGCGGACGACCACGAGCCGGCGCCCGGTCCCGGCCCTGCGCTCGGCCCAGAGCCTGATCCTGACCCTTCACCTGGACCGGGGCCGCGTCCGGGACCGCTGCCCACACCTGTTCCCGAGCCGGATTCACCACCCCGGTCCGGCCCGGTGCCCGGTGCGAACCCACCGTCCGGCCCGCCGCCGGTCCGGACGCCCGTGCCCAGCCCGGTATCCGATCCACGACCGGTGCCCACATCCGGCCCGCCGCCGGCACCCGAGCCGGACCCTGACCCACAACCAGCACCCGAGCCATGGCCTGCACCCTCGCCGAGCCCAGCGCCTACGCCTGCGCCGGGACCGGACCCTGACCCACAACCAGCACCCGAGCCGCGGACGACACCCTCGCCGAGCCCAACGCCGGGACCGGACCCTGACCCACAACCAACACCCACATCCGGGCCACCGCCGGCACCCGAGCCGGACCCTGACCCACAACCAGCACCCGAGCCGCGGCCGACACCCTCGCCGAGCCCAGCGCCTGCACCAGCGCCGGGACCGGACCCTGACCCACAACCAACACCCGGGCCGCCACCGGCACTGTTGCCGGGACCGGCGTCCGGGCCACGACCAGCACCTGCTGAGCCCGGGCCGGCACCCCCGCCGGGGCCGATCCCCGCACCGCGGCCGGCACCTCAGCCCGAGCCGACAGCCGGACCCGAACCCACGCCCGAATCCGAGCCCACCTCTGCACCCAGCCCTCAACCCACACCCGGGCCGACACCCGGACCCGAACCCATGCCCGGACCCGGACCCGAACCCACGCCCGGACCCGGGCCCACTCCTGAACCCGAGCCGACACCCGGACCCGAACCCATGCCCGGACCCGGACCCGGACCCACTCCTGAACCCGAGCCGACGCCCGGGCCCGGGCCCACACCTGGGTCGGGGGGTGCTACCGGGTGGTGGGGCAGGGTTCGGCGGCGGTTGCGGCGGACGGCTCCCGGGGAGGGGGAGGAAGGGCGGCGGTCCGTGTGGTCGCGGACCGGGGAGCTGGTCACGATCAGCTCGGCGGTGGTGGCCGTGGCGGTGTCGGTGTGGGCGGCGACGGCCGGGAACAGCAGGGTCGATCAGGCCAGGGAGGATGACCTGCGGGCGCGGTTGCGGGACGACATCACGAAGCTCGGCGAGCTCGACAGCACGTTGCGCGGGGATGCCGGGGATCGGCAGGCGGCGTCGTTGCAGCTCGGGGTGCATGCGATCGAGGCGTGGGAGCTGATCAAGGAGCTGGGGGCGCAGCGGGTGTCGCCGGTGGATCTGGCGTTGACGGCGCAGGCGCTCGCGGCGTCGGGGATCATCGCGGACGCGCGGGAGGCGATCGGGCTGGCGCTGGGGCGGGAGGCGCCTGAGGACGTGCGGGTGATTCTGCTGACGAGTGCGGTGTCGGTGCATCATCAGACGGGCGACCTGCGGCAGTTGCGGGAGGAGTCGGGCGAGCTCGTCGCGATCTACACGGCGCGGCTGGAGCGGCAGCGGGCCGAGGGCAACGCGTACGCGAACCTCGGCGAGGTGTACATCGCGCGGGTCCGGTACGTGTGGGGGGCGTCGGAGGCGTCGTACCGCTACTGCGACCTCGCCCGGGAGCAGATCGCGGAGGCCGGCCGGCTGGCCGATCGGGTGCGGCCGCCGGTGGCCGGGCTCGAGGACTTCCGGCGCACGGCGGAGAAGCTGCTGGAGACGAACTGCCCGACGTAGTTGGACGGATCCGGGGGTCCGGTGCTCTCTCCCGTAGGAGGGAGGATCGGATGATCGATACGACACACGAGCTCGGGGTGGCGCCGCCGGACTTCGCCGAGTTCTACCGGCGGGACGCGCCAGGGGTGCAGCGCTTCATGTGCGCGTTCGCCGGGCGGGAGCTCGGGGTGGAGGCGACCGCCGAGAGTTTCGCGCGGATGCTGGAGCGGTGGGCGCAGCTGCGGCGGCTCGGTGACGCGCAGCGGCGCGCGTACGTGCTGACGACCGCGAAGAACTACGTGCGGCGGGTGGCCGTCGTCGACGCGAGGTTCACCGCCCTGGACGGCGAGCGGCACGACGTCGGGCTCGTCGACAACGACCTGGACCGGGTCACCGACAGCACCGGGCTGGTGCAGGCGGTGCGGCAGGTCATCGACGGGCAGCCGGCCCGCCGCCGGCAGGTGGCGCTGCTGTTCTTCCTGCACGACGACACGACGGCGGACATCGCGCGGCTGCTCGACATGAGCGAGTCGACGGTCCGCAGCCACGTGTCGGCCCTGCGCAAGCTCCTTCAACCGTATGTGCAGCGGTTCCAGCAGATCGTGGAGGCTAGTGGTGACGACTGACCGGCACGACCCGACCAGGGACCTGATCCGCCGCGCGTACGCCGACGTCCGGCACACCGGCGAGTTCGACAGTGAGACCGGCCTCGCCGACGTGGTCCGGCGGGCCGGGCGCCCGCGGGCCGAGCACGACGCCGACGTGCTCACGCTGGAGCCCCGCAGGCCCCAGCGGAAGCGGTTCGCGGCGGTCGCCACGTTCGCCGCGGCCGTCGTCACCATCCTGGCCGTCTACGCGGCGTCCGCCGGGGTGCGGCCGCAGGAGGTCGGCACGCCGGCGACGCCGACACCGCAGCCGGTCAGCGGCGGGCCGGTGTCGCCGACCGGCGGTCCGACGCCCGCGGGGTCCGCCGGCCCGTCACAACCGGTCTCGGCGGACGACCACCGGCCGTTCCCGTTCCCGTCGTCCTGCGCGGACTCGTGGGTGCTGGAGCCGGCCGGTGACACGCTCAAGGTCACCGCGCTGCCCGGTGGGGGCTGCCCGCCGATGCGGCTGGACCGGTTGTGGCTGCTGGACGCCGCCCGCGGCAACGGTGGCGTCAACCCCGGTGACGCGGTCATCTGGCCGATCGTGCCGGTCGACGGGGCGAAGGGGCCGCTGCAGCCGCCGTTCACGTTCCGCCCCGGCGGCTGGCCCGGCCTGCGGCAGGGTCACCTCTACTGGGTCATGTACGTGACCGAGGAGGCGGCGGCGAAGGCGAAACCGGGCGCCGACGCCTATGACGCCTACTCCGAGGCGTACCACCTGTCCGGATACCTGAACGGGTAAGGTCCGGACCTCCGGCGCCGAAATGGTCATCGTGGGTCCCAACGTACGCCGCTTGTCCCGCCTGCTGCTGCCGGTAGCAGGCGGGTTCGGCGGTCTCGCCGTGGCGTTTCTCATGATGCAGCTGATCACCACCGGGGCGTTCGAGCAGTTGGAGGCGCGCCAGGTCGCGCAGGACGCCGACCGGATACGCATCGGGCTCAACTCGCAGGCGCAGCTGCTCACCGCGTTCGGCGCCACGAACGCGGTGTGGGACAACTCGTTCCACGACATCGGCAGCAGCGACAAGGCCGGGTTCGCGGCCGACTTCCCGCCCGAGGCGCAGCAGTCCGTCAACGACATCGACGGCATGCTCGGCGTGGGCCTGGACGGCACGCTGCGGGTCGGCGGGATGACCACGGACCAGCCGGCGTTCGTCCAGGCGCCGGCGCAGCTGCGCGACCCGGCGGTGCTGCGCAAGCTGTTCGACCCGGCCGCGCGGCCCGGCGAGTCGCGGTGCGGCGTCGTGTCGGCGGACGTGCCGTACCTGTTCTGCGGCGTCGGCTCGTTCCCCAGCAGCGGCGAGGGCGCCCCGTCCGGTGGCCTGATCCTGCTCAAACGCCTCGACGAGGCCCGTGTCGCGCTGCTCAGCGAGGCCCTGGACCTGCCGGTGCGGCTCGCCCCGCAGGCCCGCCCCGGCACCGACGCGCAGCCGACGCTGCACAGCGAGCTCGGCGACCTGCGCATCGGCACGAAGGTCCTCGGCGCCGACCACATCTCGGTCGACGCCGTCATCGACACCGTCAACGGCGGCAGCATCGTCCTGGAGGTCGTCGCGGCCCGGCCGATCCACGCGGCGGCGAGCACGACGGCGGTCAAGCTGTTCCTGTTCGTCTCCGTCGCGACCGTGCTGCTCGTCGTCGGGGTGCTGGTGGGTGTACGAGCCGCGCTGCGCCGGCGGGTGGGGCCGCTGCGGCGCACCACGGAGGAGATCATCGCCTCCGGCGACCGCCGGTTGCGGGTCAACCCGGCGGGCACCGACGACATCGCGGTCCTCGGCCAGGCGATCGACGCGATGCTCGACTCGCTGCAGGTGCAGGAGGCCAGCCTCGCCGAGGAGCGGCAGCTGAAGGAGGCGCAGCTGATGACGACGAACGTGCGCCAGCAGCTCGCCGAGCAGACCGTCCGCCGCCGCGCCGGTGAGGTCATCGACGAGACCAGCGCGTCGGCGCTCGCCGAGCTGCGCACCGTCATGTCCGACGCCGGTGACGTGCTCGCCGCCGCCGACGCGATCGAGCAGCAGGCGACGACCGCGGACCGGGTCACCCGCACCGTCGTGTCGCGCGCCGCGGACGCCGACGCCGTCATCGACGCCGTCACCACCAGCCTCGGCCGGGTCGACGGCATCGCCAACCTCATCGCCGGGGTGGCCGGCCAGACGAACCTCCTCGCCCTCAACGCGACCATCGAGGCGGCCCGCGCCGGTGAGGCGGGGCGCGGCTTCAGCGTCGTCGCCGGCGAGGTGAAGAACCTGGCGACGAAGACGAAGGACTCGACCGGCGAGATCACCAGCACCGTCGAGGCGCTCGGCTCGGACGCGTCCGCGATGGCGTCGGTCATCACCGACATGAGCCAGGGGGTGCACGCCGTCGGGGACGCCACCGCGCAGCTGACCGCGGTCGCCGCCCAGCAGCGGGCGTCGGTGGAGCAGCTCGTCGGCGCGGTGCGGGCGGCGATCACCCGGATCGAGAGCCTGGCTCAGGTCACCGACCGGCTGGAACGCCGCCGGCACAACCGGGCCGCCGTGGAGGGCACGGTCGTGCTCACCCAGGGCACCACGCACGCCGAGGCGGACCTGCTCGACCTGAGCATCTCCGGCATGCGCTGCGCCGCGAAGTCCGGCTGGCGGCCCGCCCTGGAGAGCGTCGTGGACCTCACCCTGGGCCTCGGCGACCAGCGGCTGCAGCTGCAGGGCCGCGCGGTGCGCCACCTCGACACGGACACCGCCGGCGAGGTCGGCATCGAGTTCGTGAAGCCGCCGGCGCCGGTCGTCGCCGTCATCGGCCGCTACATCACGGCGCTGCTGGGGGAGGACTGACCGCCGGGATGATCGCGTCGCGGGTGGGGCGGCGGTCGATCTCCATGAAGCGGCCGGGGCCGGCGACCGGTTCGAAGCCGGAGCGGCGATACACCTCGTGGGCGTCGCGGGTGGCGAGCAGGAAGCGGCGCAGGCCGGCGGCGGACAGGTCGGCGACGATCGTGTCGACGAGCCACTGGCCCAGCCCGCGGCCGCGGTGCGCGGGGTCGACGAAGACGTCGCAGATCCAGGCGAACGTGGCCCGGTCGGTGACGACCCTGGCGAACGCGACCTGGCCGCCGTCGCGCCACACGCTGTAGGGCATGGACCCTTCGATCGAGCGGACGACGAGGTCGCGTTCGCGGCCGGCGGCCCAGTAGGACTCCTCCGACAGCCAGCGGTGCACGGTGTCGACGTCGACGCGCGCCGGGTCGGCGGTCAGCTCGTAGCCGTCACTCATCGGGTGGTCTCCGCGTGCAGCCAGCGCAGGGCGGGAGCGACGTGCCGCATGACGGTGAGGTGCCCTTCCGACGGGACGATCCGCACGTCCGCGCCCGGGAGGTGCGCGGCGAGTCGGGTGGTGTGGACGCTGGGCACCATCCGGTCGGCGGCGCCGTGCATGAGCAGGACCGGGGCGGTGACGGCGGCGAGGGGGAAGCCCCACGGCCGCACATACGCCAGGTCGTCGTCGACCATCGGGGCCGGGCCGGCCTCGGCCGCGGCGGCCACGACCGTCTGGAAGTAGCTCCAGTCGGTGTCCAGGGCGATCCAGTCGGCGGCCAGGAAGCCGATGTCGGCGCCGTCGTTCGGCGCCGCGGCGCGCCGCTCCCGCTCCTCGCGCCCGGCGACCGCGGCGCGCAGTGACGCCTCCGCGCCCTCGGCCATGCCCTCGAAGTAGTCGTCGCCGCCCGTGTACGGACTGGGCGACGACACGGCCAGCACGGCCGCGACGCGGTCCGGCAGCAGCGCCGCGCAGGCCAGGGCGTGCGGCCCGCCGCCGGAGTGGCCCATGACGGCGAACCGCGGCACGCCGAGCGCGTCGGCGACCGCGGCGGCGTCCGCCGCGGCCGAGGCGACCGTGCGGTCCGGGCGTGGCGTGGATCCGCCGTAGCCGGGCCGGTCGTAGGAGATCCACCGGATGCCGAGCTCGTCGGACACCTCGAACAGCGGCGACGGCGGTGCACCGGTGCCGGGTGTGCCGTGGTGCCAGAACACCACGACGTCGCCTTCGCCGGTGTCGTGCGCCCGCAGTGTCCGCCCGTCGTCGAGCCGGACGTCGATCTCAGCCCCCATGGCCACCGACCCTATCGGGCCACCCCGCCGGCGGGCGAACGGGTTGCGCGGACGCATACCGGGTATGCATACTCCGTATCCATGTCCATCAAGTACGGTCTGCTGGCGCTGCTGCAGCGCGGCACGATGTACGGCTACCAGCTGCGGACCTCGTTCGAGGAGTCCACCGGCGGGACCTGGCCGCTGAACATCGGGCAGGTGTACACGACCCTGTCCCGGCTGGAGCGTGACGACCTCGTCCGGTCGCTGCCGGAGCACGACGGGGGGCAGCGACCGTACGCGATCACCGATGCCGGCCGGGCCGAGCTCGCCACCTGGTTCGCCACCCCGATCGGGCGGGGTGACCGGCCCCGCGACGAGCTGGCGATCAAGCTGGCGCTCGCGCTGACCACACCGGGCGTCGACGTGCCCGGCATCATCCAGGCGCAGCGGACCGCCACGATGCGGATGCTGCAGGAGTACACGCGGATGAAGCAACGGGCGGGCGGCCCCGCCGACCTGTCGTGGCGGCTCGTCCTCGAATCCATGATCTTCCAGGCGGAGGCCGAGGTGCGGTGGCTGGACCACTGCGAGACCAGCCTCGCCCGGCACGCTCCCCTGCCCGCGCCGGCGCCCCCCACCGAGCCGCAGACCGTGCCGCAGACCGAGCCCGTACCGGCGAAGGAGACGACGACATGAGCGTGCTCGAGCTGCGCGACGTCCACCGCACCCACGGGCACGGCGAGGCGACGGTCCTCGCCGTCCGGGGCGTGTCGCTGACCGTCGCCCCGGGTGAGCTGATCGCGGTGATGGGGCCGTCCGGCTCCGGCAAGTCGACGCTGCTCAACCTCGCCGGCGGGCTCGACTCGCCGACGCGGGGCGAGGTCGCCGTCGAGGGGACCGTCCTCGGCGGGCTCGGCCGCAAGGCCCTCGCCGGGCTGCGGCGGCGCCGGATCGGCTACGTGTTCCAGGACCTCAACCTGCTGCCGAGCCTGACGGCGGCGGAGAACATCGCGCTGCCCCTGGAGCTGGACGGCGTCGGGGTCCGCCGGGCCCGGCGGGCCGCGCTCGCCTCCCTCGCCGAGGTGGATCTCGAGGGGTACGCCCAGCGCTTCCCCGACGAGATGTCCGGCGGGCAGCAGCAGCGGGTCGCGATCGCCAGGGCGCTCGTCGGCGGGCGGCGGCTCATCCTCGCCGACGAGCCGACCGGCGCCCTGGACTCCACGACGGGTGAGGCGGTCCTGCGGCTGCTGCGGGCGAAGGTCGACGCCGGCGCCGCCGGGGTCCTCGTCACCCACGAGGCCCGGCACGCGGCGTGGGCCGACCGGGTCGTGTTCCTGCGCGACGGGATCGTCGTGGACACCTCGGGTCCGCTGACCGGGCCGGAGCACCTGCTCGACGGGGCGGCGTCGTGAGGAGCTGGCTGGTGTCGCTGCGGATCGCCCGGCGGGAGGCGCGCCGGGCAAAGGGCCGCACCGCGCTCGTGCTGGGGCTGATCCTGCTGCCGGTGCTCGGGCTGTCGTTCGCCGCGGTCAACTACGACATGTTCACCCTCACCCGGGCCGAGCAGCTCGACCGGGAGCTGGGCGCCTTCGACGCCGCCGTGCACTGGCCGTTCGCCGGGCAGATCGTCCAGGACGCCGAGGGTTACGGCGTGATGGACCCCGGCACCGGCGAGCCGTCGGCGCCCGGCACCGAGGCGCTGCTCGCGCTGCTGCCCGCCGGCTCCCGCGCCGCCCTCGTCGACGAGCGCGACGTCCGCCTGAAGGGCACCACCGGCGAGCAGAAGCTCCGCGCGCACCAGCTCGACCTCGCCGACGCCACGTACCGGGGCAGGGTGTCGGTCCTGCGCGGCACGGCCCCGGCGACCGCCGGCGAGATCGCCCTCAACGCGCGCGCCATGCGACTGCTCGGCGTGCGGCTCGGCGGCACCGTCGGGCTCCCCGGCGGCGAACCCGGTGGGGGCGACCTGCGGGTCGTCGCCGAGGTCGAGTTCCCCGCCGACCTCAAGCCCGTCGCCGTGCTGCGCCCCGGCACCTTCGCGGCGGAGCCGCCCGGCAGGTCCACGACCTGGCTGGTCGACACCCCCGCCCCGATCGCCTGGGCCCAGGTGCTGGACCTCAACCGGCACGGCGTCGTCGTGCGGTCCCGGACCGTCGTGCTCGACCCGCCGCCGGACGCCCGGACCTGGGAGCAGAGCGACGGCAATGTCTTCCGGCTCGGCATCCTCGTGTTCGGCCTCGGCGTCCTGGAGGTCGTGCTCCTCGCCGGCCCGGCGTTCGCGGTCGGCGCCCGCCGCCGGCGGCGCGAGCTGGCCCTCGTCGCCGCGAACGGCGGCACCCCGGCGCAGCTGCGACGCATCGTCCTCGCCGACGGGGTCCTGCTCGGCGTCGTCGCCGCCGTCGCCGGCACCCTCCTCGCGATCGCGGCCGCGTTCGCGACGAGGGGCCTGTTCGAGGAGCACGTCGCGCAGGCCCGGGCCGGCGGCTACCGGGTCTTCCCCCTCGCCCTGCTCGGCATCGCCGGGCTCGCCCTCGTCGCCGGGGTCGGCGCGGCGCTGGTGCCGGCGTTCACGGCGGCCCGCACCGACGTCGTCGCGGCGCTCGCCGGGCGGCGCAACCCGACCGGGCCCGGCAGGCGCTGGCTCGTCGCCGGGCTGTGCGCCATCGGCGCCGGCGCGGCCGCCGCGACCTACGGCGTCGTCGCGATCGACTCGACCGTCGTCATGGCCGGGCTCGTCCTCGCCGAGCTCGGGCTCGTCGTGTGCACGCCGTCGCTGGTCGGGCTGATCGCCCGGCTCGGCCGCCGGCTGCCGCTCGCGCCCCGCATCGCGGTGCGGGACCTGGCCCGCAACCGGTCCTCGACCGCGCCGGCGATCTCCGCGGTCATGGCGGCCGTGCTCGGCGCCGTCACCGTCGGCGTGTTCCTCGCCAGCGACGTCCAGATGCAGCTCGACATGCAGGTCAAGGCCCTGCCCGACGGCTACGCGGAGATCACCCGGGGCTTCGGCGACCGCGGCGAGCGGGCCGGGGCGCTGCCCACCCGGCGCCTCGTCGACGCGGCCACCGCCACCCTGCCGGTGGCGGGGACCGCCGAGCTGCGCGGCGCGACCTGCCCGGCGACCGCGCCCGCCGACGGGTACTGCTACCTGCACCCGGTCCGGCCGGCGCACCGGCGCTGCCCGTACAAGGTCGGCGAGGTCAGCGCGGCGGACCAGCGCAAGGCGGCCCGGGACCCGCGCTGCCACGAGAACTCGTACGTGATGAACGGCGGCGGCAACGCCACCACCGTCGTCGACGACGGCTCGGCGGTCGGGCTCATCTCGGCCGCGACCGGCGACGACCTCGCCCGCGCCGAGGCGACCCTGCGGGCCGGCGGCGTCGTCGTCGCCGACCCGGACCTCATCGAGGACGGCAAGGTCATCCTCGCGGTCGCCTCCGCGGACGACCCGGAGGGTGAGCGGCACACCGTCACCGTCCCCGGGTACCGCACCACGACCGCCGTGTCGCGGGTCTTCGTGGCGATCTCGCCGCAGGCCGTCGCCGCGGCCGGTCTCGCCGTCGAGGTCAAGGGCATCGTCGTGGCGACGTCGCGGATGCCGACCAGGACGGAGTCGGGCAACTTCAACGCCGCCGTCGAGGCCCTCGGCAACCACTACCACGGGTCGGTCTCGTTCCCGTACGTCCCGGACGCCACCGTCAACCTGATCGTGCTGACGATCGTCGCGGCCGTCATCGCGCTCGGCGCGGCCGGCATCGCCACCGGCCTCGCGGCCGTCGACAGCCGCCCGGACCTCGCGACCCTCGGCGCGATCGGCGCGTCGCCCGGCGTGCGCCGCCGGCTGACGCTGAGCCAGGCGGGGGTGATCGCCGGACTCGGGTCGCTGCTCGGTGCCGTCGCCGGGTTCGGCGCCGGGTGGGCGGTCCTCGCCGCGCTCAACCGCAAGGCGCTGAGCGTGTGGCCGAGCGACAACCCGTACCCCCTCGTCGTGCCCTGGTCCAACGTCGCCGTCGCGGTGCTGGTCGTGCCGCTGGTCGCGATGGCCGGGACGGCGCTGTTCACCAGGGCCCGGCTGCCGGTCGAACGGAGGGCCTGACCACCTGGGGACCGCGGCCCGGGAGTAGGATGTCCCGCAAGTCCGTATAGGGAGATCCCGTGACTTCCGACGAAGAGCCCGAGACGTCCGATATCCACGACGGTGGCGCCAGCACCACCGGCTCCGGTGCGCTGATCCTCTACGCGGTGATCGGCGTGCTGGTGATCGTCGGCTTCTTGTATTCGGTGATGAGCCGCTGACGTGTTCGCAGGACGGCGCCGCCCGGAATCGCTCCGGGCGGCGCCGTTGTTTGCTCAGCCGGTGCCGGCGGGGGCCGGCTGGTAGCCGGCCGGCCTGGTGGTGAACGTGCCCCGGCCCTGGGTGCGGCTGCGCAGCCGGGTCGCGTAGCCGAACAGCTCCGCCAGTGGCACGGTCGCCGTCACGACCACCGTGCCGGGGCGGGTGGTCGAGTCGGTGACCCGGCCGCGGCGGGCCGCGAGGTCACCCAGGACCGCGCCGGCGGCGTCGTCGGGCGCGGTCACGGTGACCTCCGCGACCGGCTCGAGCAGCGCCATGCCGCTCTGCCGCAGCGCCTGCTGCAGGGCGAGCCGCCCAGCGGTGCGGAAGGCCAGCTCGGAGGAGTCCTTCGAGTGGGTCTGGCCGTCCACGAGCGTCACCCGCACGCCCGTCACCGGGTGACCGCCGAGCGGACCCTCGGCGAGCGCGTCGCGGCAGCCGGCCTCGACCGCCTTGACGTACTCCTTCGGGACCCGCCCGCCGACGACCGCCGAGCCGAACACGAACGGCTCGTCCGCCGGGGCGACGTCGATGAGCACGTGCGCGTACTGGCCGGCGCCGCCGTCCTGCTTGACGTGCCGGTACAGCAGGCCGCTGACCCCGGCGACGACGGTCTCGCGGTAGGAGACCTGCGGGCGGCCGACGGTGACGGACACGCCGGAGCGGCGCAGCGTCTCCACGGCCACCTCCAGATGCAGCTCGCCGAGCCCCGACAGGACCGTCTGGCCCGTCTCCGGGTCGCCCCGCACGACCAGCGACGGGTCCTCGTCGACCAGCCGCGCCAGGGCCGCCGACAGCCGGTCCGTGTCGGCGGCGGCACGCGCCTCCACCGCCACCGACACCACGGGCTCCGTCGTCGCGGCCCGCTCCAGTACCAGCGGCGCATCGGGAGCGCAGAGGGTCGCGCCGACCTTCGCGTGCTTGACGCCGACGACCGCGACGATGTCGCCCGCGGCGGCGGTGTCCAGCTCGGTGTGCCGGTCCGCCTGGACGTGCAGGATCCGGGCGACCCGTTCGGTGCGGCCGGTGCCGGTGTCGAGCACGGTGGCTCCATTCGCGATCGTGCCGGAGTAGACCCGGACGTAGGTGAGGCGCCCGGTCGTGGCGGCGTGCACCTTGAAGACCAGGCCGGCGAACGGCGCGTCCACGGTGGCGGGGCGCTCCGGGTGGACCGGTGGGACGTCCAGCGGCGACGGCAGGTAGGCCACGACCGCCTCCAGCAACGGTTCGACGCCGCGGTTGCGGTACGCCGAGCCGCACAGCACGACGACGGCGGCCCTGGCGATGGTCAGGTCCCGCAGCGCGCCGCGCAGCGTGGCGTCCTTGAGGGCGTCATCGGCGACGAACTCCTCCAGGGCACCGGCGTGCAGCTCGGCGACCGCCTCCTCCAGCGCCCGCCGCCCGGCGTCCAGCGCCGCCGGGTCGGGGACGTCGACCTCGGTCATCACCCCGTCCCGCCAGACGAAGGCGCGGCGGGTCACCAGGTCGACGACGCCGGTGAAGGCGTCCTCCGTCCCGATCGGCAGCTGGACGACCAGCGGCGTCACGTGCAGCCGCGCCCGGATCGAGCCGACCGCGGCGGCGAGGTCGGCGCCGGCCCGGTCGAGCTTGTTGACGAACGCGATGCGCGGCACCCCGTGCAGGTCGGCCTGGCGCCACACCGACTCGCTCTGCGGCTCGACCCCGGCGACCCCGTCGAACACGGCGACGGCGCCGTCGAGGACGCGCAGCGAGCGCTCGACCTCGGCGGAGAAGTCGACGTGGCCGGGTGTGTCGATGAGGTTGATCCGGTGGCCGTCCCAGGTGCAGCTGACGGCCGCGGCGAAGATCGTGATGCCCCGCTGGCGCTCCTGGGCGTCGAAGTCGGTGACGGTGGTGCCGTCGTGGACCTCGCCCTGCTTGTACGTGGCGCCGGTGAGGAACAGGATCCGTTCGGTGGTGGTGGTCTTGCCGGCGTCGACGTGGGCGAGGATGCCGATGTTGCGGGTCGTAGCCAAGTTGGTGCGCACGGCTCTGCGGCCTTTCAGAGAATCTGAACAGGGCAGCGCGATTACCCCGCTCGCCTCGGGAGCAGGGTCCAGCCGGTGCAGCCGCGCGGGCTTACACCAGCGGGCAGGAAGACACCAGGATCACCTCGTGCCGGGACTGGGGGACGACGACGCGGTAACGCATGGCTCCCCCTTCCTCAGCACGGTACGCAGGATCATACGGACGCCGGCGCCGCCGGGGGAACCGCTTTTCCGCCCCGCAGCGCGTACACCCCGGCGAGGACCGTGCCCACGCAGAGGGCGGCCGAGCTCAGCGCCAGGGACCAGTGCACGCCGATCGCGGCGCCGAGCAGCCCGACGGTGAAACCGCTGCCGGCCCGCAACCCCTGCGCGGACACGCCGTAGACGCCGATCACCCGGCCCCGGTCGGCGGGCGGCGCGAGCAGCTGCACGACGGTCTGCCCGATCGACATCGCGGCCAGGTTCGCCACCCCGCCGACCACCAGCAGCGCGACCGCGAGGGGGTAGCTGGTGGTGACCGCGAAGCACAGGCTGGTGACGCCGTACACGGCGGTGCTGACCACGGCGGCGAGGACGGTGGCCTTCACCCGGCCCGTCGCCTCGAGGAGGAGCCCGCCGAGGACCCCACCGGCGCCGTTGGCGAACAGGAGCACGCCGTAGGCGAGGCTGGCGCCGTCGACGCCCTCCCCCGCCGGGGCGCCGCCGGCCCCGAGGTCTTGGGCGAAGATCGGCATCGCGGACTGCATCGACGCGCCGACGAAGAACGACCCGAGCCCACCCAGGATGATCATGCTGACCAGCGTGTGGTTGCCGCCGACGGCCTTGAGCACCCGCACGGAGTCCAGGATCCCGACCCTGGCCCGCGGCGCCCCGTGGTCGCGGGTGTGCCCGGTGAACTTCGTGCGGAACAGGAACAGCGTCAGCGGCAGGAAGAACAGCACGTTGACGAAGATGCCGGCGGTCGCGCCGAGCCCGAGCAGCAGCGCCGACCCGACGACCGGGCCGAACAGCACGCCGAGGCTGCGGAACGTGGCGTTGAGCCGGACCGCGCTGGGCAGGTCCTCGTCACCGACGAAGTCGTGCAGCATCAGCTGCTCGCCCGGCCCCCACAGCGACCCGGCCAGGCCGTGCAGGACGAGCAGGACACACGCGTGCCACACCTGCAGCGTGCCGGTGACGAACAGGACCCCCCACGCGACCGACACCGAGGCGAACAGGATCTGCGCGGCCTGGATGACCCGCCGGCAGTCGAACCGGTCGGCGAGCGAGCCGAAGTAGACCGAGAACAGCAGGAACGGCACCCAGTGGCTGATCACCTGGAACCCGGACAGCGCCGGGGAATGGAACTTCTCCCACAGCACCCAGTACGTGATGACGTGCTCGATGTTGTCGGCCATCATCGACAGCGCCGCGCCGAACAGGTAGGGCCGGCAGTCCTTGTTGCGCAGCGCGGCGAACTTCCGTGGCGTCTTCACTGCAGGCTCCGCGCGCATGCCCTCCAGCCTCCACCCCGCCCGAGCCCGCCGTCCCGGCCCCGCGCCGTGAAGTGATCACCGCCTCAGTACGATGCCCGCCGTGAACTTCCTCCACTCGGCCGGCTGGGCATTCGTCGGCCTCGTCGCGACCCTGCCCGCGGTGTGCGTCGCCGGGGTTCTCGGCGGCCGGCAGGGGCTCGGCTGGCTGGTGCTCGGCATCCTGATCGTCTCCGTCGGCGCGGTCCACGGCTGGTGGACCTACTCCTCCGGGGTCGGCGACGCCACCTGGGTCGGGACGCGGGGTGTCGGGCTCTTCCTGGCCGCGTTCACGCTCGGCGCCGCGTTCTCGATCTGCCCGCTGTACATGGCGGTGCACGGCGTCCCGGCCGTCGGCGTGGTCAGCTCCGTGGTCGCCATCGACGAGGACCACCGGGACAACCCCGACATCGAGCTGGCGGGCTGGGGCGAGCTGCGCTACCCGGCGGACCGGACCCCGCGCGTCGGCGACTACACCCAGATCCGCTACGACCCGCGCGGCTGGTTCGTCACCACCGGCCCTGACCCGTGGGGCTTCATCGGCGCCGTCGTCGGCACCTTCACCGTCGCCGGCGCCATCGGCACCGTCCTGTGCGGCGCCCTCGGCAGCATCGGCGCCCACCGCCGCACCGCCACGACGTAGCGTCCTTCGTCGCTGCCCGGCCGGTGGCGGGGCGGCCCTCCGGCCACTCCGCCACCAGCACCGCGGTGATCCCCGCTCAGGCGACCCGCGCCTCGCCGCCGACCCGGAGGCCGCCGGCGAGCGCCAGCCAGCGCAGCGCCTCGAAGGGGATCGGGTCGTCGTCGTGCTCGAGTTCGACCACCATCCGGAGGCCGTCGTCGTCGACCCGGACCTCGCCGAGCGTCCAGAACTCGTTGTCCGGCGAGAACCAGTGCAGCCAGCTCGACGCCGTCCAGCCGGAGTCCCGCTCGAAGGCCAGCTTGTCCGGCGCCGCCCGCCACTGCGCGAGCCACGCCTCGGCCTCCTCCATGGTCCGCTCCGGCGAGAACGCCTCGGCGAGCCACCGCGGCGCGCCGAGCAGCACACCGTCCAGATCGTCGTCATCGTCGTGGTCGTGGTCGCGGAGCGTCACCAGCAGCTCCGCGATCTCGCGGACCCGCTGCCGCGCACCGGGCTCACCGACCAACTCCACGCGTGTCCTCATCCGACCTTCCCACTGCCCGGCACGATGTATTCCAGCATCAGCTTGATATTGAACGGCTTCAGACCGTACTGGTCCGTGGCGGGGTGGTCGACGGAGATCGGCCTGGTCGGGAACTGCTTCGACATCGACTCCGGCACCATGTCCTCCCGCAGGTACTCCAGGAACTCGCGCCGGACCTTGAACGTCTTGATCACCGAGTCGGCGTGGCCCTGTGCCAGTCGCTGCGCCAGGAACTCCTCCGCGCGCGCCCTGTTGTCGAAGCCGACGAAGAGCGTCTTCTTGGCGCCACGGATCAGCACCGAACCGTCGTCGTGGATCCGGACCCGCTCGTTGGCGGCACCTTCCACCCGGTAGACGGTGACGTCGCAGTTGTGCACCAGCACCGGCGTCGCGCCGGCGACCACGTAGTACGTGTGCGTGTCTTCGACGGTGAGGTTGTGCACCGTGGCGACAGCGCCGTACGCGACGACCGCCAGCACCCGGACCCGGGCACCGTCCGGCGCCAGGAGGTAGTCGCCCGCCCGCAGGCCGGAGGCGTTGCGCCACTCGGACTGGGAGGCGACCCAGACCGGGTGGTGGTCCGTCGCGGTGAAGGTGGCCGTCTGGTCACCGGTGTCACCGTCGACGTCGACGGTGACGTCGACCAGCACCTTGTCACCGGTGCCGTCGATCGTGGTGGTCACCGACCTGGTCCCGGTGCCGCCCGTCGCCGGGTCGGTGGCGACGACCTCGTCGCCGACCCGCACGGTCTCGATGGCCTTGGTGGTGCCGTCGGCCATGAGGACGGGCGTGCCGGGAAGCAGGCTGTTGCAGGTGTCGGCGGCCTTCCCCGCGTCGGCGACCGCCTCACCGGCGTCGTCCGCCGCGGCCGCGACCTCGTCACCGCTCTTGGCCGCCGTCTCCGCGACGTCGTCGGCCTTCTTGCCGGCGGCCTCGGCGGCGGCCGCCGCGTCGTCCGCCTTCTTCAGGATGCCCTTCGCCCAGGCGAGCTTCTCCTTGAACGCGTTCCACGCCTTGTAGGCCTTCTTGATCGCGCCGGCGATCTTCGGGATCTTGGCGACCTTGGCCCAGGGGATGACGTTGCTGGCCAGGCTGATGCAGCCGATGACGTCGCCGTCGATGCAGCCGAGCAGGTCGTTGATGCCGAGGACCTCGAGGATGATCTCGCCGCCGGCGTCGATGACGATGTCGAGCAGGCCCTGATCCTTGATCTTCTTGGCCTTGTCGATCTCCTCCTGCGAGACCCCGCCCGTGTTGCTGTTGCTGTTGGAGGTCGTCGTATTGGTGTTGCCGCCGGCGGCCTGCTTCTCCTCGCGCTTGCGCTCCATCACCTCGCCGTCGGACTCGGTGCGCCGGCCCGACGGGTCGCTGTTGGAGACCGGGCTGTTGTTGGCGTACGAGTAGCCCTGCATCATCTGCGGGTTGTAGAAGTCCTGCTCCGGGTCGACGGAGATGAACCTGCCGAGGACCGGGTCGTACTCGCGCGCGCCGAGATGCGTCAGGCCGGTCGGGTCCTGCTCGCCGCCGAGGTACCCCTTGGTCGTCGGCCAGCTCGCGGGCTGGGCGCCCCGCTGCTCGCCGAACGGTGTCGAGCGGCGGACCGAGTACTGCTGGGTGCCCTCCTTGATGACCAGGTTCGTGGTGCCGAGGTGGTCGGAGCAGGACCAGGTGAGACCCGTGCTGTCCCGGACGGCGACGAGCTTGCCGGCGTGGGAGTAGTACCGGGTCGTCTTCGGCGTGCCGCCGGCCGTGGGCAACCGCAGGTCCTCGGTGCCGAGGAACAGCGTGGCGCCCGACGCGTCCTTGCGCACGACCCGGTTGCCGTTGGCGTCGTAGATGTACTCGGTGCTGTTGCCGGCCTCGACGACCTTGCTGAGCTCGCCTTCCTTGCCCCAGGTGAGCTCCTGCGGCACGCCGGTGGCGCCGAGCCGGTTCGTCGTGTTGCCGAGCTCGTCGTAGCCGTACTGCAGGTTGCGGACCGTGCCACCGGCGTCGGTGATCTTCACGCCGGTGACGGAGTGCGGCTGCGCCGGGTCGTCGTACTTGTACTCGTTGAGGACGTTGCCGGCCGTGGTGTGCTGCGTCTGGGTCTGCCGGCTGCCGATCTTGTCGTAGGTCCAGCTCGTCCAGTACGGCGCGGGCCCGGCGAGGGCGCTTGCCGCACGGGTCGCCCCGCAGTCCCCGGACGTGGGTGTCCACGCCTCGGTCAGCCGGTTGCGGTGGTCATGGGTGAAGCACTGCGTGTCGCCCGATCCCGCCGCGAGACCGGTGTCCTTGATCTTGTTGATCAGGCCCTTGGCGTCGTACTCGTACTTGACGTCGGACAGCAGCGAAGGTGCGGTCTGCGCGTAGACGGAGGTGCCGTCCAGCCGGCGGGTGCCGTCGGTGTAGGTGTACGTCTGCGTGACGACCTTGCTGAGCTCCTGCTCCGGCCCGTCGAAGTCGAGAGTGAGCCGCTCGACCTCGCTGTACTTGGTGTAGTCGGTGGCGGAGACGTAGTAGCCGAGCGACGAGTAGGTCTGCGTGGGCAGGCCCAGGTCGTTGTAGGAGTACCGCACCTGCTCGGCGTCGAGGTCGCCACCCGCCTTGGGGTAGGTCGTCGAGGCGACCGACCCGTCCACGTTGTAGGTGAACGACGTGTCGTACGCGCCCTGGAACGGCACGGTCTTGCCGCTCGGCGGGAGGATCTGCAGCCGGGTGGTCAGCGGCCGGTAGCCGGCGTCGAAGCTCGTGACGCCGGTGATGTACTGCGCGCCGTCGACGTAGCGCACGGAGCGCGACGGCAGCCCCTTGAACCCGGCCGGGTCGTAGAACATCTCGGTGCGTTTCGCCCCGGTCACCGAGCCGTCGTGGGTGGACTTGAGCCGGCCCAGCTTGTCGAAGACGTACGCGATCACGTTCTGCCGGGCGTCCTTGCTCGTGACGAGCTGACCCGCGTCGTTGTAGGTGAACTCCGAGTCGCCCTGGTCCGGGTCCTCGGTCTTGACCAGGCGGCCGCGGCTGTCGTAGTGGTTCCTCCAGACGGTGCCGAGCGGGTCGGTGACCGTCTCCAGCTGGCCGGACCTCGTGTACGTGTAGCTGGTCTCGTCGCCGTTGACCAGGTCGGTCAGGTTGGGGTGCTGGATCACCTTCAGCGTCTGACCGCGGGCGCCCTTGACCGTCGTGGCGGCGGCGCCGGCGGGCGGGACGACCGTGGTCTTCTCCGCGCGGTAGATGTTCGTGGTGCGCCACTGCTCCACGCCGAGGCGGTAGAAGGCCTCGACGGTGGGGCGGCCGGCGGCGTCGTACTCGGTGACGTTCATGCCGGGCACGACGTTGTCGGCGACGCCGAGCAGCTCGGCGGCCGGCGGGTCGGCGTTGTAGTAGGCGCCGTACTCCTTGACCACCTTGCCGCGGGAGTCGTAGATGGTGTCACTCATGATCCGGCCGCCGCCGGGCGCCGGGACCTGGGTCTGCCGGGGCCGCAGCAGGCCGTCGAAGATGTCGTACGTGGTGGTGTAGTTGCCGTTGGGACCGAGGGCCTTGGTGGCCGTGACGATCGGCTTGTCGGCCTCGACCCGGTAGGTGAACTCCGACATCGGCCCGTAGGAGGACCTGGGGCGGTCGATCGACCACGCCTTCGACAGCCGGCCGAGCGGGTCGTACTCCAGCTCGGTGAAGCGGTTGTTGGCGTCGGTCTGCCTGGTCGCGAGACCCCAGGCCGGCTCCAGGGTCAGCGAGGAGACGTGATCCAGCGCGTTCTTCGTCTTCACCTGGGTGACCGGGCCACCGGTCGACGGCACGTACTCGGTGGTGGTCGTGTAGTTGTTCGTGTCGGTGCTGGTGGTGCCGCGGCCGTAGCCGTCGACGGTGACCTTGCCGACGGTGTAGTACTCCGGCTGGCCGCCCACGTAGCCGCGCAGCGTGCGGGACTCGGTGGCGGCGCCCTTCGTCGGCGCGACGCCGTAGTCCTGGCCGTCGTACGAGGTGAGCGCGTCGGAGAGGACGTCGTCCGGGCGGGTCACGGTGGCGCCGCACGATACGGAGACCACCTCGGTCCGCGACGGGCGGTTCATGATCCATTTGTCGGTGTTGCGCACGTACGTCAGGCGGGTGCACTTGTCGTCGGCGGTGGTCGTGATGTCGCCGAGGTCCTCGACCTGGTCGGCCATGCCGTGGGCGTCGAAGTGCTTGCTGGTCTCCATCCGCTGCCAGGTGTTGTCGGAGCGCAGGCTGCGCACGACGGTCCGGCTGGTGTCGACCTTGCGGGCGGTGACGTTGGCCCAGGTCCGGTTGCGGGTGGCGGTCGCGCCCGAGCGCCACGGGTCGGTGACGGTCGAGGAGACCTTCACGCCGCCCGGCCCGTAGCCGATCTCCTCCCGCGGCATGCCCGCGTACTCGTCCTCGTCGGCGTACGTGCCGCCGAAGGAGTCGGTGACGGAGACGCTGCGGTAGTTGTTCGTGCCCGGCAGCTTGTCGCCGTTCATGCCCTGGAAGTAGCGCACCTCGGACACCGAGGGCGTGGTGTTCGTGGCGCCGGTCGTGGTGCGCACCAGCGGGTAGCCGCGCCACTGGCCATAGGTCTTGTACTTGGGGTCGACAAGGCCGTCGTTGTCGTCGAGCCGCCACGCGGCCGAGCCCACGTAGTCGTAGTGCGTCACCACCGGCGGGGAGCCGGCGACGCGGTCGGTCTCGACGACGTCGGTGACCACGTACTTGTGGAACCAGTCCGTATCGGTGAGCGTGTCGCTGCCCGGGCGGGGCGACTTCACCGGCATGCACCGCTTGGTGTTGGACTCCGGGGCCGGCAGGCCGGCGGCATAGGAGCACTCGGGCGCCGAGTAGGCGATGGTGAGCTGGCCGCCGGTCTCGTTGTTGATGCGGTTGACCCGCCACCAGTTCATGGTGGAGTTGGTGTCGTTGTCGCGCATCACGCGGTTGGACAGCTGGATGCCGTCGAAGTTGATCTCGGGCAGGGAGGCGTCGCCGCCGACGTGGCCGGTGTGGGTGATCGCCTCCAGCCACAGGCCGGCCCGGGTGCCGTCGCCCGGCGAGGGGAACTCGTGCCGCAGCGTCCACGAGTCGACGTTGCGGAAGCCGCCGGCGCCGTCGGACACCTGGGTGGTGATCTTCGCCAGCCGCTTGGTGGTCCAGAAGGTCGGCGACCACTTCTCGTCACACGGCGCCGCGTCGCACTTCTGGTCCAACGGCGTGTCGGGGTAGTTCTCCGGGTGGCCGTAGTCGCAGGCGGAGCCCGGGATGCAGCGCTCCGCCTCCTGGAACAGGACCTGCGCGATCGGCGTGGCGGTGTAGATGTTGTCCGTGCGCTGGCCGTACTCGGCGCGCTTGAGCCAGCCGCCACGGGTGTAGGAGACCGGCTGGTCCTTCTTCAGGTTCAGCGCGTAGAGGTTGCTCTCCTTCTCGTACCAGTACGTCATGACGTTGCCGTACGGGTCGATGACCTGGTCCAGCTGCCACCGGTAGGCCTGCTGGCACCAGGATCCGGCGTAGTTGCCGGCCTTGTAGCACTGCTCGCCGGAGTGGTTGCCGAAGACCGGCATGGTCCAGGTGGAGTTGGTCTCCCGCTTGCCGTCGCTCCAGCCGTCGAGACGGTTGCGGCCCATGAAGTACTGGGTGCCGTCGCTGGTGGTGACCTTCCAGTACTCGCCGTTGTTGTCGCCGTTGCCCGCGCCGGTCAGCAGCTCGATCTTCGAGCCGTCGTCGCTGCGCAGCTTCCAGACGCCGGTCGCGTCGTCGCGGACGAGCTCGCCGCCCTTGCCGTTGAGCGAGATCGTGGCGTTCTCGGTGCCCCAGCACTGGTCACCGGTCTTCTCGGTGCCGTTGCTGTCGGTCATGTCCTCGGCGCACGGCTTGTACCGCCGCTCGATGAAGCCCGGGTGGAAGTCGAACCCTTCGCCGATCATCGACGGCTGGTTGTTCGTGGCGTTCGAGCGGCCGTCCATCGACGACGAGGAGTAGTCGAGCGCGATCGACGGCACCGGCCCGCCGATCGCCGGCGGCACCCGCAGCGGGTAGCTCCAGCCGAAGTTGCCGGTCGGGTTGCCGCCGCTCCAGGTCGCCGACGGCGAGAGCGAGGTGGCCGCGAAGGACCCCGACGGCGACGACGCGCCGGCGACCGCCGCGAACAGCGCCCCGGACGACCCCGACAGGGCCGCGATGGACGAGTCCTGCATGCGGTGCGGGACCGCGCCGGACCGCGCCGGCAGGGTCACGTCGGCGGTGAGCTTGCCGGCCTTGGCGTCGTTGCGGGCGCCGACGACCTCGACCGGGCCGCAGCCCGCCACGCCGGGGCTGGTCAGCGCGCATTCCGGCAGCCGGACCAGGCGCAGCCGCTGCGACCAGTCGCCGCCGTAGGCGTTGCGGAACGAGGAGTAGTCCAGCTCGACCGAGGCGGCCGCCGCTGCGGTGCTGCCGTCGGCGCGGGCGATCCGCCAGACGGGGCCGCCGGTCCGCGCCTTCGCCGCGACGGCCGGGGCCAGGAACTCCACCCGCAGCTTGCCGGGCGTCAGGCCCGCGCCGCGCAGCTGCGCGTCGGCGGGCGCGCCCACGGACAGCGGCGACGTGCCCGCCTTGACCCGGGCCGGGGACTTCCCGGCGGTGGCCGGCAGCGCGGTCTCGGCGCTCATCGCGGCGGGCAGCAGCGCCGCGCCCTGGTTGCCGTGCAGCGCCGCGGCCATCGCCGGGTCCGCCTCGCGCGGCAGTGCCGGGACCGCACCGCCGGGGACCGACTGCTCGACCTTCAGCGGCGGCGGCGCGAGCGGCGCCGCGAACGCGGGCCCCTGGCCGAGCACTGCGGCGAACGTCAGGATGACCGCGCAGGCGATGCCGTCGCGGAGCCTGCGGCGCCACGCGACCCGTCCAGGAACGACCGGCGGGTCGATTGATTGTCCAAAGTGGACTGTGGGCATGCTGCTGCCGCGCACGGCGACCCTCCCCGTCAGAGCTGTCGATGCGACGCGCACGCTACGGCCCATGTCGATCTCTGGTCAAGGGGTCACAAAATCGGGCCGAATGTGAGAAGCTCCGCGCGGCCTCCCGCGTCAGAGGCCGTCACGGGGAGGAACGCCAGACGCCATAATGCCAGGTCAGCACGCTTTCGCGCCGGACGTGAACCGGCCCGTCGCCGTGCCCTTTTGAATCCACAGTAGACAGTCATCTTGATCACACCCATCGAGGCCGCCCGCTACGGACGGCCTCGATCCGTGCTGCGCCCGTCCGGTCGAAAGAAGGAAACGTTGAACTTGCATCGATGGAAGAGGCGGCGACTGATCGTCGCCGGCACCACCCTGGCGGTCGTCGCCGGGCTCGGCGTCGCCGTGCTGGCGCGATCGGGGACCGGCCGGGACGATGCCGCGGCGCGGTACGCGGGCGTCACCGAGCAGCCCGACGAGCGGTCGGCGTCGGTCGTGGCGGCGGCGACGAAACGCCGTATCGAGGTCGGTGACCTGCGCTCGCCGTACGGTCAGGTGTTCGCGGAGCCCAACGGCGAGTTCACCGCCGAGCAGGGGATCGAGCCGGTCCGCGCGCGGAGGGCGGACGGGTCCTGGGGCGCCATCGACACCACGCTGCAGGCGCAGGCCGACGGCACGTACCGGACGACGGCGACCGCGGCGGCCGTCACCATCTCCGGCGGCGGCACCGCGCCGGTGATGTCATTGCGCGACGGGCACGGTCACGAACTGTCACTGACCTGGCCGGCGCCGCTGCCGAAGCCGACGGTGGCCGGCGACACGGCCACGTTCGCCGAGGTGCTGCCCGGCGTCGACCTGCTGGTGCGCGGCGACCGGACCGGCGCCCGCAAGGTGCTGCTGGTCAAGACGCCGGAGGCGGCGCGCAGCAAGGAACTGCGGGAGATCTCGTTCGGGCTGCGCACGGTCGGGGTGACCGTCAAGGAGAGCGGCTCCGGGACCCTGTCCGCCACCGACGCGGCCGGCAAGCTGGTCTTCGCCACGCCGACGGCGAGCGTCTGGGACGCCACCACCGCGGTCAGCGAGACCGGCACGAAGCAGACCGGCGAGTGGGAGCCGTCCGACGCGGCGAAGGTCGGCCGGGTCGGCGTGCGCGTCGACGGCGACCGGCTGCTGCTGACCCCGGACCGGGCGGTGCTGGAGGCGAAGGACGCGGTCTACCCGCTGCGCATCGACCCGCAGTTCAACTGGGCCGGGCAGAACGCGTGGCAGCTGGTCAGCACCCAGGACACCGGCAAGTCCTACTGGAACGGCGGCGACCGGCCCAGCGACCCCGAGGGCAAGGTGTCGGTCGGGCGGACCAAGACCGGCGGCGACGAGTACAACTTCCGCGCCTTCATGCGCTTCGACATCGGGTTCTTCCGCGGCAGGCAGGTCCTCGACGCCGACTTCTACACGGTGATGAGCTACTCCTGGAGCGGCTCGTGCACCCAGACGAACTACAAGCTGGGCATCTACCACTACAGCGGGATGCAGCCCGGCCTGAACTGGAACAACCACGGCGGCGGCTGGGGCGGTCAGCTGTCGACCCGCAGCGAGACCTACGGCCACCCGTCCGGCAGCTGCCCCAACGACCTGCTCGTCGCCACCGACGTCACCGGCCTGGCGCAGACGGCGTCCAGCCAGGGCTGGGGCGACATGCAGTTCGGCCTGCGCAGCGAGAACGAGTCGTGCGACAGCGTCCACTGCATGGGCTGGCGGCGCTTCAAGGAGGCCGGCACCGCGCCGGACGGCGGGGCGGTCATGCGGCTGTCGGTCCGCTACAACGCCGTGCCGAACGCGGCCTCGGACATCAAGGTCGACGGCCGGCCGTGCAACGGCGCGATCACCGTCGGGGCGGGCGCCTCGTACGCGGTCAGCGCGCTGCTCAGCGACCCCGACGGCGACAACGTGCAGGGCGTGCTGCACGTCTTCAACCCGGACATGTCGGTCAACAAGCTGCTCGACAGCGGCTACATCGGCAACAACACCCGGGCGAACTGGCAGGTCAGCTCGTCATGGCTGGTCAGCGGGCGGACCTACCCGATGCAGGTGATGACCAACGACACGGCGGCCAACTCGTGGAGCGCCATGTGCAACCTGACGATGGACAACACGCCACCGGCGGTCGCCGACGTCGACTCGACCGAATACCCCGATGACGCCGCGCCGCACGGCAGCGTGGGCCGCACCGGTGAGTTCCTGGTCAAGGTGCCCGTCGACGCGGTGAAGATCCTGTACGGCGCCAGCGACCCGCCGACGAAGGAACTGACCGTCAACGGGGTCAACAGCACGGTCCGGCTCACCCCGACCGCGCAGGGCGTCAACTTCGTGCACGTCAAGACGGTCGACGCGGCCGGCAACCTGAGTACCACGTACCACTACCAGTACGTGGTCGGCGCCCCCAGCGACCCGGTCGGGCACTGGAAGCTCGACGAGGGCACCGGCTCCACGGCGGCCGACACGGCGTACGCCGGAAACCCGGACGACGTGAACAAGCCGCTGTCCATCACCAGCACCGGCGGCGGCCTGCAGTGGGTCACCGACTCCGGCGACGCCAAGATGCTGCACGGCACCTACCTGCGCGGCAACGGCGCCAACCAGCGGGCCAGCACCACCGGACCCGTGCTGGACACGACCCGCAGCTACACCGTCGCCGCATGGGTCCGGATGCCAGAGGGACGGGACACCAACGAGCCGGTCATCAGCCAGGGCGGCAGCCAGGTCGGCGCGTTCGGCCTCATGTACGGGATGAACAGCCGCTCCTGGGTGTTCCAGGTGTCCCGGAGCGACTCCACGGCCGACAGCGGGCAGTGGGCGTACGCGGTCGCGCCGGACGAGGCCCAGTACGGCGTCTGGACGCACGTCGCCGGCGCGTACGACGCCGGAAGCAACAAGGCGTTGCTGTACCTCAACGGCGTGCAGGTCGCGTCCGCGAACGTGAGCGCGACCTGGAAGGCGAACGGCCCGCTGGACATCGGCTCCATCATGTGGGCCGGGCAGTCCGGCAGCCCGTTCAACGGCGACATCGACGACGTGCGCGTCTACAACCGCCTGGTCCAGCCCGCCGAGTTCCTCGCCGCGACGAAGCGGGCCGAGCAGTGGCTGAGCTTCGACGACGGCCTGACCACGACCGTGGACCGCACCGGCCACGAGCGCAACGGTGCCCTGTGGGACTCGGTCATCAGCCCCGGGTTCACCGGGCACGGCGCGACCTTGAACGGCTCGATCAGCCAGGTCGTCACCAACGGCCCGTCGGTGCGCACCGACGGCAGCTTCACCGTCAGCGCCTGGGTCCGGCTCAACCGCGGCGAGAACTGGCAGACCATCGTGAGCCAGGACGGCGACCGGGTCAGCGCGTTCTTCCTCAAGTACAACGGCGGCACCAAGCGGTGGGAGTTCCACCTACCGGGGCAGGACTCCGACAACCCGACGTGGCACGGCAGCGTCCAGTCCTCCGGACCGGCCCGCATCGGTGAGTGGACCCACGTCGCGGGCACCTACAGCGCGGAGAACCACCAGATCCAGCTGTGGGTCGACGGTGCGTCGCAGGGCACCGCGACCATCCCGCCGATGTGGAACGCGACCGGAGAGCTCGCGGTCGGCCGGGGGCGGACGGCGGGCAACAACGTCGACTGGATGTACGGCGACATCGACGAGGTCATGATGCACACCGGTGCCCTCAACGCACAGGAGATCGCCGTCCTGGCGGACCGCACCCTGCGCCTGCCGGCGTCCCAGCAGCTCAGCGGCGACTTCACCGGCGACGGCAAGTTCGACTCCGTGGTCATCCAGGGCTATCCCGACCAGCAGATGAAGCTGTGGCAGCTCACCACCGCCACCGGCCAGCAGCTGGAGAACCCCATCCAGGTGTGGGACAGCCAGGAGGCGCCGTGGGAGATGCCGACGGGCTGGCACCACGACGGCGCCCGGTGGAACGCCGCGGACTTCAACGGCGACGGCAAGGCCGACATCTCCGTGGCGTTGCGCAGCGACGCCGATGAGGGCGGCGTGTGGGTCCGCAACACCCAGGTGTGGATCTTCTACGCCAACGGCGCCGGGTTCGACTACCCACAGATGGTCTGGAGCAGCACCGACGGGACGTGGCCGCTGGACCACCTGAAGGTCGACGCCGGTGACGTCACCGGCGACGGCAAGGGCGACCTCGTCGTCATGCGCGAGGACGGGCCGGTCGGCTTCCACATCTACACGCTCGCCGGCACGGCCTCCGGGCTGCTGCCGCCGGCCCAGTGGTACGGCCTCGGCCCGACGGCGACCAACGCGGACCCGCGCCGCATCACCAACCGGGTCGCCGACTTCGACAACGACGGCAAGGCCGACATCATCCAGCTGTACCACCAGGACGACTCCGGCATGTCGATCTGGGTCAACTACTCCGACGGCACCCAGTTCACCGGCCGGACGAAGTATCTCGACCCCAGCACCGACTACTACTCGATGCAGCTGACCAAGGCTGTCGTCGCCGACGTCACCGGCGACGGCAAGGCCGACGTGGTGACCTACAACGACTTCGGCATGCACAGGGTGCTGCACGTCTTCGCGTCCAAGGGCCGCAGCGGCATCGCCACGGGTGCCGTGTGGACCGACACGGAAACCTGCACCGGCTGCACCACGGCCATGGACAGCTGGGCGGACCTGCAGTTCGTCGCCGGCAACTACGACGGCGACGCCGACAAGGACCTTCTCGCGATCCGGACCACGCAGGGCAGCAAGCAGTTCACCCTGTGGGGCTTCATGTCCACCGGCACCGGATTCTCCGCGCCGGTCGCACGCTACGTCAGCGGCCCGAACGGCCTCTGACACCACGCACCGCACCACGGCGGGCCGGTCCTCTCCCGAGGGCCGGCCCGTGCCGCGTCCGGCGGGGCAGGCGGCACCGGGTCAAGCTCCTGCCCCGGCAACCAGCGCTCGACCACCCCCGTGCCCGCGATTCTGGCCCCCGGGTACGACAGAAGCCGGGGACGACGCGGTCCCGTACCAGAGGCAGAACATCAGCACCGTCCAGAGCTTGCGGGAGTGGTCGGCGTCGCCGCGGCGGTGGGCGGTGAGGAGGCGCTGGACGTGGCCGAGGTCGAGCAGGTGGTCGACGCGGGAGTCGGCGAACATGTCGCCGGCCCAGGCGCCGATCTCGCCGCGCAGCCAGACCCGGGTCGGGGTGGGGAAGCCGAGCTTGCGCCGGTCGACGACCGCGTCCGGCACGATGCCGCGCATCGCCTCGCGCAGCGCGTACTTCGTGGTGCGGGCCAGCTTGAGCGACGTCGGCAGGGACGCGGCGGCGGCGTAGACGGCCCGGTCCAGGAACGGCACCCGCAGCTCCAGCGAGTGTGCCATCGAGATCCGGTCGGCCTTGGTGAGGATGTCGCCGGGCAGCCAGGTGTGCAGGTCCACGTACTGCATCGTGGCCACGTCGTCGAGACCGGCGGCCGCCTCGTACAGCGGCGCCGTGACCGACGTGTGCGGGTCGGCGGGGCCGCGCATGAGGCGGGCCTTCTCGGTGGTGCCGAAGATGCGGGCGTTGCCGTAGTAGCGCTCGTCGATCGGGGTGGTGGCGCGGTCCAGGAAGCTCTTGCCGCGCACCCCTTCGGGCATGACCGCCGAGACGGCGCGCAGGCCGCGGCGCAGGGTGGCCGGCAGGGCGGCGACGCGGGCGAGGGCGGCCGGCTCGCGGTAGATCTCGTAGCCGGCGAAGAGCTCGTCGGCGCCCTCGCCGGACAGCACGACGGTGACGTCTCTGGCGGCGGTACGCGCGAGGAACCACAGCGGCACGATCGCCGGATCCGCGACGGGGTCGTCGAGGTGCCACACGATGCGCGGCAGGGCGGCGATCACGTCGGCGTCGTGAACGAGGGTCGCGGTCAGGTCGACGCCGAGCGCGGCGGCGGTCTCCGCGGCGGCCTCGATCTCGCTGTAGCGCTCGTCGTCGAAGCCGACGGTGTACGTGCGGATCCCGGGATGCTTCTCGCGGGCCAGCGCGACCACGGCGGTCGAGTCGATGCCGCTGGACAGGAACGCGCCCAGGGGCACCTCGGACTGCAGGTGGGCGTGCACGCTGTCGCGCAGCGCATCCCGTACGGCGGCGACGGCGTCCTGCTCCGGTCGCGCCACCGGCCGCAGTACATGCCGGAAATATGCAGAAATGTCGGTGGTGTCGGGTGTCCAGGTCAGGACGTGTCCGGCCGCGAGCCGGCGGATCGCGGGGTGCAGGGTCGCCGGCTCCGGCACGTACTGCAGCGTCAGATAGTGCGACAGCGCCGCCGTGTCCACCCTGGTGGCCGTGCCGGCGAACGGCAGCAGCGCCTTCTTCTCGCTCGCCAGGTAGATGCCGTCCGCCGTGCTCAGGTGATAGAGCGGCTTGATCCCGAACGGGTCCCGGAAGGCGTGCACCGTGCCCGTCGCGCGGTCCAGCGCCACGATCGCGAACATGCCGCGCAGGCGCCGGACCGCCGACGGCCCCCAGTGGTGCAACGCCGCCGCGAGGACCTCCGCCTCCCCCTCGGTGGCGAAGACCGCCGCGTGGTCGCGGACCAGTTCGGCGCGCAGCTGCAGGAAGTTGTAGATCTCGCCGTTGAACACGACCGTCCACGCGCCCCACGTCACCGGCTGCCGGCCGTGCGCGACGTCGACGATGGCGAGCCGCTGGAAGCCGAACGCGGCACCGCCCCGCACGTCCAGGGTCGTCTCGTCGGGTCCGCGGTGGCGCAGCAGGTCCAGCGCGGCGGCCAGCTCGTCGGCCGCGACCTCGCCGGCGGCGCCGTCGGCACTCACGTACACCAGGAATCCACACATGCCGGTGATGGTGCGGAGCCGGTGGTTGGGAACTGATGAAGAAGTGTGCGCCGGATCGAAACCCGAAGGAGGTTTCGCAGGTTCTTCACAACCGGCGCGCGACAATGATCGGCGATGAGCGCACGGATCCTGGTCGCCGAAGACGACCCGAAGCAGGCCGAGCTGATCCGGCTGTACCTGGAGCGGGACGGCCACAGCGTGCTGACCGTCCCCAACGGCCGGCTGGCCCTGGAGCAGTGCCGGTCCCGGCGGCCGGACCTGCTGGTCCTGGACGTGATGATGCCGTTGGTCGACGGGCTCGACGTGTGCCGGATCATCCGCGCCGAGTCGACGGTGGCGATCCTGCTGGTCACGGCCCGCTCCACGGAGGACGACCTGCTGCTCGGGCTGGACCTCGGCGCCGACGACTACATGACGAAGCCGGTGTCGCCGCGGGAGCTGGCCGCCCGGGTCCGGGCGCTGCTGCGCCGCTCCGGCATCGGCAGCCCCGGCCACCAGCAGGTCCTGCACGTCGGGGACCTCGTGGTGGACGCCGGCCGCTTCGAGGTCCGCGTGGACGGCAGCACGGTCGTGCTGACGGCGAAGGAGTTCGGGATCCTGGAGCTCCTCGCCGGCGAGCCGGGCCGGGTGTTCACCCGCGGCGAGATCATCAACCGGGTGTTCGGCTTCGAACGCGACGTCTCCGAACGTACCGTCGACGCGCACGTCGTCAACCTGCGCCGCAAGATCGAGTCCGACCCGGCGGAGCCGCGCTACGTGCAGACGGTCTACGGCCGCGGCTACCGCCTGAACGAGCAAGCATGAGCTTCAGATTCCGGGTTTTTGGTTTGGTACTGCTCGTCGCCGTCATCGCGATCGGGGTCACCGCGTGGCTGAGCGTGCGGCTGACCAGCCTGCAGATCGCCGAGTCGCAGCAGACCGCCACCCGCAACGAGGTCACCACGGTCGCGGCGATGCAGGCGTACGCCCTGCGGCACGGCACCTGGGCCGGCATCGACTCCCTCGTCGGCCGGCTGTCCAGGGCCAACCAGCAGCGGATCCGGCTGACCAACCTGTACGGCCAGGTCACCGTCGACAGCGACCACCTCGCCAACCGCGCCGCCCGCCCGGTCGTCAGCCCGCCCGCCCTCATCGACCCGCGGCCGACGCTGAAGTTCCCCCAGGACATGCTCGCCTCCGTGCCGTCGGCCGGCGAGGAGAAGACCGGCGTCGGCAAGCTCGAGCACGTGACCCTGCTGGAGCTGGTCGAGTTCCGCCAGACGACGCTCTTCGCCCGCTGCCTCACCGACCTGCAGGCCGTGCCGCCGCCGGTGAACCTCAACGAGTACGGCATCCCGGTCGCCACCGCGGACGTCGCCGACGACCACGGCTGCCACCAGCAGGCCACCGTCTCGACCAACGAGGAGCAGCCCGGCGACGGGCCGTTCGTCGCCCGCTGCCGCGCCGAGAAGGACCGCGCGCAGTGCCTGATCAGGACGTTCGGCGAGCGGGTCGTCGCCTTCACCCCGGAGCCGTTGCAGCTGTACCTCGGCGCCGTCGACGACGACGCCACGACCCTGCTGAGCCGTCCCGGCCTGGCCGCCGGGGGCGGGGTGCTCGTCCTGGTCATCCTCGGCACGGCCCTCATCGCCCGGCATGTGAGCCTGCCCGTGCGCGATCTCACCGCGGCGTCCCGCCGGCTCGCCGACGGGCACCTCGACACCCGGGTCAGCCGGGCCGGGCGCGACGAGCTCGGCCAGCTGTCGGACTCCTTCAACCGGATGGCGGCCGCGTTGCAGGCCTCCGAGCAGGCGCAGCGCCGCCTCGTCGCCAGCGTCGCGCACGAGCTGCGCACGCCGCTGTCCAACCTGCTCGGCTACCTCGAGGCGCTGCAGGACGGGCTCGTCCCGCCGAGCCGGGAGCTGTTCGGCTCGCTGCACGACGAGGCCGAGCTGCAGCGTCGGATCCTCGACGACCTGCAGGACCTGACGCTCGCCGAGGCGGGGCATCTCACGTACCGCCGCAGCGACTTCGACCTGGCGGACCTCGTCGACACGGCCAGGGTGGCGCACCTCGCCGTCGCCGAGGCGGCCGGCGTCCGCCTGACCGCGGAGACCGCCGGCCCGCTGCCCGTCCACGCCGACCACGACCGGCTCCGCCAGGTGCTGGGCAACCTGATCGGCAACGCCATCCGGTACACCGACCCCGGCGGCCATGTCGCCCTGCGCGCGTTCCCCGAGGCGGACCGCTTCGCCGTCGAGGTCAGCGACACCGGCTGCGGCATCGCCGCCGACGACCTGCCGTTCGTCTTCCAGCGCTTCTGGCGCGCCGACCCGGCCCGCGACCGCGCGACCGGCGGCAGCGGCCTGGGCCTGACCATCGCCCGGCAGATCGTCCTCGACCACGGCGGCGACCTCACCGTGCAGAGCACGCTGGGCGCCGGCTCGACGTTCCGCTGCACCCTGCCCGCCTGAGTCGCGACACCGACAACCGCGGCCGCGGAATGATCAATACAGTGCAGTCATGTTCGACAACCGGCGGATCCGCAGGCACGGCATCGGCGCGCAGGCGCTGGTGCTGTCCGCGAAGGAACACTCCACGTTCAGCTCCAACGAGAAGCCCAAATACGACTTCGTCCTCGAGGTCCGGCCCGAGGGCCGGGCACCGTTCCAGGCGACCGTCAGGCAGGCGTTCTACATCGCCGAGCGCAAGCCCGTCGAGGCGGACGTGATCGGCGTGAAGTACGACCCGTCCAGCCTGAAGGTGATCCTCGACCTCGACGGCGACCCGCGCTTCGACCTCGAGGCGATGCAGCGCCGCACCACCGAGATGAACCGGGAGACCCGCCGGATTCTCGACGCCCGCCAGGACGGCACCCTGGGCTGACGGGCCGGACCTGCCACCCGGACGACGGACATCCGGCCGGTCCGCGCGGTGACATGATCGCCGGCGTGCTGGTCGAGCGTGGGTCGCGGTGGGCGGTGGTGGTGTTCGCCGCCGCGCATCTGCTGGGGTTGCTGAGCGGGCATCCGGTGCCGTGGACGGGGTCGCTCACGGCGGTGTCGTTGCTCGTCGTCGCCTCCGCCGCCATGGTACGAGCGGCGACCGGCCCACTACGGCGTGCTTCGCTCGTGGCCGGGCTCGGCGCGGCGGCCGGGCTGGTCGCGTGGGTGGAGTACCGCGGCGGCGGGATCGGCTGGCCGTTCTTCCTGACCGCTGCGCCGGAGGGTGGCGCGGACGCGTGGATCGAGGCGGGCCTGATCGTCGTCGCGGTCGCGGGGCTGTCGGCGGCGGCGGTGCTGCCGGAGCGCGGCGGCGAGGACCGGCTGCGGGCGCTGCGGGACCGTCTCGCCGCCTGGTACTCGGAACGCCGCGCCGGGGTCCTCGACCTGCTCGCTCCCCCGCCGGAGCCGGTGGCCACCGGCCCGGTCGTGCTCGACCTCGGCCTCCTCCAACCGCACGGCACCGCCCCGGAAGACCCCGGGCCGGAGCGGCAGACGCGGAGACGGTCGTTGCCGGGGCCGGCGACGACCGTGACGGTGCTGGCCGCCGCGGCCGCCGTCGTGGTCGCCGCGTGGCCGATGTGGTGGCCGGACTTCTGGGGTCAGATCCCGGTCGTCGACTCGCCGGACCGCGCGGAGATGCTGCTCGCGACCGTGCCGGTGCTGCTCGCCGTGGCCGCCGCGACCGTGGCCGCGGGCCTGGGCGTGCGCGCTCCCCGGAAGGCGTGGGTCGCGGTCGCGTTCGTCCTCCTGGCCGTGCCGGTGGCGTGGCACCGGGGGGCGGATCCGCGGTTCAGCCCGGACCCGCCGCCCTCGGTGATCGTCCTGCACAGCTACCGGTACGTGGAGACGGCCCCGCCCCAGGGGGACCTGCCGCCGGCGCAGCTGCACCCCGGCGTGGTCGAGGCCGCCCTGGCCACCGAGCCGGCCGGCGACGACGCGGTCATCGCCGCCGCCGGGCTGCTCACGCTCATCGCGCTCACCGCGGCCCTGCTCCCGGCGACAGGTCGCCGGGAGCTGCCGGGCTAGACCGTCAGCAGGCGCCCTCGCAGCGGCGGACGGCGTCGGCGTAGTCGGGCACGGCGGCCATCGCCGCCGCCAGGCGCAGGAACGGCAGCGCCTCACGCTGCCTGCTCTGCCGCTCCAGGGTGCGGCCGAGCAGGTGGTGGGCGTAGTGGTCGGTCGGGTCGCGGTCCACCAGGGCGCGCAGGTGCGTCTCGGCGCGGTGCAGCTGCGCCGAGGCGAAGTAGGCGCGGGCCAGCCACAGCCGCACCTCCGCGTTGCCGGGCTCCTCGTCCAGCACGGTGGCGAGGATCTTCGCGGCCTCGATCGGGTCGCCGGCGTCGAAGTAGAGGACTCCCCTGCGGTATTCGGCCATGACGTCGTTCATGACCGGAATCAACCGTCCGGGACGCCGGGACATTCCTAGTGGCTCTTCAGCCACCCGATCAGGTCGTCGAGGACGCGGTCCTGCTCGGGCTCGTTGAAGACCTCGTGGTGCAGGCCCTCGTAGATGTGCAGGGTGAGGTCCTGCGAGCCGGCGGTGTCGGCGATGAGCCGGCTGCCGGCCGGGTCGACGAGCTTGTCCGCCGCGCCGTGCAGGACGAGCGCCGGCAGCGTGAGCTCCGGCAGGCGGCGCTGGAACTCGGCCATCTGGGTGAGCATGGCGCCGCCGACGCCGGCGGGGACCTTGCCGTGGTAGACGAGCGGGTCGGCGTCGTAGGCGGCGACGACCGCCGGGTCCTTCGAGATGTACGCCGAGTTGAGCGCCTGCACCGGCGTCGCGGGCGCGATCCGGCCGAGGACCTTCGCGACGGCGATCGCGGGCTTGCCGATGCCGGAGCCGGGCACGACCGGTGTGCCGGACAGCGCGAGCGCCCGCAGCGACGCCTGGTGGTCCAGCGCGTAGGCGAGGGCGATCATCGCGCCCATGCTGTGCCCGATGAGGAACGGCACCTGGCCGGGGTGCCTGGTGGCCACCTCGCCGAAGAGCAGGTGCAGGTCGCCGGTGTATTCGTCGATGCGGCGCAGATACATCCGCTTCCCGCCGGACCGGCCGTGGCCGCGGTGGTCGGGGGCGTAGACGGCCAGGCCGAGCTCGCCGAGCCGGGCGACGACGTGGTCGTAGCGCCGGGCGTGCTCCCCCATGCCGTGGGACAGCACGACCACACCCTCGACGCTGGGCGGCGTCCAGGCGTCGTAGACGATGCGGACCCCGCCGCCACCGGTGAAGCTGAGCTCCTCACGCTGCATGGCTGAATGGTCCGCCCTCAACCAATGCGAAGCAAGCGACCGGCCCCCGCGAGACGCCGCCTCGGACGGATGCGAGGCAAGGCTGCCCCTGCGCCGTCCGCAAGAAACGGCGCAGGGACAGGCTCAGGACGCGGCGCGCTCGGCGGCGCTGCGCTCCACGCAGAACTCGTTGCCCTCGGGGTCCAGCATGGTGACCCAGCCGGTGCCGTCGGGCTTGCGGAAGTCCCCGGAGATGGTCGCACCCAGCCCGAGGATCCGCTCCACCTCGGCGTCCCGGCCCGCGTCGGTGGGCTGCAGGTCGAGATGGATCCGGTTCTTGACGGTCTTGCCCTCGGGCACCTGGATGAACAGCATCCCGGTGGAGCCGTCCGGTGCGTTGAGCGCCGCCTCGGTGTGCTCGGGCAGGTTCGGATCGTCGGGATCCTCGCGGAAGCCGGTGACCGCGGCCCAGAACAGGGACAGGTCGTAACACTTGGCGCAGTCGACGGTGATGTGCCTGATGCGAACGGTCATAGGACCACCTCACCAGATCAGGCAAGCGAGATTTCTAGAATCCCCGGGCGAGACGATGATACGCCTGGTTCCACCGGACCTCCTTCGTGAACTGCCGGACGGTCGTGTCGCCGTCGATGACGAGCAGCTCCGTGCCGGTCATGTCGGCGAGGTCCTGCAGCTCCTCGGTACCGACGGCGAAGGACAGCACCGTGTGGTGCGGTCCGCCGGCGGTGAGCCACGACTCCGCCGACGTCGACAGGTCCGGCCGCGGCTTCCAGACGGCACGGGCGACGGGCAGCTTCGGCAGCGGCGCGGTCGGCGTGACCACGTCGATCTCGTTGGCCACCAGGCGGAAGCGTTCGCCGAGGTCGGCGAGGCCGAGGACGACGGCGGGGCCGGGCGTGGCGTCGAAGACGAGCCGGACCGGGTCCTCGCGGCCGCCGATGCCGAGCGGGTGGATCTCGCACGACGGGGTGTCGAAGGCGATGCTCGGGCACACCTCCAGCATGTGCGCGCCGAGGATGACCTCGCTGCCCGGCGTGAGGTCGTAGGTGTAGTCCTCCATGAACGACGTGCCGCCGCCGGGGGCCATCGCCTTGAGGGTGCGCACCAAAACGGAGGTCTTCCAGTCGCCCTCGCCGCCGAAGCCGTAGCCGTCGGCCATGAGCCGCTGCACGGCGAGGCCGGGCAGCTGGCGCAGCCCGCCGAGGTCCTCGAAGTTGGTGGTGAAGGCCTTGAACCCGCCGGCGGTGAGGAACGCCCGCAGCCCCAGCTCGATGCGGGCCGCGTAGCGCAGGGAGTCGGCCCGGTCCTCGCGCAGCGCGGCGGACACCCGGTAGGTGTCGTGATACTCCTTGACCAGGTTGTCCACGTCGGCGTCGAGGGTCGCGTCGACGGCCTCGACGAGGTCGTTCACGCCGTACGTGTTGACGGAGACCCCGAAGCGCAGCTGCGCCTCGACCTTGTCGCCCTCGGTGACGGCAACGTCGCGCATGTTGTCGCCGAAGCGGGCCAGTCGCAGCGACCGCATCTCCGTGTAGCCGGCGGCCGCGCGGGCCCAGGCGCCGATGCGGGCGGTGACCCGCGGGTCGGTGACGTGCCCGGCGACGGTCTTGCGGGCCACGCCGAGCCGGGACTGGATGTAGCCGAACTCGCGGTCGCCGTGCGCGGCCTGGTTGAGGTTCATGAAGTCCATGTCGATGTCTGCCCACGGCAGCGCCACGTTGGCCTGCGTGTGCAGGTGCAGCAGCGGCGTGCGCAGCGCGTCCAGGCCGGCGATCCACATCTTGGCCGGCGAGAACGTGTGCATCCAGGCGACCACGCCGACGACCGACGGGTCGGCGTTGGCCTCCAGACAGACCCTCAGGATGTCGCCGGCGCTGGTGAGCACCGGCTTCCACACCACGCGCACCGCGATGTCCGGCGACTCGTCGAGCGTCGCGGCGATCTGCTTCGACTGGGTCGCGACCTGGTCGAGCGTCTCGGGGCCGTAGAGCCCCTGGCTGCCGGTCAGGAACCAGACCTCGTGCGTCATGATGTGCTCCTCTGCCCGCCCTGCGGCTGGCCGTAGACGTTCTGGTAGCGGTCGTGCAGCGAGGCGACGGCCTGGTCCGGCAGCCGCTCGACGGCGCCCAGCTGCCGGGCGAAGTGCATGGTCCTGGCGACGTCCTCGCACATGACGGCGGCCTTGACGGCGGCCTTCGCGGTGGCGCCGATGGTGAAGGGGCCGTGCTGCAGCATCAGCACCGCCGGCGAGGGGTGGCCGGTGAGCGTGTCGACGATGCCGCGGCCGATCGCGTCGGAGCCGATCAGCGCGAACGGGCCGACCGGGATGTCGCCGCCGAACTCGTCGGCCATGGCGGTGATCGAGCACGGGATCGGCTCGCCGCGGGCGGCCCACGCCGTCGCGTAGGGGCTGTGCGTGTGCACGACCCCACCGACGTGCGGCATGTGCTTGTACACGTAGGCGTGCGCCGCGGTGTCGCTCGACGGTGCGTGCTCCCCTTCGACGAGGTTGCCGTCGAGGTCGCAGACCACCATCTTCTGCGGGGTCAGCTCGTGGTAGCCGACCCCGGACGGCTTGATGACGAGGAGGTCCTCACCGGGGACGCGGGCCGAGACGTTGCCGGACGTCCAGGTGACCAGCCCCCAGCGGATCAGCTCGGCATGCAGCTCGCAGACCTCCTGCCGCAGCTGAGCGATCATCGGGCCACCTCTTCGCGCAGCTCCCGCAGGCGGTGCAGCACCTCGTTGCCGCCGGGGCGGCCGAAGTAGTCATGCAGCTGCCGGTACTCGGCGTAGAGTCGGTCGTAGACGTCGGCGGCGGCCTCGTCGGGTGTGTAGACGGCCCGCTTGACCTTGCCCATCGCCGCCGCGGCGGCCCGCACGTCGGGGTATTCGCCCGCGGCGACCGCGGCGTGGATCGCCGAGCCGAGCGCCGGGCCCTGCTCGGAGTCGATGACGCTGATCGGGCGGCGCAGCACGTCGCTGTAGAGCTGCATCAGGAATGTGTTCTTGAGCAGCCCGCCCGCGGCGATGAACTCGGTGACCGGCACGCCGGCGGTCTCCAGGGTCTCCACGATGGTGCGGGTGCCGTAGGCGGTCGCCTCGATCAGCGCCCGGTACATGTCCTCCGGACGGGTCGCGAGGGTCTGCCCGACGATGACGCCGGACAGGTGGTGGTCGACGAGGACCGACCGGTTGCCGTTGTGCCAGTCAAGCGCGACGAGGCCGTGCTGGCCGGGGCGCTGCGCGGCGGCCGCGGCGGTGAGCCGGTCGTGGTCCGCGGACGCAAAGCCGGCGAACCAGCCGAAGATGTCGCCGACGCCGGACTGGCCGGCCTCGTAGCCGTACAGGCCGGGGACGATCCCGTCGGCGACGACCCCGCACATGCCGGGCACGTCGGCGAGGACGGCGCCGCTCATCACGTGGCAGGTGGAGGTGCCCATGATGGCGACGAGCTGCCCGGCGTCGACGGCCTGGGCGGCCGGGGCGGTCACGTGGGCGTCGACGTTGCCGACGGCGACCGCGATCCCCTCCGGCAGCCCGGTCCACGCGGCGGCCTCGGCGGTGAGCCGGCCGGCGAGCCCGCCGAGCGGCGCCAGCGGGCCGTCGGTCTTGTCGAGGAACGCGCCGAAGCCGGGGTGCAGCGCCTCGAAGTAGTCCCTGGACGGGTAGCCGCCGTCCTGATGGGCGCCCTTGTACCCGGCGGTGCACGCGTTGCGGGTCTCGATGCCGGCGAGCTGCCACACGATCCAGTCGGCGGCCTCGATGAAGCGGTCGGCCCGGGCGAACACGTCCGGGTCCTCCTCGAGGACCTGCAGGGCCTTCGCCAGCTGCCACTCCGAGGAGAGTTTGCCACCGTACCGGCTGAGCCACGCCTCGCCACGGGATGCGGCGAGCGCGTTGATCCGGTCCGCCTGCCGCTGCGCGGCGTGGTGCTTCCACAGCTTCGGATAGGCGTGCGGGCGGTCGGGCAGCACGTCGCCGAGGGGGGTGCCGTCGGCGAGCACCGGCAGGAACGTGCACGCCGTGAAGTCCGTGGCGATGCCGACAACCGCAGCGGGGTCGATGCCCTGCAGCGCGGCGGGGACCGCGAACCGCAGCACGTCGATCCAGTCGCCGGGCATCTGCAGCGCCCAGTGCGGGGGCAGCGCCTCGCCGGTCGCCGGCAGGGCCTGTTCGACCGCGCCGTGCCGGTACTCGTGGACCGCGGTGCCCACCTCGGCGCCGTCGGAAACCCGGACCACGACGGCCCGGCCGGAGAGGGTACCGAAGTCGACGCCGACTACATATCTCGTCATGAGGTTCTCCGCGCCACGGCCCGCTGCAGCACGATGAACGCGAACAGCAGCGCACCGATGACGATCTTGGTCCACCACGAGCTGAGGGTGCCCTCGAACGTGATGATGGTCTGGATGAGGCCGAGCACGAGGACTCCGAGGACGGTGCCGAAGAGGAAGCCCGAGCCGCCGGTGAGGACGGTGCCGCCGATGACGACGGCCGCGATCGCGTCGAGCTCCATGCCCAGGGCGTGCAGCCCGTAGCCGGAGGAGGTGTAGAAGGTCAGCAGCACGCCGCCGAGCGCGGAGCACAGGCCGCTGATCGTGTAGACCGCGATCTTCGTCCGGCCGACGGGCAGGCCCATGAGCATCGCGGACTGCTGGTTGCCGCCGATGGCGTAGATGTTGCGGCCGAGTCTGGTGTACGCCAGGACGTATGCCGCGACGAGCACCACGACGATCGAGATGACGACGCTCCACGAGATGTGGAACCCACCGAAGCGGATCTTGTAGTCGGCGAGGGACGTCCAGAGCGCGTTGTCGATCCGGATCGCCTCGGTGCTGATGACGTAGCAGAGGCCGCGGGCGAGGAACATGCCGGCGAGCGTGGCGATGAAGGGCTGGATGTCGAAGAAGTGGATGATGCAGCCCATCGCGAGGCCGATGACGGCGCCGACGAGCAGCACCACCGGCAGGACCGCGATCGGCGACCACCCGGCCCGCACCAGCGACGCGAAGATCATCGTGGTGAGCGCGACGACCGCGCCGACCGACAGGTCGATGCCGCCGGTCAGGATCACGAACGTCATGCCGACGCCGACGACGAGCAGGAACCCGTTGTCGATGAACACGTTCAGCACGATCTGCGTGTCGCTGAAGCCGGTGTACCGCACCACGCCGGCGCCGTACATGAGGCACAGCAGCGCGAGGGTGGCCAGGACGGGGATGTGGCGCTGCTGCGGTCTGCGGATGATGCGTTTCTGCAACGTCTCGAACGTCGTCATGCGGTCACCTCCACCTTCTGGGCGGCCTGCGGTGCGGCGGGCGTGGACGGGCGGCGGCGCTGGAACTTCTCGCGGAACTTCGGCGCCTGGGCGAGGCACAGGACGACCACGACGACCGCCTTGAACAGCAGCGTCACCTCGGGCGGGATGCCGACGGTGTAGATCGTGATGTCGAGCGTCTTGATGATCACGGCGCCGAGGATCGTGCCGGCGATCGAGAAGCGGCCGCCCGCCAGGGACGTGCCGCCGATGACGACGGCGAGGATCGCGTCGAGCTCGATGAGCAGGCCGGCGTTGTTGCCGTCGGCGCTGGACACGTTGGAGCTGATCATCAGTCCGGCGATGCCGGCGCAGAGCCCGGCGAACACGTAGACGATGAGGATCAGCCAGCGGGACTTGATGCCGGCGAGCCGGGACGCCTCGGCGTTGCCGCCGACGGATTCCAGCAGCAGGCCGAGCGCCGAGCGGCGGACGATCAGGCCGGCGAGGACGGCGACGCCGACGGCGATGATGACGCTGAGCGGCAGCCCGAGCCAGTAGCCCGCGCCGATCATCTTGTACGGGCTGCTGTTGATCGTGATGATCTGCCCGTCGGTGATGAGCTGGGCGAGGCCGCGGCCGGCGACCATGAGGATCAGGGTCGCGATGATCGGCTGGATGCCGACGGTGGCGACGAGGAACCCGTTCCAGACGCCGAGCACCAGCGACAGCAGCAGCGCGAGCCCGACGGCGAGCAGCACGCCGGTGACGCTGTTCTGGTTGTCGAGCTCGCTGATGCGCAGGCAGGCGAGGGCGCCGGCGATGGCGACGACGGCGCCGACGGACAGGTCGATGCCGCCGGTCGCGATCACAAGCGTCATGCCGAGTGCGACCAGGCCCAGGGGCGCGCTGGCACGCAGGATGTCGATGATGCTGCCGTACAGGTGGCCGTCGCGGAGCTCGACCTTGAAGAAGCCGCCGGAGAAGAACACGTTGGTGACGAGGAGCACGACCAAGATCACTGTCGGCCACAATAGCCTTGTGACCGCCGCCGGCCAGAACAGCCTGTGCTTGGTGATCGCCGCCATCAGGTGCCGCTCGCAATCGTCTCGGTGAGGCGGTCCAGGTCGACCGCGTCGGTGTTGTCCAGCTGCGTCACCAGGCGCCGGTCGCGCAGGACGCCGATGCGGTGGCTGAGCCGCAGCACCTCCTCCAGCTCGGCGGAGATGAACAGCACGGCCATGCCCCCGTCGGAGAGCTCGACGACGAGCCGCTGGATCTCGGCCTTGGCGCCGATGTCGATGCCGCGGGTCGGCTCGTCGAGGATCAGCAGCCGCGGCTCCGTGATGAGCCACCTGGCGAGGAGGACCTTCTGCTGGTTGCCGCCGCTGAGGTTGCGGACCGGCAGCTCCGGGTCCTTCGGGTTGATGTTCAGGACGTCGATGTACTTCTGGACCAGTTCGTCCTGGCGGCGGCGGGGCAGCGGGCGGGTCCAGCCGCGGGCCGCCTGCATGGCCAGGATGATGTTCTCCCGGACCGACAGCTCCTCGACGAGGCCTTCGGTCTTGCGGTTCTCGGAGCAGTAGGCGATGTCGTGGTTCATGGCGGCGCGCGGTCCGTGCATGGCGACCGGCTTGCCGTCGATCTCCAGCCGGCCGCTGTCGGCCTTGTCCGCGCCGAAGAACAGCCGGGCGAGCTCGGTGCGGCCGGAGCCGAGCAGGCCGGCGAGCCCGACGACCTCGCCCTTGTGGATGGTGAGGCTGAACGGCTCGACGGCGCCGGTGCGGCCGAGGTCGTGTGCCCGGGCGACCGCGGGGGCCGCTTCGAACGAGCGCTTGCCGGCGTCCTCCAGGCGCTCCAGCAGCGCCAGCTCCTTGCCGATCATGAGGCTGACCAGCTGGACCTGGCTGATGTCGGCGACGAGATGCTCCCCGACCAGCCGGCCGTTGCGCAGGATGGTCATGCGGTCGCAGATCTCGTAGATCTGGTCGAGGAAGTGTGAGACGAACACGATCGCGATGCCCTGCGCCTTGAGCTGCCGCATGATGCGGAAGAGCTGAGCGACCTCGCCGGCGTCGAGGCTGGAGGTCGGCTCGTCGAGGACGAGGACCTTCGCGTCGACGTCGATGGCGCGGGCGATGGCGACGAGCTGTTGCACGGCGAGGGAGTAGGTCGACAGCTGTGCGGTGACGTCGAGGTCGAGCTCCATGCGCTGGAGCAGGTCGGTCGCGCGGCGGCGCATGACGCCCCACTGGATCCGGCCGAACTTCGTCGGCTCACGGCCGATGAAGATGTTCTCCGCGACGGAAAGGTTCGCGCAGAGGTTGACCTCCTGGTACACGGTGCTGATCCCGGCCTCGGTGGCCTGCTGCGGCCCGGCGAACCGGACCGGCCGGCCCTCGAGGGTGATCTCGCCCTCGTCGATGTCGTAGACACCGGTCAGCACCTTGATCAGCGTCGACTTCCCGGCGCCGTTCTCACCCATGAGGGCGTGGATCTCCCCTTGGTACAGGCGGAAATCCACACCCTCGAGGGCCTTGACGCCGGGGAACTGCTTGCTGATGCCGCTCATGCTCAGCATTGCGGTCCCCATGGTTGCGCCTCTCAGTACTTGCGGTCCGGCAGCGCGGCCTTGGCCTGCTCCGGCGTGAACGTGGTCTCCTCGGTCAGCACCCGCTGCGGGATCGTCTCACCGGCGAGGACCTTCTTGGCCAGGTCCATCAGCTGAGGGCCGAGCAGCGGCGAGCACTCGACGATGTAGTTGATCTTGCCCTCGGACAGGGCCGTCATGCCGTCCTTGACCGCGTCGACCGTGATGATCTTGATGTCGACGCCGGGCTTCTTGCCGGCCGCCACGATCGCCTCGATGGCGCCGAGACCCATGTCGTCGTTGTGCGCGTAGAGCACGTCGATCTTCGGGTTGGCCTTCAGGAAGGCCTCCATGACCTCCTTGCCCTTGGCGCGGGTGAAGTCACCGGTCTGCGAGGCGATGACCTTGAACTTCGGGTCGGCCTTGATGACGTCGGCGAAGCCGGACTTGCGGTCGTTGGCGGGGGCGGAGCCGGTGGTGCCCTGCAGCTCGACGATGTTCACCGTGTCGGTCTTGCCGGTGTACTCCTTGACCAGCCACTCGCCGGCCTTCTTGCCCTCGAGGACGAAGTCGGAGCCGATGAACGTCTTGTAGAGCGAGGTGTCCTTCGAGTCGACCGCGCGGTCGGTCAGGATCACCGGGATCTTGGCGTCCTTGGCCTCCTTGAGCACGGTGTCCCAGCCCGACTCGACGACCGGCGAGAAGGCGATGATGTCCACCTTCTGCGCGATGTAGCTGCGGATCGCCTTGATCTGGTTCTCCTGCTTCTGCTGCGCGTCGGAGAACTTCAGGTCGATCCCGGCGGCCGTGGCGGCCTCCTGGACCGACTTCGTGTTCGCCGTGCGCCAGCCGGACTCGGCGCCGACCTGGGCGAAGCCCATCGTGATCTTGCCGTCGTCCTTCTTGCCGCTGCCGGCGTCGTCACCTTCGCCGCCGCACGCGCTGAGCGCACCGACCACCAACAGGCCGCTGAGCACGGCCGCGGACCACTTCTTCAGCACTACTTCTCCTCACGGGGTGTCCTGCGCGGGTACGAGTGAACGTTCACATTCAAGGGCGGACCACCCCACCGCCGGGGTGTGTGGCGATGGGGGTACCTCGCTCCGGCCTGGATTACATTGGCCATCGCGGTTGTATGTCGAGAGTGTTAGCGTTCTCATCCCCGGCGTCAAGTCTGTGACGTCGATTCGTGACCGGAGGTGCCCGTTGGCCCACCCCGCGCGCTCCGGGCGGGACCGCGGAGCCTCCGCTCGCGCCGCCGCTGCCGCCCCCGAATCAACCGAACGCGCTCCCATCGCTACGGAACGTATCGCTCCCGGCACGCAGAACGGCGACGGTTCGACGGAACGTCACGCAACGCCTCCTTCGCGTGACTTTTCCGCCACCCGGCGGATGTCCCCGGACATCGGCCGCCCGGTGCCGGGACGCCCCGGGGCGCCGTTCACGCCCGGCACCGCGCCCACCGGCCCGGCCGGGGGCCCGGCCGGCGACGGGTCCGCCGGCGGTGGAAGTTTCATGGCCGCGCCGGTGCGGCGGGCCGGGTTCCCCTCCCCCGCCGGGCCGGACCGCAGCCGGCGGGGACCGGTCGCGCACGCCGGTGGGGCCGCACCCGACGCCGTGCCGGTGCCGCCGCCGAGGAAGGTCGGGATGCGGGACGTGGCCCGCCTGGCCGGGGTGTCGCACCAGACCGTGTCGCGGGTGCTCAACGACCTGCCGAACGTCAGCGACGGCACCCGGAGCCGGGTCCTGGACGCCGTGCGGATCCTCAACTATCGTCGCAACCTCGCCGCGCGGACCCTGGTCACCAGCCGGTCCCGCACGATCGGGCTGATCGGCTTCGAGACCACCCTCGCCGGTCCCGCCTCGATGATCTACGGCATCGAGAAGGCGGCCCGCGAGGCGGGCTATTACGTCAGCATCGCCACCGTCCGGTCCCTGGACCGGCACGCCGTGCTCGACGCCGTCGAGCAGCTGTGCGCGCAGGCCGTCGAGGGCATCATCGCGATCGCGCCGAAGAACTCCGTCGCCGACGCGCTCGCGCAGGCGCCGCCGGGCACCCCCGCCGTCGGGGTCGGCGGCGCCGACGACGGGGCCGTGCCGATGCTGCGCGTCGACAACGTCCGCGGCGCCTGCCTCGCCACCCGGCACCTGCTGGACCTCGGCCACCGCACCGTCCACCACGTGCCCGGCCCGGCCGACTGGCCCGAGGGCCGGGACCGCATCGACGGCTGGCGGCAGACCCTGCACGCGGCGGGCGCCCCCGTGCCGCCGGTCGCCGCCGGTGACTGGTCCGCGCGGTCCGGCTACCTGCGCGGCCAGGTCCTCGCCGCCGACCCGGGCGTCACGGCCGTGTTCTGCGGCAACGACCACATCGCGCTGGGCGTGCTGCGGGCGTTCCACGAGGCGGGTCGTACGGTGCCGGACGACGTCAGCATCGTGGGCTTCGACGACATGCCCGAGTCCGGCTACTTCCTGCCCCCGCTCACCACCGTCCACCAGGACTTCGCCGAGCTCGGCCGGCGCAGCGTCGACCTGCTCGTCGCCCGGCTCGACGGCACGCCCCTGCCCGACGGCCCGGTGCACCTCGCGCCGTCACTGGTCGTGCGGGCCAGCGCCGCCAGGACCCCCGTCTAGTGCCCGTCCAGTACCGGTCCAGTGCCTGGCTAGCTCCCCCGCACGCACCTGACCGGCGGCGGCGCGAAGCCGTTGAACGACGAGGCGTAGACGCTGGTGTACGCGCCGGCGCTGCCGATGAACACCTCGTCGCCCGCGCGCAGGCCGGCGGACAGCTCGACGTCGAACAGGATGGTGTCCTGGCTGTCGCAGGTCGGGCCGGTGAGGTGGCAGCGCTCGCGGGCGGTGGCGGCCAGTGAGTCGGTGACCGGGAAGCGCAGTTCGTTGCCGGTCTCCAGGCTCTCCATCAGGCCGTTGAAGGCGCCGACGTCGAGGTGGACCCAGCGCCGGCCGTGGCGCAGCGCGGTGCCGATGACGGTGGCCCGCAGGGTGCCCGCCCCGGCGACGACGGCGCGGCCCGGCTCGGCGACGACCGGGACCTCGTAGGGCAGGCCGGCGAGGCCTGCGGCGATCGCCGCGGCGTAGTCGGACAGGGGCGGCACCGGGCCCGTGTACCGGGCGGGGAAGCCGCCGCCGACGTTCACCATCTCCAGCATCACCTGCTCGGCGGCGAGCTTGTCCATGATCTGCGCGACGGCGCGCAGCGGCGCCCGCCACGCCTGCGGCAGCAGCATCTGCGAGCCGACGTGGAAGGCGACGCCGAGCGGGCGCAACCCACGGTCGCGGGCGGCGAGCAGCAACGCCGTCGCGGTGGCGGCGTCGACGCCGAACTTGCCCTCGCTGGGCACGCCGCTGCGGATCTGGTGCGCGGCGAGCCGCACGAACACCGCGCAGCCGGGTGCGGCGGCGGCGAGCTTGTCGAGCTCCTCCTCGGCGTCGAAGGCGAAGCGCCACAGGCCTTTCGCGTGCGCGCGGGCGATGTGCGCGACGGGTTTCACCGGGTTGCTGTACAGCACGCCGGCCGGGTCGACGCCGAGCCCGGCCAGCAGGTCGAGCTCCGGCGCCGAGGCGACCTCGAACCGGCAGCCGAGCCCGTGCAGCTCGGCCAGGACCTCCGGGTGCGGGTTGCACTTCACGGCGTAGTGCACCGCGACCCCGGGCAGGCCCTCGGTCACGGCACGGTAGCCGGCCGCCACGCGGTCGAGGTCGATGAGGAGTTCCGGTGCCGCGGGACGGTCGCTCACGGGTGCGGCGGGCGCCACATCGGCCAGACGGGCGGGCCGTCGGGCAGCATGATCGGCGGGCGGCTCTCGTACCCGTGCCGCAGGTACAGCTCCCGGTTGCGCGGGTCGTTGGACTCCAGGTACGCGGGAAGGCCGGCCCGGTCGAGCCGCCAGTGGTGCCGGGCGAGCAGGGAACTGCCGATGCCGAGGTTCTGCCGCTCCGGTCGCACGGCGAGGAACGCCAGGTAGTGGTGCGGCACGATCGGGTGTTCCTCGTCCAGGAGCGCGTCGAGCCGGCACGCCCGGTCGAACGCGGGGCCCGCCGCCTCCTTGAGCCGCCGGTCGTAGTCCACCGGCGGCGGGATCGCCCGGGTCAGCGGGAACCACAGGGCGACCCCGGACAGCCGGCCGTCGAGCGGGTCGTGGGTCACGTACACCTCGCCGAAGCGCACGGCGTGCTCGGCGAAGATGGCGAAGTACTCGGGGCTGTACTCGCGGCGGTCGTCGGTGTCCGGCGCCATCCAGCGGGCGACCGGGCCGTCGCTCATGGCGGCGACCAGGACCTCGGTGATGTCGCCGGTGTCGACCGGCTCGATGTCGCGCACGACGACATCCTGAATGGCGTGCGTCATGAGCATCCTTTCTCGGTGTGCGCAGACGAGCTATGAGTGGTGGGCGACGTCCGCGGTCCGCGGCAGCGAGTGCGAGACGGGCAGCCCGGCGCCGTCGGGGATCACCCGTTGCTCGGCGCCTCGGCCGATCCCGGCGTACGCCTCCGGCCGGGCGGCCCGCATGACGAGCGCCCAGACGACGCCGACGAGCGCGAAGGCGGCGTACGCGGCGGAGAAGACCCAGTTGAAGATCGAGTCCCCCTCGACCTGCAGCAGGTCGCCCAGGCCGATGATCGTCGCCGCCAGGACCGCGCTGAGGAGCAGGAACGCGAGCGTCGGGGCGAGCTGCGCGCGCCAGAAGTTCTCCCGCCGGCGGTGCCGGACGAAGAACGCGATGACCGCCGCGGACGCGCCCCACATGAGCATCAGCACGCCGAGCCCGCCGACGGTGGTGCCCCACGCGAAGAGGTGGATGAGCGCGTTGGTGTTCGTCAACCAGTACACGATGAGCACCCCGAGCGCGAGCAGGCTCTGCGTGATCGAGCCCATCAGCGGGGCGCCGGTGCGTGGGTGCGCCACGCCCCACAGCCTGGGCAGCACCCGCTCCCGGCCGAGGGCGAACTGGTAGCGGGCGACGGCCGCGTGGAACGCCAGGGCCGCGGCGAACACGCTGGTGAGGAACAGGATGTACCCGACGTTGATGAGCGCCTCGGGCACGTACGGCGTGACGAGCGTGAAGACCAGGTCGGTCTCCTCGTCCTTGGCGGCCTGCACGATGTTGCCCGCGCCGGTGTTGACCGACATCGCCCAGGCGGAGACCCCGCACAGCAGCCCGGGCAGCAGGACCGCCCAGTGCGTGGCCCGCCCGATGGTGCGTTTCGGGTCCTTCGCCTCCTCCGACAGCACGACGGTCGCCTCGAAGCCGACGAACCCGGCGATCGCGAGCACCAGCATCGCCGCGACCTCGGGGGTCAGCAGCTGCGCCGGTGCCAGGGCCTCGGTGCTGACCTTGCCGCCGGCCGGGTGGGCGACCATGATCGCGTCGTAGATGAGCACGATGGTGATCTCGGCGGTGAGCAGCACGGCGAGGACCTTGCCGCTGAGGTCGACCCACAGCACGCCGAGCACCGCGACGAGGAACCAGCCGACGAGCGCGCACACGAACCAGCTCGCCTTGATGCCGCTGGCGGCGAGGATCCCGGAGGCGACGACGCCGAGCAGCCCGAACAGGCCGATCTGCATGGCGGCGTACGCCGGCAGCGCGACGAACGCGGCGGCGACCCCGACGACGCGGCCCAGCCCGTGGCTGATGTAGGAGTAGAACGCGCCGGAGTTGACGATGTGCCGGCTCATCGCCACGAACCCGACGGTGAACAGCGACAGGATGAGCGCCGCCACGAAGTACACCAGCGGCACGGCGGTGTTGCCCACCACCGCGTAGATCGTCGAGATGGCGCCGAGGATCACGGTCAGCGGGGCCGCGCCGGCGACCCCGAAGAACACCACGGACGGCACGCCGAGCCGGTTGCTGGCCAGCCCCCGGGTCACGATGTCGGGCCCGCTCGGGGAGAAACGTGCCATGTTCGGTCTCCTCACGCGGTCGGCCGTGCTGGTGCGCAGCTTCCCGCGGTGATAGTGGTGACGGCCCACCGTGCGGGTCACCGGCGGCCCACGGCCAGGGCGGAGCCCACCGCGGCCTCGGTGTACTGCACGAGCTGGACCAGGTCGTCCGGGAGCGACGCCATGATCGCGGGCAGCTGCCGCATGCACTCGCGCTGCTCCTGCACGCCGGCGAACACGTGCCGGGTCAGCCCGGTCGCGACGACGATGGCGATGAGGGCCCGGTCGTTGAGCGCCATGGAGCGGCGGTGCGCGAGCGCCTCGGACAGCCGGATCGACTCCCACGCGGCGGTGTTGCGCTGCTCGGCGGACAGCGGCAGGTACAGCGTCTGCGCGCTGAGCAGCTTGCGCCGGGTGACCGGCTCGACCACGCCGGCCCGCAGCAGCCGCTCGCCGACCTGGTCGGTCGCGTCGGCGGCCAGATACGCCAGCCAGGTGCGGATCTCACGGTGCTGCGGCTGCGCGATCAGCAGGTCCAGGACGGTGTGCGCCAGGGAGTCGCCGGGCGGCTCCTGGCTCACGACGTAGAGGTCCCCTGTCATCGCGCGCAGCCGTCCGTACAGCATCAGCTCGCCGAGCAGCGCGGAGGCCAGTCCCAGTCCGGCGGCCCGTGGGTGCAGCCGCGAACGTCCGGTTCGATCATCGTGGGCAATCAGGTAATAGCTGTTGGCAAGCATCGCGACCACGCTCCCTCGAGTCTGCCCCGAGCACGTCAGCGAAACGGACCAGCATGCGAATGTGCTGGCTTCGATGTCCCGAGCATCATGTACCAGACACGGCGCGTAGTGCAACGAGTACTAGACTCGGGGTATGCGCATCCCGCAAATTGCATATGATCAATACCGTGGACATTGACGCCGCAAAGGACGAGGGCCCGACGCTTCGCCGCCGTCGACTGGCCGCGGAACTGAAGAAAAGTCGCGAAGAAGCCGGATTCACGCAGGAATCCGTGTCCCGGCACTTCGAGTGGCACTCGGCCAAGGTCACCAGAATTGAGAACGCGCGCGTGCCGGTCAACGCCCGGGACGTCAACGACCTGCTGACCCTCTACGGGGTCAGCGACCCGGCCTACCGCGAGGCCCTGCTCGCCCTGGCCCGGCAGAGCAAGCAGCGCACGTGGTGGACGGACTACCGCGACGTCATGCGGCCCGGCAACTTCGTCGGCATGGAGGCGGACGCGTCGATCACCCGCGTGTGGGAGCCGATCGTGCTGCCCGGCCTGCTGCAGAGCGAGGACTACATGCGGGCGCTGATCGGCATCGGCCGGCGCAACGACACCAGGGAGTCCATCGAGCGGCGGGTGTCCCTGCGCCGGCTCCGCCAGGAGCGGCTGACCTCGGCGAACCCGCTGCAGCTGGTGGCCCTGATCGACGAGTCGGTGATCCACCGGGTGGTCGGCGGTCCGTCAGTGATGCAGGAGCAGCGGCGCAAGCTGCTGCGGGTCGGGGCGCTGCCCAACGTGTCGCTGCGGATCGTGCCGTTCACCGCGGGCGAGCACCCGTTCATGGGCGGATCGATCACGTTCCTCGAGTTCCCGGACGTCGCCCACTTGGATGTCATCTACCTGGAGGGCCTTGCCGGGGACTACTACGAGGAGCAGCCTGCGGAGGTCACCCGCTACCGCGACGAGTTCGAGCGGCTGGAGACGAAGACCCTCAGCGAGTCCGAGACGGTGACCTTGATCGAACGCCTGCTCGACTGAGCATCCCGCTCAGGTCCGTTCAGGTCCGTTCAGGTCCGCTCACGGGAAAGGAGGTGTATCCGATTGTCCGCCCAATTCACCGATGCCGGCTGGCGTAAAAGCAGTCACAGCAACGGCAACGGCGGCAACAACTGCGTTGAGGTCGCGGTCGTTGCCACCGCTGTCGGCGTGCGCGACAGCAAGAATCCGGACGGAGCCGTTCTACGGTTCAGTCCAGCCGCTTGGAAGTCGTTCGTGTCCGACACCAAGCACGGCGTTTTCGATGTGACCGGCTGACGCTTTTCCCGATTCCTCAAATCCCGAACATCAATGATCCGCGGCAGGGCCGATACCGATGTATCGGTCCTGCTGCCAAGATACCGGTCGATGCTATTCCGGACGGTCCCGCCGGCGCCACCATCGCCTTTCGCAGTATCTGTAATGATCACTCCCTTGATCTTTTTCCGGGGCACCGTCAACCCCGCGGGTGCCGGGCGGCATCAAACCTGGTGGAACGTCCAGGGAAGGGACCCACCACGTGCGCCCGGATCGGGAACATGACTTCAGCCTCTACGCGCAGGCCCGGATACCACGGCTGCACCGGGTCGCCTACCAGCTGCTCGGCGACCGGGACAGGGCCGACGACGCCGTGCAGAACACGCTGACCGTGCTGTACCAGCGCTGGAACCGGATGCGCGAGGTGGAGAACCTCGACGCCTACGTGCACACGATGATCGTGCGGTCCTGCCTCAGCGACCGGCGCCGCTGGTGGGCGAAGGTCCAGCTGCGCGAGACCACACCGGACCTGCCGGTCGCCGCCGACGACCCACTCGTGGAGCAGCGGATGGTGCTGCGGGCCGCGCTGCGCCGCCTGCCCGAGGGGCAGCGCACGGTCGTCGTGCTGCGCTTCCTGTGCGACCTGCCGATCGCCGAGGTCGCGCGGCTGCTGAACCGGTCGGAGGGCACCGTGAAGCGGCAGACGTTCACCGGTCTGGGCAGCCTGCGCCGCATGCTCGGCGAGAGCCTTAGGAGTGGGGCATGACCGACAACCCGTTCGCGATCCTGACGGACGAGGCCGTCCCCGACAGCCGGGTCCGCGTCGACGACGTCATCACGGCCGGCCGGGCGCGGGTCCGCCGCCGCCGCGGCGTCGCGGCCGGGGTGTGCGCGGCGCTGGCCGTGCTCGCCACCCTCGCCGGGGTCGCCGTCGCGGTCCGCCCGACGTCGTCGCCGTTGCCGTCCCTGCCGTCGCCTTCGCCTTTTTCGCCGTCACCTTCCTCGCCGTCACCTTCGTCGCCGTCATCTTCTTCGGGCGTCCATCCGACCGGCTGCACCGTCACGGCGCTGGACGTCGGCGGCGAGATCGGCGGCGTGTACACCGACCCGAGCGGGCACTACACGGCGTTCAGCCGCGCCCCCGACCCCGGCCTGCTGGTGCTGTACCGCGACGGCGTACCCGTCCAGCAGTACACCGCCGGCGCGCGCATCCACGTCACCGGCATGAACCCGTCCGGCATCACCGTCGGCGTCGAAGCGTCGGGCACCAACGGTTTCCGCACCACCGCCGAGGGCACCCGCGTCCCGCTGCCGAAGCCGCCGGGCGCGCTGTCGGTCGCCCCGTCCGGCATCAACGCCGCCGGCGACATCGTCGGCGAGGCGACCATGCCGGACCGGAAGTTCCGCGCCGTCCTGTGGCGGCACACCGCACCCGGCACGCCGGTGCTGCTCGCCACCCCCTCGGGCAAGTCGTCGGCGGCCGAGGACATCACCGACGACGGCCGCATCGTCGGCCACCTCAACCAGGGCGAGCAGCCGTACCTGTGGAAGCCCGACGGCACCGGCTCCCCCATGCCCGTCCCGCCGGGAATGCCGGGCGGCACCCCGCAACGCGTCGCCGGCGACTGGGCCGTCGGCATGGTCAACGTCCTGGTGCTCGACAAGTTCGACCCGTCGACCGGCCGGCGCACCGGCAGCGGCCCGGTCAAACCGGCCCGCTGGCAACTGTCCACCGGCAAAGTCGAGTTCCTCGAAGCGCCCGACGTGTTCGCGGGCGGCAACAGCATCGCCGCCGACGGCACGGTCGTCGTCAACCGCTTCACCGACGCGGCCCTCTGGAACGGCACCACCCTGCTCCAACTGCCCCTGCCCCCCACGTACGACCGGATCAACATCACCTCGATGACCGCCGACGGCCGGGTCCTCGCAGGCGCGGCCGGCAAGCAGAACGGCGGCTCGTACGACCCGTTCCGCTGGGACTGCCGCCACTGACCCCGCCCAGCACGTGCCCGGCCCCGCTGTTCCAGGGCCGGGCATGTTCCTGCGCCGTGGCGCACCGGCGCCCGTTCGTGCCCACGACTCGGCAGGCCACCGGGACGAACGCAACCAGCCGAACAGCTTCCCCAGCGTTGCTGGACCGGCCCCGCGACCAGGTAGGCACCCCGGCCTGCCGGAGCGGCCGATGACCGGGCCCGGGCCGTCGTCGGATCGGGCCCGGCACGGTGTGCAACGGGCCACGGGCGGTCACGTGGCCGTGGCGGGTGCAGGTTCTCGCGTTGCCGGGGATGCAGGTCCGCGACGCGCCCTGGTAAGAGCGCGACCGGCAGCGAGCCGGTCGACCACCATCTGGATCTGGCCGCCGCGGGCGAGCCGGTCGAACGCCGGTCACGGCCTCGCCACAGCCCGGGCTCGCGGCCGCTTGTCCTCACGGCGCACCGCAACGGCATGATGACCGTCCTTACCGGCATCGAACCGGGAACACCCGATGATCGCCGTGCACATCGCCTCACCGCGACGGATCACGGCCCCCGCCCCCGGCGTCGACTGCCCCGCAGCCACCTCACGAAGAGCCCCACCCCGCCACCACGACGGGGGCACCAGGTCATTCGAGGCCCGGCGACAGAGCATCCCTGGATTGGGGCCGATCGAAAGGCAGCGGGTGCCGGTGGCCCTGAGCACGACACCGACGGCGACGCTCAGCGAGGCTCGCCACGACTCACAGCCGGACCCACGGCCAGCCCGCCACAGAGCGCCACCCACCCGGGCCAACGGGGCGCCGACACCCAGGAGCCACCCGACGGGCGAGCGCAACACCAACCACGACGCACAACGAGGCACCCGCGCTCACAGCCAGACCGGGAGTTGACCCCTGATCTTGGACACCTGGAACCTGGATCTTGAGTGGTTCGGGTGGATGGGAGTCCTGGAAGACTATGGCTATGAAGCATTACC
>NZ_JBVJIJ010000011.1:251927-354786 GCF_055586325.1 Dactylosporangium sp. NPDC051087 | reverse complement strand
CGCTCCTCCGTCTCAGCCTGCCGCTCAACAAGCTCAGGAACCATCGCCTCAGCACGCGCCACCACCTCATCCCCGGTCAAACCCGGCTCGGGCGGGGCGGAGGCGTGACGTTCGGCGGTGTCTGTGTTCGCGGTCATTGATGATCCATCCCTGCGTAGGTGGTGACCAGGTCACGGGCGAGTCTCACTGTCACCCGGCCGGGCCGGGCCTGCCCACTTCGACCTTGCCTACCCCGGCCGTCGCGCCGGCTCGTCCCGGCGACCGGGGCCGGCCAGGCAGCGTCGCCGCGCGGCAACGCCGGCGCGGGCGGCCGACCGGCACGACCGACGGCTGCGGTTCCCGCGGCGGCCGGTCGCGCACGGCGTACATCGAGGTCTCGGTGGGCCCGTACGTCAGGCGGCCGCATGATGCCGGTCCGATGACGGTGCAGCACGTACGCGGGCGGGTCCGGGTGCGGCCCGGACCTGCCGGCCGTCAGCTTCTGCGCGCATGGGTGCGCCCGTCCCGGCCCACGCCGGGACGGGGCACCGGCGACTCAGCGTGGGTACGGCCTGCGGGCGGACACGATGACGTACCCGACCTGGTCGCTGCGCGCCGCGAAGAATCCCATCATGCTCCGCGAGAAGCTGGCGACGGCGTCCTCGCCGAACTTCGCGACCACCTCGGCTCGCCGCGCCATCGCGGCATCCAGGAACTTCGCCTTCCGGCCGTAGACCCGGGGACCGCACTGGGTGTACTCCTCGACCTCGAAGCCGGCCGCCCGCACCCGCTCGGTCCATTCGGCCAGCGACGGCAGCGCGGTCAGCTTCAGGCTGGCCATGAACGCGGCCAGGCGCCGCGGGTCGCCGTCCGCCTCGCGGCTGAAGTCGGACAGTGAGAGCCGGCCGCCCGGGCGCAGCACCCGGAACAGCTCGCGCAGCACCTGGTCGAGGTCCGGTGCGTTCTGCAGCGAATCCAGCGCCAGCACCGCGTCGAACGTGCCGTCCGGGTAACCCAGCCGCGTGTAGTCGCCGTACTCGAAGCGGGCGAGGCCGCCGACGCCGCTCGCCGCGGCCCGCTCGTTCGCCTGGTCGACCTCGAACGCGCTGACCGTGACGCCGGTGACCCGGACGCCGAACTGCTGGGCCAGCGCCACCGCCGTCTTGCCGGTGCCACAGCCCGCGTCCAGCAGGTGTTCGCCGGCCCGCAGGCCGAGCGTGTCGGTCACCTTGCGGCTGATCCGCTCGACCGCCTCGGGAAGCGTCGCGCGGTCCTCCCGGTCGTACCAGTAGTACATGTGGACCTGGCCGTCGCGGAACTCGGCCTCGATCGGCGACCGCTCGTCGTAGTGCCGGCCCATGTCGGCGACGTTCATCGCGTGACCTCCCTCAGCGAGCGGGCGAACCGGCGGATGTCGCCGACCAGCAGGTCGGGCTGTTCCAGGGCCGGGAAGTGCCCGCCGCGGTCGAACTCGGTCCACTGGCTGAGCGTCGGGAGGATCAACTCGGCGAACCGGCGGACCGGCCGCACGGCGTCCCGCGGGAACGACGCGACGGCGACCGGCATGGTCAGCGGCCACGGTCCGGCCCAGGTGCGGACGAAGTCGGCGTCCACGTGGGACGACTCGTAGTAGAACTGGGCGCTGGAGCCGGCCGTGGCGGTCAGCCAGTAGATGGTGACGGCGGTGAGGATGTGGTCGCGGCTCACCGCGTCCTCCGGCACCTTCGCCGAGTCGGTCCATTCCTTGTACTTCTCGGCGATCCAGGCCAGCTGCCCCACCGGCGAGTCGGTCAGCGAGTAGGCCAGGGTCTGCGGCCGCGTCGACTGGATCTTCTGCCATCCCATGCCGTCCTGGATGAACCGCAGGCCGAAGTCGAGCCGGGCCAGGTCGGCGTCGTCCAGGCCGTCCATCGCCGCCGGGTCGGGCGGCGGGAGCGCCACGCACATGTTGATGTGCACGCCGGCGACGTGTTCGGGGTCGGCCAGGCCGAGCCGCAGCGAGATCGGCGAGCCCCAGTCCCCGCCCTGCACGGCGTAACGCTCGTAGCCGAGGCGGTGCATCAGCTCTTTCCAGGCGCCGGCCACCCGGCCGGTGTCCCAGCCGGTCTCCCCGGTCGGGCCCGAGAAGCCGTAGCCGGGGATCGACGGGATGACAAGGTGGAACGCGTCGGCCGGGTCGCCGCCGTGCGCGACCGGATCGACCAGCGGGCCGATGACGTCCAGGAACTCGGCCACCGTCCCCGGCCAGCCGTGGGTCAGCAGGAGCGGCATGGCCCCGGCCTCGACCGACCGGACGTGCATGAAGTGCACGGTCGTGCCGTCGATCTCGGTGAGATGGTGCGGGTACGCGTTCAGCCGGGCCTCGACCGCCCGCCAGTCGAACTGGGTCCGCCAGTAGCCGGCCAGCTCCTTCACGTAGTCCAGCGGCACACCGCGGTCCCAGCCGACGCCGGGGATCTCGTCCGGCCAGCGGGTGTGGTCGAGACGACGGGCCAGATCGTCGAGGTCGGACTGCGGGAACTTGATGCGGAACGGACGCATCCGGCAACCTCCGGAATCAGTCGTGAGCCGCTATGAGCGGCGCGGGGGAGGGGCCGCCGGATCGCCGCGACGTGCGCGGGATCCGGCGGGGCGGAGCAGGGTCGCCGGCTCGTCGATGAGCTGGACCGGCGACGGCACCGCGGACTTCGTGAGCTGGTCGGCCAGGGCGCGGAACCGGATGGCGGCGACGGCCATGTCCTGATCTCGTCCTCACTGCGCGGACCGTGAACCCCGGGCCGAGCCAGCGGCCAAAGCCAGCATCGGAGAACGCGACGGGCCGGGCACCTTCCGCTGTGCTGGGGAAACGCGGCGGGACGGCATGAGGCCACGAAGAAAAGTCCGCCCCCACGAGACGCTCGCGGAGGCGGACTTCTTTGTGTGTGTGTGTCACCGGGCGAACCGACCGGGGCGGCGCCCATGCGGTGTGGTCGTCGAGGTAGTGGCTGTTCTCCGTCCGCGGGCGCGGGCGACAGCTCCCGACGTGTTCGGTAACCCGCCGCGCCACATCTCCGCGATCGCGGCCGGTCTCGCGGCAACGTGAGAGGTGCGCCGCCGGCCGGACCCGGACGATCCTGGGTTCCTGACCGAACCTCCGGAGAGCGGGACGTGACGCGGCAGGAACCCGAGCACCATCGGACGTGCGCTCAGCGGCGCCGAGAAGGTGCATCCGCTCGGCCCGCGGCGCCCCGGATACAGGTCCGCCGGCGCCGGCACGTGATCGCGTGCCGGCGCCGGCGGATTTTCTCGTCTTACCTTACCGGCTCGTATCGCATCGCCGTCGCGCCCGAGTTCCAGTCCGTCTTGCCCGTGAACTTCACATCGCGCGGCTTCGGCATACCGTTGAACAGGTAAGGACCGCGCCCCGCCAGGCGGGGGTGGACCACCAATTCGTATTCGTCGATCAGGTTGAGCTCGGCGAGGGCTCGCGGGAGCTTCACGCCGCCCACGAACAAGCCGTCGCCGGGGCTCTCCTTGAGCTTCTCGACGGCCTGACCCAGATCGCCATGCAAAATCTCAGCGTTCCAGTCCACCTTCTCGAGTGAACTCGAGACGACGTACTTCTTCGCCTTGTCGATCGTCTGGGCGAAGAATTTCGTCTCTTCCGGGAGTGATCCTGGATTGGCCGCCATGGGGCGCCAAGCCGACTCCATCATCTCGTAGGTGACCCGGCCGAAAATAAGAGCATCCGCCTGGGCGAGACTTTCCGCTCCGCGGCGATGCATCTCCAGGTCGCCGTCCATAGCGGCATGGTCGCAGCATCCGTCCAGAGTGACGTGGATCGAATAACGAAGTGGGCGCATCGCACGAGCATAGCAACCGATGGTGGATTGCAAGCGTTTGGACGCGCCTCGACAGTAGATCAAGAAGCGGTAGCGTTTCGTGATTCTGTTGGGTTTACTTCGCGTCGTTGTCGACGAGTTGTTTGATGTTGGTCCGGACAAGTTGGACCTTCGCAAGGACTTCGTCGGCGGTCGCTGTCCACTGGAACGCGCTGGGGTCGGCGTTGCGGGCCGCGATGTAGTCGCGGATGGATCGGATCAGGACCTGGACAGAGGAGAAGGTCCCGCGCCGGATCGCCTGTCTGGTGACGATCCCGAACCATGCCTCGATCTGGTTCACCCAGCTGGAGCCCTCGGGGGTGAAGTGGAGGTGCACGTGCGGGTTCGCTTCCAGCCATGCCTGGACGTCGGGGGTGGTGCGGGCGGACAGGTTGTCCAGCACCACATGCACCTCGCGCCCGCAGTGCGGAGCCACGGTTTTCCTCAGGAAGGCCAGGAACGCCGGCCCGCTGCGGGAGGGCCGGCATTCGCGGGTGCGTTTCCCGCTGTGGTCGAACTCGATCGGCAGCGGCGGCCAGGTCCGGTCGGACGCTTGGATCTGGGTCTCCTCGTCGCAGCTGAGCACGACGGCGCCGCCGGGCGGATCCAGGTAGAGACCGACGATGTCGTACACCTTCGCGGCGAAGGCCGGATCCTTACTGAGTTTGAACGTGCCGGACCGATGCGGTTTGAGGCCGTGCTCGCGCCACAGCTTGGCCACCCAGTGATGCGACACCGGCACCTGCTCGGTGCGAGTGACATAGGCGGCCATCTGGCGGCTGGACCAATGCGACAGCCCCGTCTCGGAAGGTGGGGTCGCCCCCGTGAGCGCCAGGACCCGGGCCTTGACCCGGGCCGGGACCTGCTCCCTCGGCCCACCCGGCCGCTGAGCGAGCAGCCCGGCGGCGCCGTCCGCCGCGTACCGGCCCAGCCACAGATCCACCGTCGGCCGCGACACCCCCGCCAAGAAGGCGATGTCCTTCTTCGGGCGGCCCTCGGCGTGCCACAACACGATCCGCGCCCGCTTTCCGACCGCCGCCGACACCTCACCGCTCTTGATCAGCGCTCGAAGCTCGGCCTGCTCGTCCGCCGTCAACTCCACCGGCCCAGCCACACCCACATCACGTACGGACAACAGAATCAAGAAACCGTGCCACACCGAGCACGCCGATGTCGCCGTTCGGGGTGTTCTACCTCTGTCAGGGTGTCACCGTCTTCCACCTGTGCGCCCTGCTCGGCCGTGAAGACGGCTTCGCCACCCCGGCGGCCCGGCCGCTGTCAGACGGGCCGCACGGCGAGCGCGTGGTGGAACACGTCCAAGGGATCGTAGGCGGCCTTGACCCGCCGCAGGCGGGGGTAGTTGCCCTTGTAGTACAGGGTGGACCAGGGGACGCCTGACCGGTTGAAGGCCGGGTCGGCGAGGTCGTTGTCCGGGTAGTTGATGTAGGCGCCGTCCAGCGGGTCGGGCACGCCGCCGGTGCCGGCGTACACGTTGCGGTAGAAGTCGCGGAGCCAGGCGTCGTGCGCCGCGTCCAACGCCGGGTCGATCCACGCCGCCAGGTACGACACGATGATGACGGCGTCGCGGGTGGCCGTCGCCGTGGCCGCCGACGGCACGGTGTTGATCTTTCCGCCGTAGCTGCCCAGGCCGACCGAGCCGACCAGCAGGCCCTCGTCACCCGGCTGGGTGAGCTGCCGGTAGATCGTCGAGACCTGGGTCTCGGTGAACCGGGACCGCAGGTAGCCGGACTTCATCCGGAACCGGAAGATCCCGGAGTCGTCCGCGCTGCCCAGCACGGCGGTCATCCAGGGCTTCCAGTCCTTGCGGACGTCCTGCGGCGGACCCACGCCGTCGCTGATCGCGGCGATGAAGTCGTCCAGCAGCCGCTCGGCGTCCGGACCGAAGACCTGGCCGAACAATGCGTGCGCACCGTTCTGCCGGCGCTGCAGGTCCAGCGCGCTGTAGATCCGGCTGTTGGCCAGTCCCGGCGCGGCATTCTCCTCGCACCACTGGCCGTAGTTGCGTGCCAGCCGGGCGAACTTCTGCTCGTCCATCCCGTCCCACGACCAACCGCAGGAGAAGTCGAGGATGGTGGCCGGCGCCGGCGGCAGCAGGGTGCCGGGATCGGTGCCGGTGACGCCGGGTGTCCGCAGCCAGTACCGGGTGACGATGCCGAAGTTCCCGCCGCCGCCGCCGGTGTGTGCCCACCACAGGTCGTGGTTGGGATCGGCCGGGTTCCGGGTGGCGACCACGGTCTTGACCCGGCCGTGCCGGTCGACCACCACCACTTCCACGGCGTCGAGGTGATCGACGACGAGGCCGTACTCGCGGGACAGCACGCCGTATCCACCGCCGGTGATGTGCCCGCCGACGCCGACCATCGGGCACCAGCCGCCCGGCACGGTGACGCCCCAGCCGTAGAACAGCCGGCGGTACACCTCGGCCAGGGTCGCGCCGGCCTCGACGGCGAAGGCGTTGCGGGCCGGGTCGAAGTAGACCTGCGTCATCCCGGCCAGGTCGATGATGACCTTGACGGCCGGGTTGTCGACGAAGTCGGAGAAGCAGTGCCCGCCGCTGCGGACCACCACCCGCTTACCGGCCCGGACCGCGTCGGACACCGCCTGGACGACCTGCTGGGTGGAGCCGACCACGCGTACGTAGTCCGGGCTGGCCACATATCGCTGGTTGCGCCCGCGGACCAGTTCCGGGTAGCGGACGTCGGTCGGGGTCACGGTCACCGGCCCCAAAGGGGGCGGGCAGCCGCCGGCGGCACCGCCGGCCGGAGGGCTGCCGACAGCGGCTGCCGGCGCGACGACGGTCTGCGCGGCGGCCAGCCCGACGGCCGCTGCGGCGGTGCGCAGCACCTGACGTCGAGTGTGTTCGGACATGGCGCGTCTCCCCAGGTGCTCAAGACCAACGGCGTGCCCGCGCCTTGCCGACAAGGGCAGCTACGGCTTTCGGATCAGACGATTTGAACACCGTGACGAGACACCGGTCCGGCGGTGATGAGCATTGCCGTTTCAGGTGTCTGCAGCCGGTGGCGAGCGCGGGGCTGAAGTGTTGGTCCGGGCTGTCAACGGTTCCGGACGGTTGATGTCAAGAATGCGGTACGGCGGCCTGGGCCGACCTCGCCGATCGCTTTGCCGGCGCCGGTCATCGACCCGGCGTCGCCTGGCTGCCCGACATCACCGCCCACCGGCTCATGGAGCTGGTGGGCAGGGGATTTCCGGCGATGGCGGCCGCCGTGGGGCGTGGACCGTCCGCTGCCGTCCGATCGATGGCATGACGCACGTCCCGTATGGGGGATTCAGTCCAGATCCATTGTCCTCTAATACATAGAGCGGAGTGTATCACTGACATTTATCGATGTGAGTGTAGCAACGCCTTTGCGACCCCGTCGAGCCCTTCCTGTCGGCCCCAATTCCAGCCGAGCGCGAGCTCGTCGCGCACGTGCGGCTGATGCCATACGTGCGTGACGCGTTTCGGTGGCGCTGTCCACCCCCGGCCGACGACCGCCCGCCCGGATCACGCCGCCGTGTCGGCGGCCTTCGGCTCGGCCGCGGGCGGTGCGGCCGGCCTGGTCCGCTCACCCCACCGGGCCACGGCCGGCATGAGCATGCTCGTCAAGGCGAAGAACACCCCGAGTGCGATCAGGCCGGTCCGGCCGTTGTCGAGGACGGGTCCGAGGAGCAGCACCGGAGCGGCCGCCACGCCTATCCCGCCGAGGATGCTGCTGAAGCCGTCGTACTGACCCTGCGCGTGGGCCGGAGGCAGGCCCATGCTCAGGGCGAACCCGGCGGCCAGATGCCAGATCTCGCCGACGGTGTGCACGCTGACGGCCACCACGATCATCATCAGCGCGGCCCAGGCGGGCAGCCCGGCCGCGAAGCCCAGCACGGCGCAGCTGCACAGGAAGGCCAACCCGGCCCGCCGCCAGGCGAGCCCACCCTGCCGGAGCGTCTGCACCTTGCCGCCCAGGCGGACCTGGAACGCGACGACCAGGATGGTGTTGATCACCAGGGACGCCGAGACGGACCAGTCCGGGGCGTTCGTGTGATCGACCACCCAGATCGGAAGCAGCAGCAGGAGGACACTGAACTGCAGGCTGAAGGCGGTGCCCAGCACCGCGTGCGCGACGTACGGCTTGTCGCGCAACACGCCCCAGCGCAGTGCGGTGTGCGGAACCGGCAGCGGGTCGTACCGCGGCATGCCGCGGCGCAGCACCATCCAGGCACCCAGGAAGGTCAGCGCGTCGATGACGATCGCCACGTGGTAGGCGGCCGGTGTGCCGACCTGGATCGCGATGCCGCTGCCGGCGAAGCCGAGCGAGAAGCCCACATTCGTGATCGCGTGGGTCAACGAGCGGAAGTCGGCCGCGCTGTCGTCGGCCACGCGTCGCAGCAGCGCCCCTTCGGCCGTGACGACCGCCCTCGCGGCCACCATCTCCACGGTGACGACGGCGACGAAGGCGGCGAAATTGCCGATGAAGAGCAGGCCGACCGTCGCGGCGCACTGCACCAGGAGCATCGCCTTGGTGACCTCGAGCGGACCGCGCCGGTCGGCCATGTCGCCGAGCGGGAGGCCCACCAGCAGGGTGACCGTCGATGCGATCGTCAGGCCGATGCCGACCTCGGTGGCGGACAGGTCCACGATTCGGATGAGGTACAGCGGCAGGCTGACCATCAGCAGCCCGGTTCCGAACGTGTTGACGAGCAACGCCAACGCGTACACGCGCCTGGGGCCGGACTCTGGGATCAGGGAGCTGACTGCTCGAACCGGGTTCAATCGCGGCACGGCTACGCCTCCGGTTTCTGTGTCGGTCACTCTTGGGACGATCTCGGCGTGCCCCCGGTCCGGACGCGTCCGCGGGATCGCCTGGACGTCAGGCGGACCGGCGAACACGTGTTGACCCGAGTCCGACGAGATCGGTCGGACCCGGGTTCACCGGTGCGAGACTTCACCTGCCCCGTTCAACTCGCCGCGCGGAGGCCCGCTCGTGGACGTCGGCGCTGAGACGGGCCACGCTTCGCTGCCGAGCTAGATGTAGAGCGTGTTGGAGTCCAGGCCGCAGACGATCCGGCCGTACAGCTCGAGGTTGGTGTTCGGGTGCAGGATCGCGTGCAGGTTCAGCACCTGCACGTCCCGCCGGATGCGCTGGATCGCGACGTCGCGGTAGATGGAGGAGCCGCCGCTGGCACCGGCCAGGACGTCCACCGCCTCCTCGGCCCGCTGGCAGGCGGCGCCCAGGTCGAGCCGGATGCGCGCCCGCTCCTCGAGCGTCCAGAACTCGCCCGCCCGGCTCTTGGCGTCGAGCAGGTTCGCCGCGCGGTGGGCGTGGAACCCCACCTCATCGATCTTGACGATCGCGTTGGCGACCTCGAGATGGGTGATCGGCGCCTCGCTCTGGTTCTCGTAGCTGGTGTAGGTGATCTTGCGGCCGGGCAGCCGCTCGAGGAAGGCGTCCTTCGCCGCCAGGGCCAGGCCGAGGGCCGGCGCACTGACGGTCGCGCAGGCGGTGGGCATGAACGGCGCGTTGAAGATCTGTGCATTCGCGTTCAGCTTGGACTTGTGCTGGCCCTGCAGCACCGGTCCCATCGGCAGCACCCGCTCCGCCGGGACGAAGAGGTCCTTGGCGATCGTGGTGATGCTGCCGGAGCCGCGCAGACCCGACGTGTGCCAGTCGTCGACGACCAGCAGGTCCGCGATCGGAACGGCGACCATGACCGGCGCGAAGCCGCCGTCCTCGGTCGGCGTGACCGCCGCGTTCGTGTTCCACGCGCTCTGCTGCGCCCCGGTGTTGAACGACCACTTGCCGTTGACGATGTAGCCACCGTCGGTCGGCACGGCCATCGCGCCGGGGCTGAGAATCCCGCTGATGCGCACATCCGGGGAGGCGAACATCTCGTCCTGGACCTCGTCGGGGAACAGCCCCGTCATCCACGCGCTGATCGACCAGACCGCGACGGTCCACGCGGTCGAGCCGTCGCCCCGCCCGAGCTCGCCCAGCACGCTCACGACCGTGCCCATGTCGGACTCGTAGCCGCCGTAGCGGGCCGGAACTCGCATCTTCAGAAGTCCGGCGTCGGTGATCGCGTCGATGACGTCGTCGTGGAGCCGCCGGTTCTCGTCCATCCAGAGCGCCTTCTCCCGCAGCAGCGGGACGAGCTCAGAGGCGCGACGAACGAGCTCCGCCCTGGGCGGTGCTTGGGTAATCTCCATCGTCTTTCTCCTTAGCGGGCGTCCATCGCCATGCGTCAGCGCGCATGGTCACGGCGGTCGGGGTTGCTTTACGCCTGGTGAGTGGTACGGGCAGACCTCGGCGGCAATTTTTCACGCACCGAAAATATTTCAAGCCGGGCAATCTTCCGCACCTCCGCGATTGCTGCCCGGGGCAGGCGCAGCCGGTGGCAGGATATCGCAAAATTGATCCATCTCGGTGATTGAATAATGGTCGAGTCCGCATTGGGGGAGATGTTCGATTCGCGGGCGTGCGGAGCAAGCCCTCCGGCCGGTGCCGCAGGAAGGGCGCGAGCTGTCCGGCCGGCGGCAGTGGCTCGTGGTGGGCCCGGGTTCAGGCCGGCTCGTCGCCGGCGCCGGCGCCGGCGAAGCCGTGGCCGGGACTTCGCCGTCCGCGCTCGTACCGCCCGGCAGCCGGTGCCCGTCTCCAGCCGGCCGCCGGGCACGACGTCGATGTCACAGCAGGCCCGGTGAAGCGTCGGGCGACGAGCTGAAGGCGCGCGCTATCCTGCCGAACTCCTCGGCCATCGACGCGATGGTGTCGTCGCGGAAGAGATTCCGCTTGTAGGCGATGGCGCCGATACCGTCGCCGGACGGGTCGATGTTGACGTCCCAGAGCGCGCCGTCCGGAATCGCCGACGCCAGTTCCTGCGATCGCACCAGCCGGGTGATGCGCACGAATCTCAGATCGCCCGGTGCGTCGGCCACCAAATCCGTCGGGACGCTCTCGAACACCATCGCGGTCGCGTTGTCGGTCATGACCGTTTCCATCAGCTGCGGCGCCTCGCCGAAGATCTGCAGCGTCGGGATGTCGTGCGAGAAGGCCTCGAGACAGGTTCGCCGGACCCGCTGGAGCACGTCCAGGTACGACGTGCACCCGGTGAGGTCCGTCCGCAGCGGCACGAAGTTGTAGAGCGTACCGACGGTCTCGTCGAACTGCCCGCCGCCGCCCCGGCCGGAGGTGAAGGTCGCCATCACCACGTCCGTGACGCCGGTCAGCCGATGCACGAACAGCTTGTAGACAGCGGCGATGACCATGAACCGGGTGGCGCGGTTCGACCGGGCGATACGGTCGAGGGCGGCCATGACATCACCCGGGATCACAAAGCGGTGCCGGGCCGTCGACTCGGCGAGGCCGGCCGAGCGCGGCATGTCGGTGGGGATCGCGGTGAACCGGGCGCCGTCGAGCCGGCGGCGCCAGAACTCGCGGGCCTCGGCGGACGCGGCGGCCTCGCTCTCCCAGATGCCGTACTCGCGGTACTGCGGAGCCACCGGCAGGTCCGCACCGCCGTGCCCCGTGCGGGCGGCGTAGTAGTGGGCCAGGTCGCGAACGGTCAGCGCCATCGACTGCCCGTCCACGCTGAGGTGATGGGCCATCAGCACCAGCACGGCGTCCTGGCTGTCGAAACGGGCCAGCACGGCCCGCAGGAACGGCGCCTCCCGCGTGCCCATCGTCCCCGTCTCGACCTCGTGGATCAGCGTCTCCGCCCGTTCCGCGCGCGATGCCGCCGCGACGGCCGGGAGGTCGAGGACGTCCAGCTGGACCGGACCCGGCGGCAGGATCTCCTGGTGCAGATCGCCGTCCGTCCCGGTGATGCGCGTCCGGAGCGCCTCGTGCCGCCGCACGACGTCGAGCAGCGCCTCGCGCAGCGCGTCGACGTCGATCGGGCGTTCCCCGGTGACGCGCCACCCGACGACCACATGGTTGCGGCAACCGAACGGACCGTCGTCGCCGCCCCTGTCGAAGAGGCTGTTGAACTTCTGATTCATGGACAGCGGAGCCACTCCGGTCGTCGCGACCAGACCCTTGGCGTCGCTTGTGCTCATGCCTGTCTCCTGCCGGTGACGATGGGTGCGATGTGGGAGCCTGGCGCCACGCTCAGCCCTGGAGGTACCCGTCCAGGTCGGCGACGGTCGGGTAGTCGAACAGCTCGTCGATCGACAGCTCCGACCCGAGTGTCTTGTTGATGAGGTTGACCAGCCGGATGCCGTTGAGCGACTGGCCGCCGAGGTCGAAGAAGCTGTCGTCCAACCCCACCTGGGCCACGCCGAGAGCCTCGGCGAACAGCGAGCACAGGGTCTCCTGCTGAGGCGTTTCGGGAGCCCGGTAGGCCGAAGGGTTGGCGAACACCGGCTCGGGCAGCTCCGCGTCCGGCGGCTGAGCGCCCTGCGCGGCGACCTGTGCCTGGGTGGAGCTGGGACTCATGTTCTTCTCCATTCGCGAGCCTGGAACGGCAGATCCGTCGCAGCTCCCAACGTGATCGGTGGCCTGTCCGGACGCATCTCCGCAATTGCGCGCCTCGATCAGTGGCTGGTCGGTGCCAGGCCGCGGTGGCACCACGAGGCGGGGCAGGGGACACGGCCGGGTGCGCCGGGACGTTCCTGTCCGGCCTCCCGCGAAGCCGCGACAACGGGCGAGGTCTCCGGAATCTGGTGTGCCGCCCAGGACGCGCCGGGCACCGGACCGGACGGCCGGCTAGATCCGTTCAGACAGCCAGGCATGGACCTCGGGCACACGATCGCGTGCCAGCTGCGCGTGCCCGGTGTCGAACCACCGCGCCTCGGCGCCCGGAATGCGCTTGGCCAGCCATTCGCCGTGGCTCTGCGGTACGAGGATGTCCTGCCGGCCGTTCATCAGCAGCACCGGCACGGCGATGTCGGCGCAGTCGAACGCCCACGGCCGCAGCTGCATGCTCCTGTCGTCCCACCATCCCCGGATGCCCGGCGCCAGCCCGGCACCCGCGCAGAACATCGCGAATCCGTGGAACCCGGCGCTGACCGGCTCGCGTGCCGACGCGACCAGGTAGTCCTCCCGGTCCTCGTTCATCTGTCTGCGGGCGGCGGCTTCGTCGGTGAGGTATAGGCGGGTCTCATCGATCTGATCCCGATGCTGGCCGGCGAACCAGTCAAGGCCTTCGGCGTCGAACGGCGCCGCCCCGGCCAGCGAGGCGGCCGCGGTCACCAGGTCCGGGAGCAGGGCGGCACACGCGAGCGCGTGCGCTCCACCGCCCGAGAAGCCCCACGTGGCCAGGCGATCGATGCCGAGCTCCGCGCAGATCGCACGGACGTCGGCGGCGGTGTCGGCGACGGCGCGGCCCGGCCGGGCCGAGGATCCGCCGTAGCCCGGCCGGTCGTAGCTGATCAGCCGCAGCCCGAGGCCGGCGGCATCCTGCACCCACGGGCCGAAGAAGGCCGCCTGCCGAGAGCTCGGTATCCCGTGGTGGACCAGGACCGGCCGGCCGGCCGGATCACCCCGGTCTTCGACGGCCAGCAGCCCGCCGCCCGGGGTCCGCACAGTGCACCGCACTTTGCCTCCTCGCACGTAGCAGTCACTGGCATCATCACCTCGCCGGGCGGACCGGCCACCTTCACGATTGCGAGACGGGTGAGCAAGCCCGGAGTCGCGGTCGGCCTCGGAGTTCTGTGACGGTGGGGTGGCTCGCGGCACCACGCCAACACGCCTCAAGGCGTGCGGATCACTCGAAGGGCCGTGATGTCACTCGATCACAGTCTCATCGGCCTGCCCGGCAAACCGTACGAGCGATCCTGGACCTCGAAGGACGCGCTGCTGTACGCCATAGGTGTCGGCGCGGGCCTCGGCGACCCGCTGCGCGAGCTCGAGTTCACCACGGAGAACAGCGAAGGCGTCGAGCAGAAGGTGCTGCCGACCTACGGCGTGCTGCTGGCCCGGGCCCCGGCGGCGCGCCGCCTCGGTGACTTCGATCGGGCCATGCTGGTGCAGGCCGAGCAGCACATAGAGCTGCATCGGCCGCTGCCGGTCTCCGGCTCGGTGCTCGTCACGTCGACCGTCACCGGGATGTACGACAAGGGCTCGGGCGCGCTGGTGGAGTTCGAAAGCGTCGGGGTCGACCTCGCCGGCGGCGACCCCCTCGTCACCGCACGGCACAGCTTCTTCATCCGGGGCGAGGGAGGGTTCGGCGGCGGCGGCGCCTCCGCGTCGTGGCAGCCGCCCGGCCGGGACCCCGACCGCCGGGTCGTGCAGCGGACGAGGCCGGAGCAGGCGCTGCTCTACCGGCTCTCCGGTGACCGGAACCCGCTGCACGCCGATCCGGCGGTCGCCGCACGAGGCGGTTTCAGCCGGCCGATCCTGCATGGTCCGTGCACCTACGGCTTCACCGGGCGGGCGCTGCTGCACGAGCTGTGCGACTCCGATCCGGCGAGGTTCATCGCGATGTCGGGCCGGTTCACCGCTCCCGTGACGCCGGGTGAATCGCTGATCGTCTCGATCTGGCGCGATGACGACGGCACCGCCTCGTTCCGGACCGCCAAGGAGGACGGGACCGTGGTGATCGACCGCGGCCGGCTGAGGTATCGCGGCCCCTCGGTGCCGTGAACCCGTGGACGCGATCCGCGCATCGATTCGTCCTCCGCGATGACGCATTGACGGCGGTACATGTCGCAAATCATGGCGACGGCGTGATTTTTTCACCGTCAGGGCGTGACGGGGTCTCTGGAAGCTCGGGTTCCGCTCAAGGCAAGCTCAAGCAACGGCAAATCCCCCGGTGCCCGCCCCTTGGAGCTGCGAGATGAACGAGGAATCCGGAAAAGTCGTCTTCCAGATGCTGGGCCCGCTGTCCGTGCATCTGAATCACCGTCCGGTGATGCCGAGCGCGCCGAAGCAGCGCCAGATCCTCGTGCTGCTCGCCCTCCACGCCGGCCGGGTGGTCACCACCCAGACGTTCATCGAGGAACTCTGGGGGGACAGGCCGCCGCGCAGCTTCGCCACCACCCTGCAGACCTACATATCCCAGTTGAGAGCCAAGCTGGCGAAGGCCGCGGGGGACACCAGCTGGGCACGGCGGCTGCTCAACACCAGGCACTCCGGTTACCAGATGGACGCGCGACTGTGCCGGACCGACGTGGCGGAGTTCGGCCACCTCGTGCGGGAGGGCCGCCGGACGGCGGAAACGGGAGATCCGGCCGCCACCGCCCGGCTGCTGGGCGACGCGCTGGCGCTCTGGCGGGGACCGGTCCTGGTGGATGTACCGGTCGGCCGGATCCTCGCGGCGGACGTGGCCGCGCTCGAGGAGACCAGGCTCGGCGTGCTGGAACGCCGGATCGAGGCCGACCTCGCCCTCCGCCGTCACGCGGACCTGCTGGGGGAGCTGGCGATGCTGGTGATGAGAAACCCGATGAACGAGAACTTCAGCGCGCTGCAGATGACCGCCCTGTACCGGTCCGGTCGTTCCGGGCGGGCACTGGAGGAGTTCCGCCGGATCCGCACCGTGCTCCGGGACGAACTGGGGGTCGAGCCGGGCCCGCGGCTGCAGCAGCTCCACCGGACGATCCTGGCCGGGGAACCGGACGCCGAACCGGCCTGGCTCGGGTCGTAGAGATCGGGTCGTGGAACGGTTTACGCCCGGCCGCCGGTACCGGTGACCATGGAGGAGGTGACGGGGGCGACCGTGTATGTCTTCAACGCCGCCTCAAGGTCCGCCGGTACCCGGGCCGGCGCCGCGACGCCGTTCACGCCGCGCAGGCACGCCACCCGCTGACGGCCCCGGGCGATCAGCTTCTCCACGCCCTCGCGCACCCGTACGTAGTCGAAGGCGAAGCCCATCCAGGTCGGCGTCACCTCCTCCACCCGCATCCTGATGGACACCTCGTCGAACGCGGAAAGCTCGACCAGGTATTCGCACTCGGACTCGACCGTGGACAACTCCAGGCCCCGGAGCTCGTCGAGCCCGCTCGGAGGAGCGTGCTCGAGCAGGAACATCTCGCGGCACCGGCCCTGCCAGCGCTCGTAATTGGCGTGGTAGACGTTGCCGACGAGGTCGGTCTCGTCGAAACCCACGACGTGCCGGTATTCGTAGTACTGCTTTCGCACTGGCCGCCTCCGTCACGTCCGCGTCCACATGTGACCAAGATGCGACTGATTTCGTCCGATTTCATCTCGGGCCTTGCTCACGTTCATCTCGGGCCTTGCTCACGCCCACGAGGTCTCCGGTACCTGGTGCGTCTTGGCCGACACGCAGGTACCGGAGACCTCGCTCCTTGTCGATCGATGTCACGCCGGCGGACGGCCGGCCGCCGGCGGACACGGACCGAACACGGCTCAGGTCGTCCCTGAGCCGGAGGTGGCCGCTGCGGCGGCTGACCGCCGCAGCGCCCGGTCGCAGGCGGCGAGGTGGCGGCCCAGGGCCTCCTCGAAGCTGGTCGTCACGGCATCGAACATCAGCTGCCGGCGGATGGCCAGCTCGGTGCCCGACAGTGCGCTCGTCCTCGCGGCCGCGGCGGCCAGCGCATGAGCCGGATCCTCGGCCAGCTCGTCGATGAGGCCCAGGTCGACGGCTTCGGACGCATCGATCGCAGTGCCGAAGAGGATCGCCCGGCGCATACGCGTCCCGCCGGCCTGCTGCGCGAGCCGGAAGATCGCCATGCCCGGCCAGGTCGCCTCCCCGTCCGTCGGCAGGGACATGCGGACGTCCGGCGTTGCGATGCGATAGTCCGTGGCCAGCAGGGCATCCAGAGCCACGCCCCCGCAGTCACCGGAGGCGATCGCGACGGTCGTGACGCCGAGACGCTCGAGGCGGCGCAGCGAACGCTCCCATTTGGTCACCAACGCCACGTCCAAGTGGTGCACCCAGCCTGCGTCAGGCGTACCGGACACATACACGGGAAGCATGGTCGTGCCCTCGACCGACTCGACCGCCGCGCAGATCGTCTCCATCGCGGAGACGCACGCCATCGTCAGTGGTTTCGAGCCATCGATGCGAAGCTCGATGTCACCTCGCGCACTGTCCACGGCACCGGCGGCATGATGGTCGTTCCGGCCGGTGCGGACTGTTTCCGCCGTCACCACTGGATCAGCGCCGTCTCGATCGTGGAACCTGGACCCATGGTCATGAGTACTCCGTAATCGCCCGGGGCGGTGACTTGCTCCTGCTGGAGACGTTCAAACGAAAAGAGGAACGAGCCGCTCGACAGGTTGCCGTAGTCACGCAGGACCCCGGTGGTGTGCCGGACGTCGTATCGGCTCAATCCCAGATTTACCATCACGGCATCGATGACTTTCTTGCCGCCGGAGTGCACCAGCCAGTGTGCGATGTCACTGCGGAGCAGGCCGGTCTTGGCCAGCAACCGGTCCACCACGAGCTCCGCGTGAGCACCGATGACATAAGGCACCTGCGGGTCGAGGAAGAAGCTGAACCGGTTCTGTGTGCTGTCCCAGTCGTAACGCATGGCCTCCAGTGCCTCTGGAATGAGGCAGCTGGCGAACTTGAGAATGCGGGGCCGCTCAGGTTTGCCCAGGGCGCCGGCCCCTGGGCCGGCGACGACCGCGAGCGCCGCGGCGCCGTCGCCGAACAAGCTGTTCACCACGGCGGTCCGCATCGTCGAGTCCAGTGCGTACGCGGCCGAGCAGGCCTCCGTGCACACCATCACGGCAAGCTCGCCGGGGTTGGCCAACGCCCAGCTCGACACCGCGTTCATCGCGTTGAGCCCCGCGTTGCAGCCCATCCCGACGACGTCCGTGCGAGCGCAGTGACGGTCGATCCCCAGCTCCCGAATGAGCAGGGCGCTGATCCCCGGCGTGAGGAATCCGGTTGACGTGACGCAGCACAGATAGCGGATGTCGGATATCGACGCACCGGCGTTGTCCAGGCATGCTTGGAGCGCGCGCACGCCCATGTCCACGGCCAGCGCCTTGTGCTTGTCGAGCAGATCTCCCTGCGCCTCCGGTGACCGGGTGCCGTCATCCGCCAGCGGCGGCAGGGTCAGGAAACGGCGCTGGATCGCGCTGTTGAGGAAGATCGAGCGTATTCGTGGATCGGAGATGTCGAGGGCGTCCAGCACGTCTTCCTGCGAGAAGGACGTGGACGACACGGCCGAGCCCACGCCGGCTATCGAGGAGGCATACGGGCTGGACGGGAACCACGGAGAGTCTGCCGCCAGCGTCCGACCACTTGTCATCCGATTCTTGGCAACGTCGACGGTCATTGGCAAGTGCATGATTCCTCTCCATCTCTGCCGGTGCCTGGGTAGCTGGACAGCCGTGCACCGGTGACCGCATCCGTGCCACCCGTCGCCTTTCGGTCAAGGTCGCACCTGCGCTCGTAAGCTGACGATGGGCCCGAGAAGCGGCGTCCACATCTTGGAAGTTGCCCGAGCGTCGCGTCGCAGCCATCGTCGATGCGTCCGCCACGGCGGGCATCTTCCGCTGTGCCGTGCCGTCGCCTCGATGACACACGTTTGTGCGCCCCGCGGTTCAGGCAAGCGCGAATATGCCGCGCTGTGCACCGCCGTTCAGCATCGAATCCGGCGATTCCGCTGGAGGCGAATCGACCGGAGGCAGGGACGAGCGAACGTATGAGCACGTGATTGTCGACGGTGGCGCGGTTCCCGACGTCAAGGTCTGCCTGCTCGAGGCCGGGCCCCTGCGCACGCGGCCGGCTCGTGCGCGACGGCATGGGCGACGGGCGTGGAGCCGCGGGTGCCCGGCATCGAGGGCCCGCGGGGCACCGGCGCGGCGGTGTGTGCCGCGACGCCGAAATGCCTGTCCGGCTCGGCCAGGGCCTGCCACCCGCGGCCGAGCTGCCGGCCGTCGGCGAGGTCCGGGTGACAGGGGGCGACGGCCGGCGTCGAGCTGGTGGCCGCGCACGTATGCCGACGCCGTCGGTGCGCGGTCCGTTTCTCCTGCCGGCGGCGAGCGAATCGGAGATTTCCTCATATCGATCGAAAGATCATTTCGAAGGCGCGGCCGGCACGACCACGTATTGACCTGGCTCGGCGGCCCGGCGCGCGATGGTACCCTGACGCAATGCGACCTCTTCGGTTCTCCATCAACGTCGCTCTGGACGGATGTTGCGACCATCGCGAAATGCCCGGGGGCGAGGAAATCCATCGCCACTATGCCGAGAACATGGCTCGTGCCGATGCGGTCCTCTTCGGCAGGGTCACCTACGAGATGATGGAGGCGGCATGGCGGCCGCCGGTCGAGCCGGGGACGAGGGATGAATCGACGGAATTCTTCATCCGGACGATCGGCGCGGCAAAGAAGTATGTCGTGTCGAGCACGCTGGAGAAGGCCGACTGGAATGCCGAGATCCTGCGCGGCGATCTGGGGAAGGCCGTCGAGCGGCTCAAGCAGGAGCCCGGCAACGGGTTGTTCGTGGGGAGCCTGAAGCTCGGGACCGCGCTGGCGGAGCTGGACCTGATCGACGAATACGAGTTCGCGGTCGCGCCCAGGCTGGTCGGCCACGGACCGGCCCTGTTCGAAGGGCTGGCGAAGCCGATCGACCTGAAGTTCGTGGGCAAGACGGAGTTCAGGTCGGGTGTCGTCGCGATGCGGTACGAGCCGAGAAGGTAGACCTCCGGCAGCGTTCGGTATGGGATCGGCACCGCGGTCCCGTGCGGGAGCGGTCGGGCGTTCGTGGCCGGCGTCGGGCGTGACCCGGCTGTGGCGTGTGCCGCCCAGGGGGCGCCACCCCCGGTGGTCGGATCGGCGCGCCGGGGGTGGGCGGCTCGGCACCGGCAGGCCCTGCCGGGCAATTCATTTACTGCATCCGATACGTAAGACCGATGTGCGGCGCGCCTTTCCCGGGAATCGCGGCGTTGTCCATGTCGTCATCCCGCCTTCATCTTGAATGGGCCGGTCCCGCATTACGGTCATTCGCGCATCGCGTGCCTTTCCTGCACCAATACTCCCGTCCGGCCCGCGGTGCGGCATCTTCACGATTGCTCTGTCCGTGCAGAGCGTGACCGGTCACCGATGATCGCCGATGCGGCCCGGCGCAGGTGAGAGGCCCGGCCCGGCCGGAAAAAGCGGCTACCCGCAGGCGAATCACACGCCCATCGCACAGTCAATGACTTGTGTCAATCTCACGGCGCCACTACTGTGACATCTCGCAGTGACGCACCGTGATGACACTCAATGGCACGGAGGGCTGATTTGAATCTGCACCGAAAGCTGTTCTCGACCGCGGTTGCCGCCTTGATGGTCGTGCTCACTCCAGCGGCGGCGGGCGCATCCACCGCCGACCATTGCGCCGTTCCCAGCCGGCTCGCCACCGGCTTGTCCGGCGGCTCCGGCAGCACCATCGGCCCCGACGGGGCGCTCTACGTCACGGAACGCTGGTCCGGCGAGATCTCGCGGGTGGACCGGCGCACCGGAGCCGTGACCACCTACGCCACCGGCCTGCCGCTCCCGCTCGGTGAACCCGGCGGCTCGATGGACGTCGAGTTCCTCGACGGCAAGGCCTATGTCCTGGTCACGCTCGTCGCATCGGACATCGGCGGCACCGAGGTCGTCGGGCTCTACCGGATGGACGGCCCGAGCACCTTCACGGTCGTCGCCGACATCGGCACCTGGAACATCGCTCATCCGCCGACCTCGGAATACGCGGTGCCCACCGGGGCCCAGTACGCGCTGCAGGCCTTCCGCGGCGATTTCCTGGTCACGGACGGCCACCTGAACCGGGTGCTGCGCGTCACCCGTACCGGTGGAATCTCGGAGGTCGTGGCCTTCGGCAACATCGTCCCGACCGGCATCGCTGTGCGCGCCAACACGGTCTACATGGCCGAGGCCGGCCCGGCCCCGAACCTGCCGGAGGACGGCAAGGTCGTGTCGTTCGACGCCCGGTCCCCCCAGCCGAAGCAGGTGGCCTCGGGTGGGCGGCTGCTGGTCGACGTGGAGTTCGGCCGCGGGACCAAGCTCTACGCCCTGGCGCAGGGCTTCTTCCCGCCGGGCAACCCGCACGGGTCGCCGGCGTTGCCGAACACCGGTCAGCTGCTGCTGACCAAGCCGGACGGCACCTTCGCCGTCGTCGCGGAGGGGCTGAACCAGCCGACGTCGATCGAGATCGTCGGGAACACCGCGTACGTCATCACGCTCGGCGGCGAGGTCTGGACCGTCGGCCTCTGACCGTTCAGGCGGTAGCGCATCTCCGCAAGCGATCCCACGGTCCGGCCGGACCGTGGGATCTGCGCTGCCGTCCACCCGCCGGGTCGTGGGCGCGGTGCCTCACCGTCCGGAGGACCGCTCGCCGCCGTGCACCGGTCCGGCGCCGCGGCGGGCGGGGTTCGTCGTGCTGACGATGACCGTCTCGGTGGGCCCGGCCAGGTACTGCGGCGGATCGCCGGAGCCCTGCCGGGGTGCGGCGTCGTGGTCGTGCGGCGCGCAGGCGTCCCGCGCCCGGGGCCGTGGCAGCAGGAGCAGCGCCGCGGCGAACGCGAGCACGGCGGCGCCCAGAACGACGACGAACGCGCCCCGGAGGCCGGCGGCCGGGTCGACGGCCGGCACCGCCCGGTCGCGGACCGCGAGGACCGTGGACAGCGCGGCGAGACCGATGGCTCCACCGGCGCTGAACGAGGTGTCGGCGATCTGCGACGAGGACGGGGACTGTGCCCCTGTCATGGCGGTCACCACGGCGATCTGCCCCGCGATGAACGTCGTCCCGGTGCCCGCCCCGAGCGCCAGCAGGCCGGCCACCACCCCGCCGACGCCGGAGGCGACGGCCAGCACGGCACACCCCGCGGCGATCAGGGCGAGTCCGGTCGCCGCCGCGGCGCGCAGCCCGAGGCGGACGGCCAGCGCCTGCCCGGCAAACGATCCGACGACCATCGTGCCGGTCATCGCGATCATCGTCAGGGCGAAGTCCATCGGGGTCAGGCCGAGCCCCTCCTGCAGGTGGAGCGCGAGCGTGAGGGACGTCCCGTCGACCGCCACGCCGGCCGCCCCCAGCACGGCGATGACACCGAGGCGCAGCCCGGGCCGGACCCGCCGCGGCGGTCCCGCGGCGCGCGCCGAGAGCAACGCGTACACCGTGAACGCGGCGGCGGCGGCGAGCATCAGCACGATCGTGTGGGCGCTCGCCCAACCGGTCGTCGCGGTGCCGGTGACCGCGACGGCCAGCAGGACGAGCGCGCCGGTGAGCGTCACCGCCGCGATCGTGCCGAGCGGGCGCCGGATGCTCGGGTCGGGGCTGTCGCGCAGCAGGAACGGGCCGGCCACCGCCAGTGCCAGGCTCACCGGCGCGCTTCCCAGGAAGATCCATCGCCAGCCGGGGCCGGCGAGGACCAGGCCGCCGATGATCAGGCCCGCCGTGCCGGCCGACGCGCCGACGACGGTCCAGATCCGCAGCGCTGTCGCGCGTCCCGGACCGTTGTCGAAGGTCATCGCCAGCAACGGCAGGACGGTGGGCGCCGCGATCGCGGCGGCGAGCCCCTGGACCGCCCGGCCGGCGACGAGCATGCCGGGGGACGAGGCGAGCCCGCACAGCAGTGCGGCGGCGGCGAACAGGCCGAAACCGGCGACGAATGCGCGCCTGCGGCCCACCCGTTCGGCGAGCCGGCCACCCCACAGCAACAATCCACCAAAGGTGAGCAGGTAGGCGGCCATCACCCAGTGAATACCGCCGGTGGAGAAGCCGAGTCCTCGGCGGATGCCGGGGAGCGCGACATAGACGATCGTCCCATCGAGCAGCAGCAGGAGAAAGGCCGAGCCGAGCAAGAACAGGATCCACCGACCGGGCCGATCCCGCCGCATGCCCTGGACCGGGGAGGAGTTTCGGTTTTTATCCACCATCAATCGCTCCCAGACGTCCGCAGCTGCCGCGGGAGAGCATCGCGGCTCCGGAAAGGCCAAGACGTGGCGGGCGACGTATGTCGATGCCCTGGATATCAGCGCGTGACGTCCGCCAACACTGTACAGCACTTAGTTCGAGAAAAAAACCGACCGGTAGCCAAAACAACATTGACGCTGTTGCCCGGATGAAGAGTCCGCCGATCAAGGGCGAACTCTGTTGTTTATCCGGGTCGTCATGATAGCCGCCGGATGGCAGTTCGTCGCGTCACTCCGGTGGCCGGGACTCGTTATGTAGACGGACACCGATGTGGGTGAGGGTGCCGGGGCTGTTCGCGTGTCCGCGGGCCCGGACGCCGGCCACGGAGTTGATCAGGGTGTCCGCGCGGAAATGCAATCGGGCGGCGGCCGCCGGGAAGCGGCCGGCCGATTACCGCCTGCACCGTCCGGTCGCGGTGGTCAGTCGTTGCGGCGGGTGGTCACCTCCGCCGGCGCCACCGGACCGCCGCAGCCGGTGCAGACGAGCCGGCTGTGCACCGCGCCGCCGCAGCCGCTGTGCACCGCGACCCGGAACGGTTCGCCGTCGACGAAGTGCCGGTCGCCCCATTCCATCAGCGCGACGATGACGACGGTCAGTTCGCGGCCCCGTTCGGTCAGCAGGTACTCGTGGCGTAACGGCCGGTGCTGGTACGGAACGCGGACGAAGATGCCGTTGCGCACGAGTCCGTTCAGCCGGTTGGCGAGGACGTTGCGGGCGATGCCCAGGCTGGTGAGGAACGCGTCGAAACGGGTCGAGCCGAGCAGGGCGTCCCTGAGGATCAGAAGATTCCACCGCTCACCCACGACGTCGAGCGCCTGGGCCACGGAACAGGTCCGACCCCCGCGGGTCCGGCTCGCCATCCGCCCATGGTATCGCCGATCGGCGGACGTTGATCTCACAGTTTCGGTGACCTGCGGCGGGCCGTCTCACCCGGCGGCGGCCGGGCCCGGCTCGGCAGCCCGGAAGATGCCCGGCCGCCCGGGCCCGTCGGACGATGTTGGGGCCACCCGGGCACGGCGGCTCATCACCCTGGCCGACCGCTCCCACTGACGACGGCCTCGGCCGGAGGCGAATCGATGCGTATCTCGGACCTCAGCCGGCGCAGTGCAGTGCCGGTCGGGACGATCAAGTACTACCTTCGGGAACGGGTGCTGCCCCCGGGCACGCCGACCGCCCGCAACCAGGCCGAGTACGGCGACGAGCACCTGCGGCGGCTGCGGCTCATCCGGGCGCTCACCGGCCTCGGCCGGATGGACCTCGCGTCGGTGCGGGACCTGCTGCCGCTCATCGAGCACGACCGTGTCCCGCTGCGGGACCTGTACGAGGCGGCCAACCGGGCCGGTGTGCCGGAACCGGCGCCCGTGGCCGACACCGGGTCGCTCGAGCGGATCCGGGCCGGGGTGGACGCGTTCATCGACAGGCAGGGCTGGCGGGTGGCGCCGGACGCGCCGGGACGCGACACGTTCGTCCGGGTGGTCGCCGCGTTGCAGGACCTCGGCTGCCAGCTCGACATCGACTTCTTCGCCCCGTTCGCGGCGGCCGCGCAGCAGGTCGCGGTGCGGGAGCTCGACCTGCTGCCGGCCGACGGCCCGGTCGACCGGGACGCGGCGGCGGCCCGCACGGTGCTGTTCGAGGTCGCCCTCGGCGCGCTGCGGCGCCTGGCGCAGGAACATCACCTGGCCCTGCGCCAGGGCGGTCACCGCGACGGGCCGGGGTCATGAGCGGGCCGCGGCGCCGCGCCGGGGGCCGCCGATCCCGTGGTCAGGCCGCGGAGCCGGACGTTTCGTGTGCCGTGGCGAGCGTGTCCCCGCGGTGGCGCGCCGCCGCCAGGGCCGCCCAGGCCGCCAGCCGGATCAGCCCGGCGTCGTCGTGCCCTCCGGCCCGGACCTCCGCCACCAGGGTGTCCGGCACCCGGTACGAGGCGAAGGCGACGAGCAGCGCCAGCCGCCCGGCGGGCCGGTCCGGCGCGGACAGGCCGGCGACGCGCGCGTCGAGCCGTCCGGACGCGTCCGCGAGCCCGCCCAGGGGAGCGGACCGCTCGTTCAGGCACTCGTGGACCAGGTCACGGACGGCGGCCGGCACCGCCCGCTCCCCGGCGTCCTCGATCACCGTCGCCGCGCCCGCCATGGCGGCCGCGACGTGCGGCAGTCCCGCCGCCCACCGCAGGTCGGCCGGCAACTGCCGCGCGGTGCCGGCGGTGGCCGGCAGCAACGCCAGGGACTGCCCGGCCACCGGCTCCCGGCCCGCGAGGCGCCCCATCAGCCGTGCCGCCACGGACTGGGCGCCGCCGAGCAGCGCGGTGGGCACCGCCCCGAAGGGGGAGTCCTGCAGGAAGACGTTCACCATGCGGTTGAGGTAGTGGAACGTGACCGCCACCCCGATCAGCTCCGGCGCGAGCACCGCCGGCAGCGAGGACGGCAGGTCGCCGCCGAGCCCGCGCACCGCCGTCCGGTGGACGTCCACGCAGTACGGGCACGAGTTGGCCGCGGACACCGCGGCGGCCACGCGTTCGCGCTCCAGGCGGCTCGTCGTGCCGGACACGAGCAGGTTCTCCCGCACCACGCACCAGACGGCGGCGAGCACCTCCGGCGCGGCGGCGTGCAGGGCGACCGGTGGCGCGAGCAGGCCGAAGTCGCGTTCGACCTGCTCGTACACCTGACGGACCGGCACCGGCGCGGCCTTCGGGTGCACCGCGGGGACGTGCCGCAGATGCGACAGGGTGGCCCGCCGCGTCAGCCGGGCGATCGTGCGGCTCATGACCGCAGGCGGGCGACCGCGCGGCGGCCGGCGGTCTCGCCGTCCGGGGACGGCGCGCCGTACGTCACCGCGACGCCGCGCTCCTGCAGCGCCCGCACGATCCCCGGCATGGCCCGCTCGGCCAGCGCCGCGATCGTCGAGGCCGGGTTGACCGTCAGCGCGCCGGGGACCGCGGACCCGTCGGTCACGAAGATGCCGGGGTGCCCGCGCAGCTCGTGGCGGTCGTCCAGCGCCGAGGTCGCCGGGTCGTCGCCGATGCGGCACGACGCGAGCGGATGCACGGTGTAGGCGCCGACCAGGTCGTTCGTCCACGGCATCACGCGGGACAGCCCGTCGCGCTCGAGGATGTCCTTGATGTCGGCGTCGGCCAGCGACCAGCCGCGCCAGGTGTTCTCCGTCGGCCGGTACCGCAGCGGGCCGTGGCCGAGCATCTGCTGCGAGAAGCGGTGGGCGTTGCCGGTCTCCGGCGGCGGGCCGAAGACACCCTCGTTGTCGTCCTCGGACATGATGAAGATGGTCAGCCACGACTGCCAGCGGCGCAGCATCTCCTTCTTCTCCCGGCCGAACCAGCTGGGGTTCGCGTCCGGCACCTGGGCCAGGATCGTGCCCAGCGCGGGCGGGAAGTAGAGCTGCTCGAGCGAGTAGCGCTCGAACTCCGGCAGTGTGCCGTCGAGCCGGTCCCAGCTGGCCACGGTCGGACCCCGGCCGATCTGGTACGCCTCGTACGCCCGCCCGTCCGGCCGCGACAGCTTGAGCACCTCGCGGACCCGGTCCTCGTCGAACACCGCGGTGTTGAGCCGCTCGCCGTTGCCCGAGAAGTAGCGCCCGACGGCGTGCGGCAGCCGGCCCAGGTGGGGCTCCGACCGCTGCAGGATCACCGGGGTGGCGCCCGCGCCGGCGGCGACCACGACGATCTTGGCATCGATCGTCCCCGCGTCGTGCAGGATCCGGTAGTCCTCCGCGTCGACGACGCGGTAGTGCACCCGGTAGCTGCCGTCGGCGTTGCGGGTCAGGTGCTGCACCTCGTGCAGCGGCCGGATCTCGGCGCCGTGGGCCAGCGCCGCCGGCAGGTAGTTGAGCAGCAGCGAGCGTTTGGCGTCGAAGCGGCAGCCGGCCATCATCCAGTTGCAGTTCGTGCACATGTCCACGTCGATGGCCGACGGCGCCGGGTTGGCGGTGCGGCCGGCGTGGTGGCAGGCGGCGGCGAACAGGCCGCCGGCGTAGGGGACCCGGTCCCACGTCTGCTGGGTCACCGGCAGCGCCTCGGCCACCCGGTCGTACCAGGGGTCGAGGGCGTCGCGGTCGATGGCGGCGGGCCACATGCGCCGCCCGATGCTGCCTTGGCGCTCGAAGACGAACCGTGGCGCCCTGGGCATCGTGGCGAAGTAGACGACACTGCCGCCGCCCACGCAGTTGCCGCCCAGCAGGCTCATGCCGTCACCGATGACGAAGTCGAACACCCGGGTGTACGACGCGCCCAGCTTGAAGTCGTGCTCGAACTCGTCGGCCTGCAGCCACGGGCCGCGCTCGAAGACCTTCACCCGGGCGCCGCCGGCGGCGAGGTGGTAGGCGGCGATCGCACCGCCGAACCCGCTGCCGATGACCAGGACGTCGGTGGATTCTGTGACCGTCATGCCGGGCTCCCCGTGGCCGTGGTGGATGGGTGGAGGTTCGCGAGCGGACGGCCGTAGGAGAACGCGGGGAACCGCCAGAGCCCGTCCGGATCCGGCGTCGCGTACCGCATGGCGAGCAGGCCCGGATGCCCGGCGGCCAGCGCGTCCACGGTGTGCATGTGCGGCGCGCTGTCGAAGGCCATGTTGCAGAACAGCGCGAGACCGACCCACAGCTGCTTGTCCGGGTGGTCGGGCCGGGTCAGCTCCTGGACCAGCGCCGTGCGGGCCTCGAACGGCAGGGCCACGAACGGCGGCAGGTCCGGGTCGAGGGTGAGGCCCACGGCGTCGGCGTGGTCCCGGGCGTACCCGTCGAGCTCCAGGCAGATCGTGTCGAGCGCCGGTGCCAGCCCGCCGGCGGGGTGCTCGAGCAGTTCGATCGCGCCGCTCGCGACGGCGCCGCCGCCGGTGTCGGCACCGGCGATCGCGGGGTCGTCGGCGCCGCGCTTTTCGCCCGGGACGATGGTGTCGGCGAATGCCTCGAGAACCATCGTGCGTATCCGCCGTTCCGCCGCCTCTTCGGAGTCCACGGCACGCTCCTTCACAAAGGTCGGGATGTCGTTTCCGGATGGGGGCCGACGGAAGTCATGGTGGTATCAGCAGGGCCTCCGCGTCCATCTCCCGTGTTGCGCTGATCAGCGGAAAATGGCGACCTTCACTTTCCGCTTTCCATTTATCGCGATGTCCTGAGTTGATTTATTCACACCCTCGGCGGCGACTTTGAATCACCGCAAGGCAGGAGAACCGCCAGCCCATAAATGCGTAACAATGAGGCCTCAGGCTAGACCGGAGAAGACGATGAGCGCTTGTAACAAGCTTCGCCGCCGAATTATGACCTCCGATGCGCGGTGCGGATTTCACCGCAAGGACGAACAGGCCCGCGGCATGCCGGTGAGCGAGGCGGCACGGTTGACCGGCGAGGCACGGACCGGGCTGTCCGCCGGCGCCGTCCTGCCCGCCCGCGAGATCTGGCGCCGGCGCGTCAGGAGCGCCTTCGTTCCCGTTGGTAGCGACCGAAAGCCGAGTGAGCGATGACCAGTATTGCCGTGGTCGGGATGGCCTGCCGCTACCCCGACGCGCGTTCGCCGCAGGAACTGTGGGAGAACGCCATCGCGGGCCGCCGGGCGTTCCGGCGGCTCCCCGACGTCCGGATGAACCATGACGACTACTGGGACGCGGACCCGGCCGCCCCGGACCGCTTCTACGCGCGCAACGCCGCCGTCCTGGAGGGCTACGAGTTCGACCGGGTCGCCTACAAGGTCGCCGGCAGCACGTACCGGTCCACGGACCTGGCGCACTGGCTGGCGCTGGACACCGCCGCGACGGCGCTGGCCGACGCCGGGTTCCCGATGGGTGAGGGCCTGCCCCAGGAGCGGACCGGGGTGATCGTGGGCAACACCCTGACCGGCGAGTTCTCCCGCGCCAACCAGATGCGGCTGCGCTGGCCGTACGTGCGGCGGACCGTGGCGGCGGCGCTGCGGGCGGAGGGGTGGGACGACGAGAAGCTGTCCGGCTTCCTCGCCGCCTATGAGACGGCGTACAAGAGCCCGTTCCCGCCGTTGGACGAGGACACCCTCGCGGGTGCGCTGTCGAACACGATCGCCGGGCGCATCTGCAACTACTTCGACCTCAAGGGCGGCGGCTACACCGTCGACGGCGCCTGCTCCTCGTCGCTGCTGTCCGTGGTGACCGCGTGCCGCGCGCTGCTCGACGGGGACCTGGACGTCGCGGTCGCCGGCGGCGTCGACCTGTCCATCGACCCGTTCGAGGTCATCGGCTTCGCCAAGACCGGCGCGCTGGCGACCGGCGAGATGCGGGTCTACGACCGTGCCTCCAACGGGTTCTGGCCCGGCGAGGGCTGCGGCATGGTGGTCCTGATGCGCACCGACCGGGCCGTCGAGGCCGGTCACCGGATCTACGCCTCGGTGGCCGGGTGGGGGGTCTCCTCCGACGGCAGCGGCGGCATCACCAGGCCCGAGGTCGACGGCTACCGGCTCGCGCTGCGCCGCGCGTACGCCCGGGCCGGCTTCGGCGTCGACACCGTCGGGCTCTTCGAGGGACACGGCACCGGCACGAAGGTCGGGGACGCCACCGAGCTGCGGGCGCTGTCCGCCGCCCGGGAGGCGGCGAACCCCGGGGCGCCGCCGGCCGTCATCGGCTCGGTCAAGGGCATGATCGGGCACACCAAGGCCGCCGCCGGGGTGGCCGGGTTCATCCGCGCCGCGATGGCCGTGCACCACGAGGTGCTGCCCCCGAGCGTCGGCTCCGTCGACCCCCACGAGATCCTCACCGCCGACGGGGCCCAGCTGCGCACGCTGCGCAAGGCCGAGCCGTGGCCGGCCGCGACCAAGGTGCGGGCGGGTGTCACCGCGATGGGCTTCGGCGGCATCAACACGCACATCGTGCTCGAACGCCACGGGCCGCGCCGGTCCGTGCCCGACCGCCGGGTGCGGGCCCTCGCCGCCTCCGCCCAGGACGCCGAGCTGCTGCTGGTGGACGCCGCCTCGGCGGAGGAGCTCGCCGCCCGGCTCGCCGAGCTGAGCGCCTTCGTCCCCGCCGTCTCCTACGCGCAGCTGTCCGACCTGGCCGCGACGCTGCACCGCGACCTGCGGGACCGGCCGTTCCGGGCCGCGGTCGTCGCCTCGTCACCGCAGGAGGCCGAGCAGCTGCTGACCGCGGCCCGCGAGGCCGTCGAGTCCGGCGAGGCGACCCTGATCCGCCCGGACGGCCGCTTCCTGCTCGGGCACGTCAGCGGACCGGCCCGGATCAGCTTCCTCTTCCCGGGGCAGGGCTCCGGGCGCGGCGTCAGCGGCGGCGCGCTGCGGCGGCGGTTCGCCGAGGTCGAGGACGTCTACCTGCGCGCCGCGCTGCCGGCCGGCAGCGACGTCGTCGCGACCGAGGTCGCCCAGCCGCGCATCGTCACCGGGTCCGTCGCCGGGCAGCACGCCCTGGCCCTGCTGGGCATCAGGGCGTCGACCGCGATCGGGCACAGCCTCGGTGAGATCGTGGCCCTGCAATGGGCCGGCGCCATGGACGAGGACACCCTGCTGCGGGTCGCCGGCCTGCGCGGCCGAACCATGGCCGGGCACAGCCGGGCCGGCACGATGGCCGACATCGGGGCGCCTCCCGAGGCGCTCGACGCGATCATCGCGAGCCTCCCCGTGGTCGTGTCCGCCTACAACGGGCCGCATCACACCGTCGTCTCCGGGTCGGTCGAGGCGGTCGAGGCGGTCTGCCGCAACGCCAGGGCGGCCGGGCTGAGCGCGACGCGGCTGCGGGTCTCGCACGCCTTCCACTCCCCGCTGGTGGCCCCGGCCGCGGACGCCTTCGCCGGCGCCCTCGCGGGCGAGACCTTCCACAACGTCGGGGCCCGGGTCGTCTCCACCGTCACCGGTGACGTGCTGCCCGCCCGGACCGACGTGCGTGACCTGCTGCGCCGCCAGATCACCGACCCCGTCCTGTTCAACCAGGCCGTCGCGCTGACCGCCAAGAACACCGACCTGTTCGTCGAGGTCGGGCCCGGCCAGGTCCTCACCGGGCTGGCCGGCACGGTCACCGACGTCCCCGTGGTGGCGCTGGACACCGACAGCGAGTCGCTCACGAGCCTGCTCCGGGTCGCCGGCGCCGCGTACGTCACCGGTGCGGCACCCGCCCCGGCGGCGCTGTTCGACGGGCGGCTCGTGCGGCCGCTGGAGGTCGGCGCCACGTTCTCCTTCCTGGCCAGCCCGTGCGAGCAGGCGCCGGAGCTGAGCCCGGCGATCGAGCGCGGTCCCGCCGTGGCGGCGCCCGCCGCCGTCGCGGACCCCGGCGGGCCGGGCAAGGAGTCCACGCAGGACCTGCTGCGGCGGCTCACGGCGGAGCGCGCCGAACTGCCGCTCGACCTGGTCGGGCCGGACAGCCGGCTGCTCGACGACCTGCACCTCAGCTCGATCACGATCGGCCAGGTGGTGAACCAGCTCGCCCAGCGGCTGGACGTGCCGCCGGCCCAGCTGCCGATCAACTTCGCGACCGCCACCGTCCGCGAGCTGGCGGAGACGATGGAGGCCCTCGCGAGCACGGCCCGCGACAGCGACACCGCCGCCGCGCCGGCGGTGGCCGGGGTGGCCTCCTGGGCCCGGCCCTGGCGGGTCGACCTCGACGAGCAGCCGCTGCCGGCGGTCCCCGCCGACGCCACCGCCAAGAACGGGCCGTGGCACCTGCACGCCGGCCCGGACCACCCGTTCGCCGCGCGGCTTGCGAGCACGCTGGAACTGTCCGGGCTCGGCGGCGGCGTCCTGGTCTGCCTGCCGCCCGACTGCACGGAGGAGCAGCTGGAGCCGGCCCTGCGGGGAGCCCAGCAGGCCCTCGCCGCCGGCAGCACCCGCTTCGTCCTGGTCGGCCACGGCCGCGGCGCGGCGGCGATCGCCCGGACGCTGCACCTGGAGGCGCCGTCGGTGCTGGTCACCGTCGTGCACGTGCCGGCCGCCGAGGCGACGGTCGAGCTGGTGGTGAAGGAGGTCGCCGCGACGACCTCCTTCACCGAGGTGCACCACGACGGCGGGGTCCGCCGGGTCCCGACGCTGCACGCGATGCCGGTGCGCCCGGGAGCCTCGGTGGCCCCGCTCGGCGCGGACGACGTCCTGCTGGTCACCGGCGGGGGCAAGGGCATCACCGCCGAGTGCGCCCTCGCCCTGGCCACCGACAGCGGTGCCGGGCTGGCGGTGCTGGGCCGCTCCGACCCCGCCGAGGACGGCGAGCTGGCGGCCAACCTGGCCCGGATCGCGGCGGCCGGCGTCACCGTGCGGTACGCCCGTGCCGACGTCACCGACCCCGCGGCCGTGCACCGGGCGGTGCGGGAGCTGTCCGCCGAACTCGGACCGGTCACCGCCGTCCTGCACGGCGCGGGCCGCAACGAACCGGCCGCGCTGACGAGCCTGGAGCCGGCCGCATTCCGCGCCGCCATGGCGCCGAAGGTCGACGGTCTGCGGGCGGTGCTCGACGCGGTCGACCCGTCCCGGCTGCGGCTGCTCGTGACGCTCGGCAGCATCATCGGCCGGGCGGGCCTGCGGGGCGAGGCGCACTACGCGACCGCCAACGACTGGCTGGCCGAGGAGACCACGGCCTTCGCCCGGGCGTACCCGGACTGCCGCACCCTGTGCCTGGAGTGGTCGGTCTGGTCGGGGGTCGGCATGGGCGAGCGGCTGTCGGTCGTCGAGTCGCTCAACCGGGACGGCGTCACGCCCCTCACCCCCGATCAGGGCATCGCCCTGCTGCGCCGGCTGGTCGCGGACACCGCGGCACCGGTCGTGGTGGTGATCAGCGGGCGCACGGGGAGCATCCACACGGTCCGGTACCACCAGCGGTCGCTGCCGCTGCTCCGCTTCGTCGACCGGGTGCTGATCCGCTACCACCAGGTCGAGCTGGTGGTGGAGACGGAGCTGAACGTCGGCACCGACCGCTACCTCGCCGACCACGACCTCGACGGCAACCTGCTGTTCCCGGCCGTGTTCGGGATGGAGGCCATGGCTCAGGTGGCCGCGGCCGTCTCGGGCGCCGACGTCGTGCCGGTCATCGAACGGGCGGAGTTCCTGCGGCCCATCGTCGTCCCGTCGCACGGGCACACGAGGATCCAGGTGGCGGCTCTGGTGACGGACGACGACACCGTCGAGGTCGCGATCCGCAGCGAGGAGACCGGCTTCGCCGCCGACCACTTCACCGCGCGGCTGCGCCTCGGTGGCGACACCGTCCCGGAGGGCCCCCCGGACCAGGTTCCGGACGGGCTGGCGCCGGCCCCGATCGCGCCGCCGCAGGACCTGTACGGCGTGATCCTCTTCCAGGGCGCCCGGTTCCAGCGGCTCCAGCGGTACCACCGGGCCGCCGCCCGCCACGTCGACGCGGTCGTGGCGGCGGACGACTCGACGGAATGGTTCGCCCCGTACGTCTCCCCGACGCTGCTGCTCGGCGACCCCGGTGTCCGCGACGCGCTCATGCACGGCAACCAGGTGTGCGTGCCGCACGCCACGCTGCTGCCCGCCGGCGTGGAGCGGATCCATCCCGGCGGGGCGAAGCTCTCCGACGCTCGCGAGCTGCGCTACTGCGCCACCGAACGGGAGCGCGACGGCGACACGTACGTCTACGACATCGCCCTGCGCGACGAGGCCGGCGTGACCGTCGAGCGCTGGGAGGGGCTGCGGCTGCGGGCGGTCCGAAAACAGGACGGCACCGGGCCGTGGGTGGCGCCGCTGCTCGCCCCCTTCCTCGAACGGGGGCTCGGCGAGCTGGGCCTCACCGGCGTCTCGGTCGCGATCGAGACCGCCGCGCCCGCGCCGGAGGACCCGGCGCAGCGGACCGCCGCCCGCCGCCGGACCAGCGCGGTCGCCGCCGGGCACGCGCTCGGCCGGCCGGTCGAGATCACGTACCGGCCCGACGGCAGGCCCGAGGTCGCCGGCGAGCACACCGTGTCGATCGCGCACGGCGCCGGGATCACCCTCGCCGTCGCCGCGGAGGGCGTCCTCGGCTGCGACGTCGAGAGCGTGGCGCCGCGCGGCCCGCAGGAGTGGCAGGGGCTGCTCGGCCCGCACGCGGGGCTGGCGGAAATGCTGGCCGGCCACCCGGGCGAGACCCCGGACCTCGCCGCGACCCGCGTGTGGACCGTGGTGGAGGCGATGCAGAAGGCCGGGCTGCCGATGCACGGACCGCTCGTCCTGGCCGGCACGGAGCGTCCCGGCTGGGTGCTCTTCGGCGCCGGCGGCGCCCGGGCCGCCTCCTTCGTCACCAGCCTGCGCGGCGGCGAGGGGCACGTCGTGATCACTGTTCTGGCTGGTGCGGAGGGATGAGCATGGAGAGCTACTACGAGCTGCGGCACACCGTCGGGTTCGAGGAGACCAACATGGTCGGCAACGTCTACTACGTCAACTACCTGCGATGGCAGGGCCGGTGCCGGGAGATGTTCCTCAAGGACCGGGCGCCGGCGGTCCTGGAGGACCTGCAGGCCGACCTCAAGCTCTTCACGCTCAAGGTCGAGTGCGAGTTCTTCGCCGAGCTCACCGCGTTCGACGAGATCGCCGTCCGGATGCGGCTGATCGAACTGGCGCAGACGCAGCTGGAGTTCGGGTTCGACTACGTGCGCACAGGCGCGGCCGGCGAGACCCTCGTCGCCCGGGGGACCCAGCGTGTCGCCTGCATGCGCGGCCCGAACAACCGGACCGTGCCCACCAGGGTTCCGGAGGCGCTCGAGAGCGCCCTCGAGCCGTACGCGGCGGTCGGGGGGCGGCGATGACGACCTTCGACACCGAAGCGGTGGCCGACCAGGCGCAGATGCGTCGCGTGTACGGCGCCTTCGCCACCGGCGTCACGGTGCTCAGCGTCGGCGGGGACGAGCCGCACGCCATGACCGCGAACTCGTTCAGCGCCGTGTCGCTCGACCCGCCGCTGATCCTGGTGTGCGTCGACCGGGACGCCCTCATGCACCAGGCGCTCAGCCGCACCGGCAGCTTCGGCGTCTCCGTGCTGGCCGCCGATCAGGAGGCCGTGGCCCGCCACTACGCCGACCGGCGCCGCCCGCTGGGGAAGGAACAGTTCGAGTTCGCCGACTGGCGGCCGGGCGCGAGGACGGGCGCACCGCTGCTCGCCGGCGCCGTCGCCCACATCGAGTGCGAGGTGTGGCGGTCGTACGACGGGGGAGACCACACGATCTTCCTCGGCCGCCCGCGGGGCATGTGCCGGTACGGCGACGGCGACGCCCTCGTCTTCCTCGGCGGCCGGTTCCACCGCCTCGACATGGCGCCGTCCGCGGTGGTGACGTCATGACCGCCGCCGTCACCCCGCGGACGCTGAACGGGCCGTCGCGCGCCGCCGCCGTCAGCATGCTGATCATGATGGGCCGCGACCGCCTCGGCATGATGACCTCGGCGGCGGACCGCTACGGCGACGCCGCACGGCTGCCGGTCGGGCCGAAGGAGCTCTACTTCTTCAACCACCCCGGCCACGCCAAGCACGTGCTCGCCGACAACGCGGCCAACTACCACAAGGGCATCGGCCTGGTGCACGCCCGCCGGGCGCTCGGCGACGGGCTGCTCACCAGTGAGGGCGAACTGTGGCGCAAGCAGCGCCGGGTGGTGCAGCCGGCGTTCCAGAGCCGCCGCATCGCCGACCAGGCCGGCGTCGTCGCCGAGGAGGCGGCCGCCCTCGTCGGGCGGCTGCGCACGCTCGGCCGGGACGGGCCGGTGGACGTGCTCCACGAGATGACGGGCCTGACGCTCGGCGTGCTCGGGCGCACCCTGCTCGACACCGACCTCGGCCGCTTCCCCACGATCGGCCGCGACTTCGCCATGGTGCAGGACCAGGCCATGTTCGAGCTCGCGTCGCTGAGCGCCGTGCCGCCGTGGGTGCCGCTGCCGCGCCAGCTGCGGTTCCGGCGGGCCCGCCGCCGCCTGCAGACGATCGTCGACCAGCTCGTCGACGAGCGCGGCGCCGTCTCCGGCGACCGCGACGACGTGCTGTCGCGGCTCATCGTGTCCGCCCGGGCCGAGCCCGACCCCCGGGTCGGCCGGCAGCGGCTGCGGGACGAGCTGGTGACGCTGCTGCTCGCCGGGCACGAGACCACGGCCAGCACGCTCAGCTGGGCGCTCTACCTGATCGACAAGCATCCCGACGTACGCCACCGGCTGCGGGAGGAGGCGGTCACGGTGCTCGGCGACCGGCTGCCGACCTTCGAGGACCTGGGCCGGCTCCGGTACACGGCGATGGTCATCGACGAGGTCGTCCGGCTGTACCCGCCGGTGTGGATCCTGCCGCGCAAGGCGCTCGCGGAGGACATGGTCGGCGGGTACCGCGTGCCCGCCGGCGCCGACGTGCTGATCTGCCCGTACACGCTGCACCGGCACCCGGACTTCTGGGACCGCCCGGAGGAGTTCGACCCCGAGCGCTTCGACCCGGTCCGGGCCACCGACCGCCCGCGGTACGCCTACATCCCGTTCGGCGCGGGACCGCGGTTCTGCGTCGGCAACCACCTCGGCCTGATGGAAGCCGCGTTCGTGCTCGCGATGCTGACCCGGGACCTGACGCTCACGAAGGTCGCCACGCACGAGGTCGTGCCGGAGCCGATGTTGTCGCTGCGCATGCGCGGTGGCATGCCGATGCACGTGAGCTCCGCCGACTGAAGGACAGACCGGGTGACCGCGGACCGCCGTCACCCATGACACCACCCGAAAAAGCCCGTCCTCGCAGGGGACGGGCGCCACCCGAGGGGGACCGTTGCCACCGAAACCAGTGGGTCCGCTGCGCCGGCTCATTCCCGTCGTCTTCGTCCTGGTACTCGTCGCGGGGCTGTTCGTGGTCTCGCGGCTGCCGTCCGCGTCCATCGAGGACCGGCAGACGATGGCGGCGCGGTTCGCGTTCACCGAACTGCCCATCGCGTTCCCGCCGGGCCTGCCGCAGCGCACGATCCGCACCGTGAACCCGAAGTACGAGCACATCCGCTCCTGGATCTCGTCGGTCGGCGCCGGGGTCGCGCTCAACGACCTCGACGGACAGGGCGGAGCCGACGACCTGTGCCTCGTCGACCCGCGCAGCGACAGCGTCGTCGTCACCCCGGCGCCCGGCGGAGCCGCCGGCTACGCGCCGTTCCTGCTCGACCCGGCGCCGCTGCCGATGGGGCCGGCGATCGCGCCGATGGGGTGCACGCCCGGCGACTTCAACGTCGACGGCCGGATGGACCTGCTCGTCGTCTACTGGGGCCGGACGCCCGTCGTGTTCCTGCAGAAGGAGGACGCGCAGGGGTCGCTGAGCCTGGCGTCGTACCACCCGGTCGAGCTGATCCCCCAGCAGCAGACCGCCGACGGCCTCTACCGCGGGCCGCTGTGGAACACCAACGCGACCGCGGTCGCCGACTTCGACGGCGACGGCAAGCCCGACATCGGCATCTTCAACTACTTCCCGGACACCCAGGTGCTCGACCCGCAGGGCATCCCCAACGTGCAGATGAACCACTCCATGTCCCGCGCGCAGAACGCGGGCGGCGCGCACGTCCTGCGGTGGACCGCGGCCACCGGCGGCGCCGAGCCGAGCGTCACCTACGAGCCGCAGACCGCGATCGACCCCCGGTACGCCTCCGGCTGGACCCTCGCCTCGGCGTCCGCGGACCTCGACGGTGACCTGCTGCCCGAGCTGTACCTCGCCAACGACTTCGGCAACGACCGCTTCTTCCACAACGTGTCGGTGCCGGGCCGCATCAAGTTCGCGCTGGCCGAGGGCCGCCGCGGCCCGCTGGACCCCAAGTCGCTGGTCGTCGGGCACGACTCGTTCAAGGGGATGTCCGTCGACTTCGCCGACCTCGGCAGCCGGGGCCGCTTCGACGCCTTCGTCAGCAACATCACCGAGGCGTGGGGGCTGGAGGAGAGCAACTTCGTCTGGCAGAACACCGCCGCCACCCCCCAGGAGGCGCGGGACCAGCTCAGCAAGGGCATCGCGCCCTTCGTGAACAGGGCCTCGGCGAAGAACCTCGCCTGGGTCGGCTGGGGCTGGGACGCGAAGATGGCCGACTTCGACAACAGCGGCCGGCTCGTCGTGGTGCAGTCCTGCGGCTTCGTCAAGGGCACGATCAACCGGTTCAACTGGCTGCAGGAGCTGGCCGCCAGCAACGACCTGATGCTGCGTGAGCCGGCCATGTGGCCCAACGCGCAGCCGGGCGACGACATCGCCGGCTCCAACGCGCTGGCGTTCTGGGCGCCGGAGGGCAACGGCCGCTACGCCGACCTGAGCCCGCAGCTCGGGCTCGCCGACAAGACCCCGACGCGGGGGGTCGCCGTGGGCGACATCGACGGCGACGGCCGCCAGGACTTCGCCGTGGCACGGCAGTGGGGGCCGCCGGCCTTCTACAAGAACACCAAGGCGGAGGTCGGCAACTTCCTCGGGCTGCGGCTGCACCGGCCCGCGCTCGGTGCCGCCCAGACCGGCGACGCCGGCACCCCGGCGTACGGCGCGCAGGCACGGGTGACCACCGCGGACGGCCGGACCCAGCTCGGCCAGCTCGACGGCGGCGGCGGGCACTCGGGCAAGCGCAGCTTCGACGTGTTCTTCGGGCTGGGCGCCCAGGGCGCCGCACCCGTCACCGTCGAGCTGAGCTGGCGCGACCTCACCGGCGCCACGCACCAGCAGACCCTGTCGCTGTCCGCGGGGTGGCACGACCTCATGCTCACCGACCAGGCCCAGGAGCTGACCAAGTCATGACGGACGTCAAACGCGCCGAGGAAGGCGCGACCACAACGGTCGAGGCCCAAGACGCGGCCCGCAACGGCGCCGGCCCGGCCCGGGCAGCCGCCGGCGCCGACCCGCGACCGCCCGTGCCCCGGGTGGACAAGCGCGACCCCCGCTACCTCGCCCTGCGCAACTTCGCCATCTCCATGTCCATCTTCAACATCCTCGGCTACACGATCCTCGGGTTCGAGCAGCCCTGGACCTGGCCGCTGTTCGCCCTGGCGATCGGGTACACCGCGGAGGTGGCGATCGAGTGGGTCGCCGCCCGCGCCCTGGGCCGCCGGCCGGCCTACAGCGGCAACGGCGCATGGGGTGTCTACACGTTCCTGCTGCCGACGCACATCACCGCGCTCGCCGCGAACATGCTGCTCTACGCCAACGACCTGTTCTGGCCGATCGCCTTCGCGGTGGTGGTGGCCGTCGGGCAGAAGGCCGTGCTGCAGGCCCCGATCAAGGGCCGCATGCGGCACTTCATGAACCCCTCGAACTTCGGCATCACCGTCGCGCTGCTCACGTTCTCGTGGGTCAACGTGGCGCCGCCGTACCACTTCACGGAGAACGTGCCCGACGTCTTCCGGATGTTCATCCCGATGGTGATCCTCACCGCGGGCACCATCCTCAACGCGATGCTCACGAAGAAGGTCGCGCTGATCGTGGGCTGGGTCGGCGGCTTCGTCATCCAGGCGCTGATCCGGCACTACGTCTGGGACGTGCAGCTCTGGGCGGCGCTGAGCGTCATGACCGGGGTGGCGTTCGTGCTGTTCACCAACTACATGATCACCGATCCGGGCACCACCCCCTCCAAACCCATGGACCAGTTCATGTTCGGCTCCATGGTGGCCACGGTGTACGGCGTCCTGATGCTCTTCAACGTCGTCTACACGCTGTTCTTCGCGGTCACGATCGTGTGCCTGGCCCGGGGCCTGTACTGGTGGGGCAAGTGGCTGCTGGGGCGGCGCGGTGAGCGCGCCGAGGTGCGGCCGGTGCCGCCGCCCGCGGCCGTCGAGCTCCCCATCGCCCGCTGATCCCCGCCGTGGACCGGCCGGTCCGTCCCGCCGGACCCGCGCGAGCAGCCGCGGGCGGGACGGACCGGCCGGTCGCCACCGTCGCACCTGGAAGAGATGAGGCTGTCATGACCGACATCCGTCAACCGGCCGCGCGGCACACGCGGGCGCCGGCCCGCTCGGGCCGGACCGGCCGGCTGATCGCCGGCAGCGTGCTGGCCGGCGTCGCGCTGGCCCTGCTCTGGTCGTACGAGTTCGTCGACAAGACCATCGGCGACAACGTCGCCAACACCCTGCTGGGCCACGACGCCAAGGCGACCGCCATCGGCGGCACCGCGGCGGGACTGCTCTTCGCCTTCGTCTCGGGGCTCGCCGGCACGTTCACGGCCTGCAACATCGCCATGGCCGCCTCGATCGGGCCGATGACCCACGCGGGCGCCGGCGGCACCCCGGCGGCCGGGCTGCGCTTCATGCTCCGGCCGCTGGGCCTGCTCACCCTGGGGACGGTCGTGGTCGCCGCCGTCTACGGGTTCGTCGGCGTCCTGCTCGGCGACTCCCTGCCGCAGCTCTCGACGGCGACGACGGCCGGCGGGATGCCCGTGCGGCTGGTGCAGTCCGTCGTGGTCTTCGGCGTGATCGGTCTCGCGTTCGTCTACCTCGGGCTCGCCGCCCTCGGCACGGTCCGGGACCCGTTCGCCCGCCGCCCGTTCGCCCGGGTGTTCGTCCTCGGCATGCTGGTCGGCGCCTTCCTGATCGGCCGGCCGTACCCGTTGTTCCACAAGCTCTTCCAGTGGGCCGCCGACAACGGCAACCCGCTCTACGGCGCCGGTGCCTTCGTGCTGCAGTCGCTGGGCAACATCGCGATCGTGGCCGCCCTGTTCGCCCTGGTCGTCCTCGTCACCCGCGGCGGCCTGGTCCGCTGGCTGGCCGCGCGACCGGCCCGCACCCTCGCCGTCACCGGCGCGCTGCTGCTTGCGCTGGGCGTATTCACCGTCGTCTACTGGACCGTCCGGGTGCCCGCGATGTTCGGCTACGGCTGGTTCCCGACGATGCCCTACAACTGAGCGGAGGCGCCCGGCATGGACGTGTCGACCCGGCAGTGGGAAGGGATCCGCCGCGACGTCGCCACCGCCGGCGACCGGTTCGCCGCCCTGGTGGAGGCGGCCGCGGCGGGCCGGCCGGCGACCCGGCACTGGTCGGTCGCCGACACCGCGGCCCACGTGGCCACGCTGACCGACCTCGACGCCGTCATCGCCAGGGCCTACCCGGAGCCGGCGTTCCCGCTCCCGGACGTGCACGAGCAGTGGCGGCGCACCACGGTCGACCGGGTCGACCTGCTGAACACCGAGGTGATGCGGTCGTTCGGGGAACGCGACCCGGCGACCCTCGCCGCCCGGATCCGCGCGGACTGCGCGGCGATGCTCGACGCCACGCGCCACGTCGACCCGTCGTCGCCGCTGCCCTGGCTGGGCAGCTCGACGCTGACGATGGCGGGGCTGTTCGCCCACATCGTCAACGAGTTCCACATCCACGGCCGGGACATCGCCCGGGCCGCCGGTGTCCCGCACGTGGTCCCGCCCGCCGAGGCGGCGCCGTTCTTCGAGGTCTTCTTCGTCGGGCTGGTCCGCGACGGGTACGGCCACCTGCTCGACACCGAGAAGGCACTGCCCGACGTCCGGGTGGCGGTCGCGTTCGAGTCGCGGTACACGGACCCGGTGACCCTGCTGCTCGCCGGGAACGTGGTGAGCGTCGCCGATCCGGGAACGCGACCGGACGTCCGGGTCGGCTACGACCCGGTCGTGTTCAACCTCATGCTCTTCGGCCGGGTCTCGCCGGTGCGGGCGGCGCTGTCCGGCGGCGTCCGCGTCGGCGGCCGCCGGCCCTGGCTGCTGCCCGCCTTCATGCGCAAGGTCCGCTGCCCGAAATGACACCCCGCCCGCGGTGACACCGCGGGCGGAGGCGGTGCCGGGTCAGCGGGTCCCGCCGCGCAGGACCCGGCGCACGATCGAGGGGCGCAGCAGCCGGGCCGGCGGGTCCACGAGGTTGAGCACGCGCAGGAACGCCGCACCCAGCACGGCGTCGGCGACGGCGGCCGCGTGGAGCCGGTGCACGTACCAGTTGACCAGCCGCACCCGGGCCGAGCGCGGCCCCGGCACCTGCGGGAAACGCAGGTCCGTGCCGACCGCGATGGACCACGGGCCGTCGATGAGCTTGCCGGCGCCGCGGAAGAAGCGCCGTGCCAGCCGGTCCGGGCCGCCGGGCAGGAGCGAGCGCAGCAGCAGCCCTTCGGTGGCGGCGACCGTCATGCCCTGGCCGTACACGGGATTGAAGCTGCAGACGGCGTCGCCGACCACCAGGTAGCCCAGCGGGAAACGGCGCAGCCGCTCGTAGTGCCGGCGCACGCTCGCCGGGTAGCGCATCCGCGCCGGGCCGCCCACCGGGACGGCGCCGCGCACCACCTCGCTGATCACCGGCATCCCCAGCGACTCGGCGAACCGCGCGAAGCCCTCCTCGTCCGGCGGCGGCTGCTCACCGAGCATCCCGCTGAGCGCCACCGCGAAGCGGCCGTCCTCCTGCGCGGCGACGATGCCGGTGCGCGGGCGGCCCGGCACGGCATTGGTCAGCGCGCCGAGCAGGCCGTCGAGGTGCCGGGGGTCGCGCTCGTAGAGGCGGGTGACGTAGGTGACGTCGACCGGGACCCGCTGCTCCGGCGGGGCCGGATAGCCGAGCCCGGCCAGCCACACCGGGCTGCGCGACGCCCGGCCGCAGGCGTCGACCACCAGGTCCGCGCGCATCCGGTACCCGGCACCGGTGCGCGGCGTCACGAGCACACCGGTGACCCGGCCGCGGTCCTCGGTGCTCAGCAGCGCGGTCACCTCGGCGGGCGGGCAGAACCGGACGTTGGGCAGGCTCCGCACCCGGGCCCGCACCGTGCCCTCCAGCAGCGGGCGGCTGACCCCCACGCCGACGAGGTCCGACGCGGCCCGGCGCATCGGGTGGCCGTCGTTGCGCCAGTGCACCTGGTCGTGCAGGTCGACCAGCGGCGCGCCGGCGGCGCACAGCTCGCCGCTGAGGCCCTCGAAGAGCTCGTCGAGCGCGCGCCGGCCCTGCGCCAGCAGCACGTGCAGCTGGCGGGACTGCGGGACCCCGCGCCGTGCCGACGGCACGTCGGGCAGCGGGTCGCGGTCGATGACCGTGACGGTGTCGTACGCGTCGCTGAGCACCCGGGCGGCGATCAGGCCGGCCATGCCGGCGCCGAGCACCACGGCGTTGCCTGCGGAGACCATGGCCCCGACGCTAGGCGGGCCGGCCGGGCCCGTCGTCTTCCCGCATGCGCACCTCGCATGGGGACCCCGCGAACACTTCTGCCGCGTCCGGCGAAGTACGGGTGTGATGCAACTGTGGACGACGTGGAGGAGGCGGACGTGGCAGTGGTGACACAGCCGGACACCGACGCCGACCTCATCGCGCAGGCGACAGCCGCGCCCGAGCGGTTCACCGCCGTGTTCGACCGGCACTACCGGCAGATCTACGCGTACGCGGCCCGCCGGCTCGGGCCCGACCTGGCCGAGGACGTGGCGTCGGAGACGTTCCTGATCGCGTTCGACCGGCGGCACACGTACGACAGCGCGCGCGCCGACGTGCGGCCCTGGCTGTACGGCATCGCGTCGAACCTCATCGCCCGGCACGCGCGGGCCGAGACGCGCAGGTACCGGGCCCTGGCCAGGGCCGGCGACGGGCAGGACGCGGCCGACCACGCCGACGCCGTCGCGGGACGGATCGACGCGACGGCCGTGCGTGGCCGGCTCGCCGGCGCGCTGCGGCGGCTGCCGGAGCCGGTGCGGGCGGTGCTGCTGCTCGTGGCGTGGGCCGGGCTCAGCCAGCAGGAGGCCGCGGCGGCGCTCGACATTCCCGCCGGCACGGCCAGGTCCCGGTTGCACCGGGCGCGTCAGGAGATGCGGCAGGCGCTCGGCGCCGAGATCGAGATGAGTGAGTGATGGACGAGATCAGTGTGCTGCGCGAGGCGTTCGGGCCCGACGAGGTCCCCGGCCGGGCGGCGGAAGGCCGGGCCCGGGCGGCCCTGCGCGAGCGGATGTCTTCGAAGGAGCAGCGGGTGACCAGCCTGGACCGGCACCGCCGGAAGCGTTTCGCGTTCACGGCCGGGATCGCCGCGGCGGCCGCCGCCATGGTCGCCGCCGCGGTCGTCGCCGTCGCGGTGACCAGGGACGGCGACGGCCCGCCGGTGCCGGGCACCGGGCCGGCGTTGTCCGCGGTGCTGCCGTTCGCCGTGCCGGCCAGCGCCGCGGAGTACCTGGAGAACGCCGCCTGGTCCGCCGAGCGCCGGCCGTGGAAGCACCCCCGGCCGGACCAGTTCATGTACATCGAGACGCTCGAGCTGCGCAACAAGCCGGCGTACGAGAACGAGCACCCGAACGCCGCGATCAGGCCGGAGCTGAGCGAGAACCGCAGGATCCAGGAGTGGAACAGCGTCGACGGTCAGGTCAGGGCCGGCTACGAGAACGGCCGGCTCGTGGTGACCAGGCGCGGGGAGGGCGGCGTGACCTGGGGCCGGGTCCCCTGGTCGACGATCACGTCGATGACCGGCCCGGACAAGGTCCCGGACGCCGTGCCCGGCCCCGGGTCGATGGCGGTCGACGTGGACGGGTTCATCGGCCAGTACGTGGTGCCGCCGAACGTGCAGGCGGCGATCTTCCGGCACCTGGCCCGGTCGCCGGGGATGACCGTCAACCCTGACGCGGTGAACATCGACGGCCGCCCGGCGGTCGGGCTCGGCCGGATCCTCGAGGGTTACCTGTCGCAGGAGCTGCTGTTCGACAAGCAGACCTACCGGTTCATCGGCGAGCGGCTGGTCGCGGTCGAGGACCACGTGACCCACGGCGACGACGCCGACCTGGTCAGCCACCGCGGCGACGTGTACCGCCAGGTCATCTACGCGACGATGACCATCGTCGACCGCCCCGGGGACACCCGGTAGCGGTCACCCGACGACGGTGACCGCGATGGACCTCGGCGACGCCCCGGCGGAGTTCAGCGCGGTCACCTCGAACGTATGCGGGCCCGCGGCCACGTTCGTGACCAGCTGCGCCGGGCCGTACGCCCAGGCGATCCGGACACCGTCGCGGTAGATGTCGTAGCCGTCGGTCGCGGTCTGGACCGCCTCCCAGGCCAGCCACACCTGGCCGGGCCCGGCGACGGTGGCGACGACCGAACGGGGCGCGTAGGGCGGCGTGTCCCGGCTCGGCATCGTGTTGGCCGTGACGGGCCCCGACGGCGCCGACTCGCCGGCCGCGCTGACCGCCGACACCGCGTACGTGTGCGAGCTGCCGGGAGCGAGCCCGGTCAGCACGGCGGTCGGCTCGGAGCCCGCGGTGGTGGCCCGCAACGCGCCGTCCTGGTAGATCCGGTACCGACCGGCGCCCGGCGAACCGGTCCAGCTCAGCCGCACCGAGTGGCTGGTGGCCTCGGACGGTGCCAGGTCGGCCGGCGGCGCCGGGACGGTGCTCGTGCTGTCCGGGCCGGAGAGCACGAGGTCGTCCGCGTCGAAGGCGGCCTGGGCGTACCAGCCGTGCACGTACACGCGGACGGCCGTCGTCGCCGGTCCGGTGGCGAAGGCGACCGACAGCCGGGTCCACTGCTCGCCCGGCGGCGCCCAGGTCCCGCCGAGCTCGGTGCCGAGGAAGGCGTACCCGCCGCGGACCCAGCCGGACAGGGTGTAGGAGGAGCCCGGCCGCACCGGGACGACCTGCGCGCACTCGGCCTTCGACGCCGGCGTGGGCGTCCCGGTCAGCGAGTACTGCCCGGAGTGCCCGCCCCAGGTGGCGGCCGTGCCCGGGTCGCAGGTCCACCGGGTGAGCGGCAGCCCGTACGCCGCCGACTCGAATCCGGGGTTCGCCAGCAGGTCGACCTCCGGCGGCGGGATCGCGGCGGCAGCACCCGGCGCCACCTGAACCCCTGCCGTGCCGCCTGCCAGGACGCCCGCCAGGGCGGCAGCGATCAGCCGGTGCATGGCATGCCCCTTCACCCGAACCGGACCGGCCACCGATCCGGCCGCGATTCTGTAAGGAAACCTTCCTGAACTACGGATGTCAATGACCGGGGCGCCTTCCCAGGTGGGAGGCGCCCCGGCCGGCGAGAGGGTCAGAGGGTGAGGGTCCAGGCGTTGATGTAGCCGTTGTCCGACGACGCGGCGTCCTGCACCCGCAGCCGCCAGGTGCCGTTGCGAGCCTCGGAGGACAGGTTGACGGTGGAGGTCTGGTCGATGTTGTCGGCGCTGCCCCCGCTGCGGTTGTGCAGGATGTACGTGGAGCCGTCGGGCGCGACGAGGGTGACGACGAGGTCGCCGCGGTAGGTGTGGACGATGTGCACCTCGACGGTGCTGGCGGCCGACGCGTTGCCGGCGCAGCCGCTGATCGTGATCGGGCTCTCCACGGTCGCGAGGTCCACGATCGTCACGTCGGCGGGGTTGGTGCCGGTGCAGCTGGGCCCGGACCCAGTGCCGGCGTCGAGGGTCCACGTGTTGATGTAGCCGTTGTCCGACGCCGCGGCGTCCTGCACCCGCAGCCGCCAGGTGCCGTTGGCGACCTCGGACGACAGGTTGACGGTCGAGGTCTGGTCGATGTTGTCGGCGCTGCCCCCGCTGCGGTTGTGCAGGATGTACGGGGTGCCGTCGGGCGCGACGAGGGTGACGACGAGGTCGCCGCGGTAGGTGTGGACGATGTGCACCTCGACCGTGCTGGTGGCCGACGCGTTGCCGGTGCAGCCGGAGACCGTCACCGTGCTCTCCACCGTCGTCAGGTCGACGATCGCGACGTCCGTGTTGTTGACGGCGGTGCAGGTCCCGGCCGCGGCGGCGGGGCTGCCGCCCACCGCCAGGGTGACCGCCGCCGCCGACAGTGCCAGCAGCCCGGCGCCGATCCACCGCAGTGCCGATGTTCCCGCTGTGCGCATCGTTCCTCCTTGTTTCCCGCAAAGGTCACGAGGAGGACGGCCGGCGGCGGCGAACCGGACGTCGTGAACCCGACACCCGGGCCCGGAGGGTCAGAGACCGGCGGCCCGGCCGCCGTCGACGTGCAGGACCTCGCCCGTGACGAAGCCGGCGGTCTCCAGGTAGAGGACGGCGTCGACGATGTCACCCGGCTCGCCGATCCGGCCGGTGGGCTGCAGCGCGGCGAGTGCGTCGTGCGTCTCCGGCGCGTGCATCGGGGTGCGGACGACGCCGGGGGCGACGGCGTTGACCCGGATGCCGCGGGCCGCGTACTCGACGGCCAGGGACTTCGTGACGGCGTTGAGCCCGCCCTTCGTGAGCGCGGCGAGTGCCGACGGCGCACCCGGGGTCGGGTGGTCGGCGAGGCTGGCCGTGACGTTGACGACGTGCCCGCCGCCCTGGGTGAGCATCGCCGCGACGGCGCGCTGCGTCACGTCGAAGAAGCCGCGCAGGTTGACGCCGGTGACCAGGTCGAAGTCGGCGGACGTGTAGTCGGTGAACGGTTTGGCGACGAACACCCCGGCGTTGTTGACGAGCGTGTCGACGCGCCCGAACGTGGCCAGGGCCCGCTCGACGACGCGGGCGCCGGCGGCCGGGTCGGCGATGTCACCGGCGACGGTCGCCAGCAGCGGGTCGCCGGACGGCCCGATCGAGCGGGAGGTGGCGACGACGGCGTAGCCGAGCTTGCGGTACGCGGCGGTGACGGCCGCGCCGATGCCCTGCGAGGCGCCGGTGACGACGGCGACGTGCTGAGTGCTCATGGGACGCTCCATGCTCCGCTGTGCGGGGACTGCCGCGGCCTACCCGCGATCCGCGCCGTGATGCGACCCGGGTGGATGATGGTGCGCCGATGACGCTGCCGATGATGTGAGGTGCGGGCTGATGGGTACGTCGTACGGGCCGGGCGTTCTCGACCTGGTCGCCGACGCCGACGTCGCCGAGGGTGACGGCGCGGTCGCGTGGCTGCTGGAGTTCGCCGCGATCGGGCTGAGCCGCCGCTTCCGCGACGTCGTCGGCGGGCGGGTCGCCGAGTTCACCTACGACGGGGGCGAGGTCGCCTGGCGGTGGCTGGGCGACGACGAGGCCGCGCCGATCCTGGCCGCCGGGACCTGCTTCGGCGACACCCACGACGAATGGCCCGGGCCGATGGAGCACGACCTGTTCGTGCCCAACAGCACCGACGCCGGCCCGGGCAGGGTGGCGGCGCCCGGGTCACCGGTCGACGGATGGTTCCGCACGCCGATCGAGCCGGTCGTCGGGCAGCTGCGGGGCCTGCTCGACGACATCGACCGCGGCGACTACGACGGCGACCCGGAGACGATCACGGAGCTGCTCGGACACCTCGAGTTCTGCCGCGCCCACGACCTGCTCCTCGTGGTCGCCTGACGCGCGTTTTCCGCTACAGTCGGATCTTCGGCGAATTCGGGGAGGGTCGATGGCACAGGACATCCACGTCACGTCCAACGCGATCCGGCAGCTCGGCAAGGACCTGGTGGAGGACGCGGCGCCCGCGTTCGACCCGGTCGCCCGGCGGGTGGCGGAGGCGATGATCGAGCCACCGGGGTTCGGGCTGCTCGGGTTCGCGCTGCAGGGTGCGTACGACTCGGCGCAGCAGTACCTCGCCGACTACGTGAAAGCGGGCCAGGACCAGCTGACCACGTTCCGTGACAAGCTCGACGGCATCGCGACCCAGTGGGAGCAGGCCGAGTCGACCAACCAGGTCATGTACCGCTAGGAGACGTCATGAACCCGTTCAGCTCTGGTGTCATCATGCTGCGGTTCGCCCTGGGCTCGTCGTTCGGGGCGGCGCCGTTCGTGTCGAGCGCCGTGCGGCTGGGCATCGCCGTCGGCCTGGGGGTCTCCAACCCGGGGTCGATCTGGCAGACCGGCGAGGAGTGGAAGCAGACCGCTGCCATGCTCGAGGTCGTCAAGACCCGGATCACCAACGCGAACACGAAGGTCAACCCCCAGTGGATCGCCGAGGACAAGGACGCCTACCTCAACGCCGTCTCCGTCTACAACCAGGAGGTCGACGACCTCAAGAAGTATCTGGAGAACGTCGGGACCGGCCTGCAGACGGTCGCCGCGGCCTACTACGCCTTCGCGGTGATGGCGATCGTGGCGGGGACGTTCGCGTTCGCCTGCGCCGTCGCGGTCGGCCTCGCGATGGCCACGCCGGCGTTCCCCGCGGTGCGGGCGGCGGCCGAGGCGGCGGTGTCGGCGGTCGCGATGACCGCAGGCGCGGCGGCGAAGACCATCACGGCGATCGCCGGCGGCGCCACCGCGATCCTTCTGGCGGGTGTCGCGCTGTCGAAGGCGTTCCAGTCGCAGCCGGGCGGCGTCAAGGGCGCCGACTTCAAGGTGATCACGATCGACTACTCGCCGTTGAACGGCAGCGACTACGTCGCCCCCCGGCGCGAGCTGCCGGGCCCGGCGAAATGATCGGCCCGGCGAAATGATCGGCCCGGCGACGTGAGCGGTGCCCAGGTCGGGTATGAGTGGGCGGCCGGCACGCGGTGCCGGCTCGGCGAAGTGAGGTAGGACGGCAGTGGACCCGAACATGGACCCCGACCGGCTGGTCGAGGACGCGCTGCGGCAGATGCGGCAGGTCGAGGACTTCCAGCGGCGGTCGGCGGCGATGGTCGGCCGCGGCGAGGCCCTCGACGGTCTCGTCACCGCCGAGGCGCGCGGCGACGCCGGCCTGTCGCGGATCACCATCGACCCGCGGGCGATGCGGTCCCCGGCGCAGGACCTCGGCGACGCGACCCTGCGGGCCGCCCAGGGCGCCCTGGAGGACCTGCGGCGGCAGACGATGGAGGCGATGCGCGACATCCTCGGCGACGACGTGATGGCCGCGGTCGACGGCACCGGCGACCCGAGCAAGCTCGTCGCGGAGGCCGAGCAGCGCTTCCAGATGTCGGCGGACGAGGCGATGGAGACCCTCGACCGGCTCCGCCGCCAGGGCGGGTTCTGACCGTGCCGCCGGTCGTGCTGCGGCGGGCCCGGGCGCTGCACCGCAGCCACCGCGCCGCCCTGCTGGCGCTCACGTTCCTGCTGCTCATGGTGGCGTACAGCGTCGTGCAGGTGGCCATCTACAGCGGCGACTACGACGTGCCCGAGGTGCTCGACACGCTCGGGTTCGGGCTGCGCTGGGGCTGGACGGTCCTCGCCGTGCTCTTCGCCGCGCTCGCCCTGACGCTGGTCGCCCTGGAGCTGAGCTGGCTGACCGGCACGACCGAGGTCACCGACCACGGCATCGTGCTGCGCTCCGGCCCGCACTCGGCGACGGTCGGCTGGATCGACGTCGAGGAGCTGCGCGCCGTCCCGGCCGCCGGCGGCCACCTCTTCCACCTGCGCACCACCGTGCCGATGCCGCGCCCGCCCCGGCTCGGCCTGCAGGGCCGCCGCGAGGCCTGGCTCGGCTGGCACGCCGGCGGCGAGGCGGCGGTGGCCGCCGTCGCCCGCCCGCACCTCGGCGTCAAGTACCGGTCCGCGTCCCGCCCCTGACCGGCGTCACACCGTGGGCCAGCCGTCCGGGGAGTCCTCCCAGGCCTCCTGCCGCCCGTAGACGGTGAGGTCGCGGATGTTGGTGGTGAACAGCAGCCGGTCGACGCCGCGGGACGTCGTCGAGTAGGTCTTGTAGACCGTGTCGCCGTCGCGCAGGAAGGCGGTGAGCACGAAGCCGCCGCCGGCGCCGCAGTCCGCGGCGAACGTGGTGCCCCGCGACGACACGAACGGCACCGTCCAGCCGCGCTCCGCCTTGTACGCCTCGATCTGCGGCAACGGCATGTCCGACACCGTCACCCAGGTGACCCCGCGCTCGGCGAGGATCGCGGGCGCGCCCGCGGGCACGTTGTCGGTGAAATACGTGCAGCCGGGGCAGCGGTGGTCCGGGCCGTTGTCCATGAACTGGTAGGTGACCAGCTGGGAGCGCCCCTGGAACAGGTCGGGGAGGGTGCGCTCGCCGTCCGGTGCCCGGAAGGTGTACGACCCGTCGAAGCGCACCATCGGCAGCCGCCGCCGGCGGGCGGCGAGGGCGTCCTGGGCCCGGGTGGCTTCCTTCTCCGCGCGCAGGAGGTCTTCGCGGGCCGCCTGCCACTCCTCGGTCGAGACGATCTCGGGATGTGCCATCCGTCGATCCTGCCTCAGAGCCCGACGGGCCGCCCGGCGATGGTGAGATACGTGTAGCCGAGCCGGCTCAGCCGCTGCGGGTCCAGCACGTTGCGGCCGTCCAGGACGACCGGGGTGCGCATGAGACCGACATACTTGCCCCAGTCGAGCTCCAGATACTGCGGCCACTCGGTGACCAGCACGACGGCGTCGCTGTCGTCGAACACCTCGTCGACGGTCTCGCACAGGCTGGCGGCGAGGTCCGGCTCCTCGGTGCGGAAGCGCTCGGCGGCGATCGGGTCGTGCAGCTTCACCCGGGCGCCGCGGGCGGTCATCAGCCGGGCGATGTCGATCGCGGGGGAGTCGCGCAGGTCGTCGGTGTTGGGCTTGAACGCGAGGCCCAGCAGGCCGATCTTGCGGCCCTTGAGGATGCGCAGCTCGTCGAGGAGCTTGTTGACCGCCTCCTCGCGCTGACGCTGGTTGACCTCGCGGGCGGCGGACACGATCGGCATGTCGTAGCTGTACTCGGCGGCGGTCGCGATCAGCGCCGCGGTGTCCTTGCCGAAGCACGACCCGCCCCAGCCGACGCCCGGCTGCAGGAACCGCGACCCGATCCGCGCGTCGAGCCCGGTGCCCCGCGCGACCTGGTTGATGTCGGCGCCGACCTTGTTGGCCAGCTTGCCGATCTCGTTGATGTAGCTGATCTTCAGCGCCAGGAACGCGTTGGCCGCGTACTTGATCAGCTCGGCCGACGCGAGGTCCGTGGAGACCAGCGGCACGGCGCCGACCTCCTCGGGCCGCGGCAGGAACGTCGGCGCCGTGAACGACTGGTTGAGCACCGCCCGGTAGAGCCGGTTGAGCACGTCGAGGCTGCGCGGGTTGTCCGAGCCGATGACGATCCTGTCCGGATACAGCGTGTCGTGGATCGCCGAGCCCTCCCGCAGGAACTCCGGGTTGGACGCCACCGCGAACTCGCCCGCCGCCCGCCGCGAGTGGAACTGCTCGAACGACTCCCGCAGGATCGACTCGACCCAGTTGCCGCTGCCGATGGGCACCGTCGACTTGTTGACCACCACGGTGAACTCGCCGTCGATCGTCTCGCCGATGCGCTCCGCGGCCATCCGCAGATACCGCAGGTCGGGCTGCCCGTCCGGCAGCGACGGCGTCTGCACGGCGACGAACACGACCTCGGCGCCGGGGACGCCCTCGGCGTAGTCGGTGGTGAAGGTCAGGTTGTGCGCGGCCTCGTGCATGAGCTCGTCCAGGAACGGCTCATAGATCGGCGACCGCCCCCCGCGGAGCAGGTCGACCTTCTCCCGGTTGAGGTCGACACACGTGACCTCGTGCCCGAGATAGGCCAGGCAGATGCCGGTGGTGAGGCCGACATAACCGGTTCCCACGACGCATACCTTCACCCGCCGATGATACACAGTCGTGACTCTGCACCTGATATGTCTGATTTCGGGGTGGTGCCGGGCCTGAACATTGGGCCCCGCGCCTGGGCCTTCCGGTTCAGGCGCGGGCACCGCACGGCTCCTAGCGTTGCAGGTGGTCCATCCCCCTTCCCCGCCAGGAGGAGCATCATCATGTCCAGATCCAGGCGCGCGGCAGGCGTCCTCGCCGTCGTGCTCGCCGGCGTCACCGCCACCGCGGTCCACATGGCCGACGCCGCCACCACCGTCACCGTCCAGGCCGAGTCGTTCGCCGCCCAGTCGGGTGTCCAGGTGGAGACCACCGTCGACACCGGCGGCGGGCAGAACGTCGCTTATCTCGCCAACGGCGACTGGATGCGCTTCGACGGCGTCGACCTCGGCCCCGCCGGCCCGGTCACGGCCGCCGCCCGGGTCGCGTCCGCGGTCGGCGGCGGCACCGTCGAGCTGCGCACCGGCTCGCAGACCGGGCCGCTGCTGGCCAGCTTCCCGATCGCGGCGACCGGCGGCTGGCAGGCGTGGACGACGCTGTCCGCGACCGGGACCCACGCCACCGCCGGCGCGCAGGCGGTGTTCGCCGTGCTGAAGAGCTCCGGCGGCGGCGACTTCGTCAACATCAACTGGTTCTCCTTCACCGCCGGCGGATCCACGCCGCCGAGCACGGAGCCGGGCTGGGTCGACATCGACCGGGCCAAGTGGAACGCGCAGCTCGCCGCGTTCAACGCGCTGCCGATGGACCCGGCACCCGCGAACGCCGTGCGGGTCCCGGAGTTCAACGCGACCTGCACGTACAGCCACTCCCGCAAGGACGACCCGATCGTCTTCCCGGGCCTGCCCGGCGCCTCGCACATGCACAGCTTCATCGGCAACCGCAGCACCGACGCCAACAGCACCGCCGACACGCTGCTCGCCAACGCCGGCACCAGCTGCGCACCGGCGCCGGACCTGTCCGCCTACTGGGTGCCGACGCTGTACGAGCGCGGCGTCGCCGTCGAGCCGAAGGGCGTCGTCGTCTACTACGGCTCGCGCCTGACCGACTCGTCGAAGACCGTGCCGTTCCCGCAGGGCTTCCGGATGATCGCCGGCGACGCGAAGCTGCAGGCGCCGACCCCGGCCGGGACCGTCAACCAGTTCTACTGCGCGGGCCCCGGCGGCGAGATCGGCCGCAGCGCCGACGGCAACTGGCCGCGCTGCGCGCCGGGCGCGTCGCTGCTGTTCCAGCTGGTCTTCCAGGACTGCTGGGACGGCCAGCATCTGGACAGCCCGACGCACAAGGGCCACGTCGCCTACACCTACGACGGCAAGTGCTCCGGCGCGTTCCCGATCGCGATCCCGTCGGTGTCCTTCGTCATCGCCTACCCGACGCCCGGCTCGGTCGACGGCTTCACGCTGTCGTCGGGGATGGCGTCGTCGTTCCACGGCGACTCCTTCCTCGCCTGGGACAACACCGCGCAGGGCAAGCGGGTGAAGAACTGCATCGTCCAGAAGGCGAAGTGCAACACCGCCGGGACGTTCTAGCGGCTCAGCGGAGCTGGATCTGGTTGACGTCGGGGGCCGGTCCCTCGGTGTTGAAGAACCGGATCCAGCTCGTGCCCGCCGGCAGGTGCACCCGCAGCGTGACCGTCGCGGGGATCAGCCAGTCGCCGGCGCCGCTGAGCGTCAGCGACTGCGCGGGCCCGTCGTTGACGGCGACCCGCAGGGTCCGGGTCTCGGCCGTCTCGTAGGTGACGGTCAGCGTCCGCTCGCCGGCGACGGTCACACCGGCGACGCGGACGGCCAGGGTGTTGGGGCCGCCGATGTACCCCACCCGGCTGCCGCCGACGCAGCTTGGGCACTCGATGACCCGGGCGCCGTTGCGCAGGTTGGCCGGGTCGGCGGCGTGCAGGCTGATCACGGTGAACGCCGTGGCCGCCGGCGTCCGCGCGGCGCCGGAGGGCGCGGCGGCGGTGGATGAGACGGCGGTGGGGGACGGCGGCGCCGAGGTGCGTGGCAGCGCCGGGGAAGGCGTCGCCGGGACCGGGGCGGGGCCCGCCGAGGCCGGCCCCGGAGGGGGTGTCGTGGCGGTCGCGGCCGGCGGGTGGCCGCGACCGTCCGGCATGACGAGCGGCGGCACGATCAGGGCCGTGGCGCCGACCCCGGCGGCGAGGGCGGTCCAGCCGAGCCGCCGCGGCCATGCCCTCATCGCCGGCCGGTCCACAGCAGGACGGCCGCCACGCGCCCGCTGACGCCGAGCTTGGTGAAGACGTGATGCAGGTGGTTCTTCACCGTCTTCTCCGTCAGCAGCAGCCGGTGCGCGATCGCCGCGTTGGACAGCCCCTCCGCGAGCAGGTCGAGGACGTCCTTCTCGCGGCGGGTCAGCCGGTACCGGCTGAGCGTCTCCTCCTGCCGCTCGGCGAGGTCCTGCCGCGCCGCCTGCGCCCGGACGCTCTGCGTCGCGACGGCCGCCGCGACCGGGGACAGCCAGCCGTGCCCGGCGGCGACGGCGAGGACCGCCCGGCCCAGCTCCTCGGGGGTGAACGCGCCGTGCACGAGGTAGCCGCGGGCGCCGCCGCGCAGCATCCGGCCGATGAGCACCGGGTCGGCGTCGCTGGTGATGACCAGGACGCCGCCGAGCCGGCTCAGCTCGCCGAGCGCGGACAGCCCGTCGGCGACCGGCATCCGGTGGTCCAGCAGCGTCACGTCCGGGCGGTGGGCCCGCGCCTGCGTGACGGCCTCGCGCCCGTCGGCGGCCTCGGCGACGACGCGCACGCCGTCGACGCCGTCGAGGTAGCCGCGCAGCGCCGCCCGCACGATCGGGTTGTCGTCCACCACCAGCACGCCGATCACGTCGGGACCGTCACTTCCACGGTGGTGCCACGGCCGGGGGAGGACGCGACGTGCAGGCTCCCGTCGATGGTGTGCGCCCGCTCGTACATGCCGATGAGCCCGAAATGGTGCGCGGCGCGCAGCTCGGAGAGGTCGGCGGGCAGCCCGAAGCCGCAGCCGTCGTCGTGGATGCGCAGTCGCAGGTGCGCGCGCCCCTGGTGCAGGCTGACGGTGGTGCCGCCGGCCGAGGCGTGCCGGGCGACGTTGTGCAGGGCCTCCTGCAGGATGCGGCTCAGCTCGTACCGCACCGCGACCGGAGGGTCGACGGGCGCCGTGGCGAGCCGGACCGGGATCCCGTACACCCGCGACCACCGCCTGCAGATCTCCTCGACGGTGTCGGCGAAGTCGCCGTCGGGGGCGTCGAGGCGCAGGCCGTCGACGAGCTCCCGGGCCTCCTGGGCGGCGGCCTCCGCGCCGCGGGAGACGGTGCCGGCCAGTTGCGCGGCGAGGTCCGGGTGCCGGCGCAGCGACTGCGGCAGGGCCAGGGCGGCGAAGGACACCCCGCGCAGCGTCTTGGTGACGGAGTCGTGCAGCTCCCTGGCCAGCCGGGCGCGTTCCGACGCGGCGGCGGTACGTTGCGCCGACGCCACCACCCGCACCGACAGCTCCACGTAGCGGCGCAGGGCGGCGGTGGCGACGGCCGCGCCGGCGGTGGCGGGCACGCAGGCGATCGGGAAGGTCAGCATGAAGGCGGCGAGCCCCGGGTCGGCGCCGGCGGGCAGGACCACGGCGGCGACCGTGTAGCCGAGCGCGGTGTATCCGGCGGCGAGCGGCAGCGCCCACATCCCGGCGAGGACCCCGGCGAGGGCGGACGCGCCGACGGCGCTGCAGTAGAAGGTGACGCCGCCGCCGTCGAGGGCGAGGACGCCGAGCACGGCCGCGGCGTCGAGCCCGATGACGGGCACCGGCCGGCCGGCGGCGTGCGGGTGCCGGGAGAGCACGGCGAGCCCGGCGGCGGTCGTCGCGGCGACGACGGCGAGCGCGGCGAGCAGCGGGCGGGGGTCGGCGGCGAGGCGCAGCCCGGCGGCGCCGGCGGTGAGCGTTGCGGCGGCCCGGCCGAGCAGCACCGCGCGGCCGAGGGCGGCCGGTGCCACCACCCTGTCGACATGCTGCCCCACGGGCGGGACTTTACGCTCTTTCCCGGCCGGTTCCATAGACGCCGATCGGCGCCCCGCCGCAGGTGCGCGGGACGCCGATCAGGTGTTCGTCGTTACGGCAGCATGTAGTTCTCGTTGAGCGCCGCGCCGCGGTTCGGCTTGTACTGGTCGAACCCGCGCGGGTCGCACTGCAGACCACCGACGATGCAGTGGGTGGTGAGTGCCGCCAGGGTCGGCGCGTCCCACGCGTTGTACACGTCGTAGTGGAACGAGTAGCCGCGGCCGCTGGAGAACGCGACGTTGGCCATGTTGCCGCTGACCGGCCACGCCATCTTGAACTCGATCATGTTGACGGCGACCGGGTGCGACGACGGGCAGACCCCGACGACCGGGTAGGCCATGTGCGCCTTGTGGTCGGGGGAGTCCAGGTGCAGGCCGTCCCAGCAGCTGGGGGCCTGGAACCGGACGTTGAGCTGGCTGCCCGGCGTGCAGTTGGCGGGGATGTCCCACTGCCGGGTCAGGTCACCGCACTCGAAGCCCTCGACCGCGCCCGGGTGGTTCTTGAACTGGTCGAGCGTGGAGGACGGGCTGCCCACGACGTACCGCAGACCCGCCGGCATCGGCCGGACGCTGCGCCAGTCGAGGACACCGCTCTTGTAGTAGATGACCTGGCGGCCGACGGGCTGCACGGCGACGCCGTTGTTGAGCAGGGTCGGCATCCAGTACGCGGACTTGTCGCCCGGCGTGATGCAGGCGGTGCCACCGGCCTGCAGCGACGGCAGGGTCGTGTTCGCGTTGGTGGTGGTGTTGCCCATGAACGTGTGCGAGTGCGAGGCGCCCGGCAGCCCGAAGAACACGATCGGGTCGTCGGGGAGGTTGCTGCGGCTCACGGAGCAGTTCGCCTGGAACTCGTGGTGCGTCGTCGGCGGGTTCGTCGCCGGCGGGGTCGCCGTGGACGGGGTGACGCCGGTGACCGGGTTCGGGGCCATGACCCAGCCCGGGCCGCTGGTCGGCGGCGGGGTGCCGGTCGACTCGCCGTAGACCTTGAACTCCCACAGCGAGTAGCCGTAGCCGGTGCCGCGCTGCGTGCCGTACATCCGCACGTAGCGGCCGGTGCCGTTGACGTTGAGCGTCTGCGTGCCGCCGGTGCCGGTGGTGGTGCTGTAGATGCTCGTCCAGGCGTTGCCGTCGGGCGACGTCTGGATCTGGAACGCCTTGCCGTAGGCGTTCTCCCACTGCAGGACGACCTGCGTGATCGTCGCGGTGGCGCCGAGGTCGACGCGCAGCCACTGCGGGTCGCTCCACTGGCTGCCCCAGCGGGTGCCGGGGTTGTTGTCGAACGCGCCGGCCGGCGGCGACTCGCCGAGCTCCTGCGAGGACGCGAGGGCCGGCTTGTTGAGCGAGAGCAGGGTGGGGGCGGCGGCGTCGGCGGCGGTCAGCTGGATCGCGCCGACGACCATCGATGCGACCACCGCGGTGGTGACCCCGATCGGGGCCAGGATTCTTCTGAGCCGTCTTGTACTCATGGAGCTCCCAGGGTGTGGGCGGGTGCCGCCGCCGGACCGTGTCGCTCGGCATGCGTGAGGCGGTCACACATGCCACCGGTGCCGGGGTGGAACCGGGTGGCGGGATGAGCCGTTGGAGAGCGCTCTCCCAAATGTTGCGCCCGCATGGCCGGTCCGTCAATACGTGGCGACGTCCCGCCGGTGCGAAACCGAACAATTCGGATGTAACTCAGCGGAACTTAAGGCTTCGACGGAGAGCGCTCTCCAGTTGCTCTTGCGCGGTGCGTGATTTGTGCCTACATAGCGTGGTTTGACTGATACTCTCCGTGCAGGTGTTGCGGGAGGGGAGGACGGGCCATGCGGCGAGAGACCCCGCGGATCCTGCACGTCACCGGGTCGATGAGCGCGGGCACCGCCGCCGCGGTCGTCGAGTTCGTCCGCTCGACCCCGCAGTACGAGCACCACCTGCTGTTCCGGCGCGTCCTCGGCGACCTGCCCGTGCGCTTCGAGGACCTGTTCACCGGCAGCCGGGACGCCGGGGGCGGACCGGTCCGGCTCGGCCGGGCGCTGCGCGAGACGCTGCCCGCCGTCGCCCCGCGCATCGTGCACCTGCACGGGGGCTGGGCCGGGTTCGTCGGGCGCACCGTCATCCCGGCGGTCGCCCGCTCCGCGACCGGGCCCGCGATCCTCTACACACCGCACTGCTTCGGCTTCGAACGCACCGAGGTCCCTGTTCCGGGGTTCACGCTGCCGCGCTCCTTGCCGCGCTCCTTGCCGCGCTTCTTGTTGCGTCCGCTGCTGCGCTCGCTTCGCGCCGTCGAACGGGCCGTGGCCGCCTCCACCGATCTCGCCGTCTGCGTCAGCTCCCGCGAGGCCGCCCTGGCCGAGGAGCTCGGCATGCCGGCGGTCGTCGTGCCGAACACGACCCGGGCCCGCACCGCCCGCCACCGCACCGGCGCCCCCGCGGGCGGGTCGGTCGTCACCGTCGGGCGGGTGGGTGCGCAGAAGGACCCCGGCTTCCTCCTGCGGGTCAAGGCACTGCTCGGCGACGGCGCCACCTGGACCTGGGTCGGCGGCGGCGACCCACGCCTGGAGGCGGCGCTGCGCGCGGCCGGGGTCAGGGTCACCGGCCGGCGGTCACCGGCGCAGGTGCGCACCCACCTCGCCGCCGCCGACGCGTACCTGCACACCGCCGCCTGGGACAGCTGCCCGCTGCCGCTGCTCGAGGCCGCCGCCGCCGGGCTGCCACTGGTCGCGCGCAGCATCCCCGCGCTGGACTCGCTCGGCCTCGACCCGTCGCTCGGCACCGCCGAGGCGGTCGCCGCCGAGCTCGCCACCGTGCTCGCCACCGGGCGGCCGACCCGGCCACGGCTGCAGGAGACGTTCGCCGCCCGGCACACACCGCAGGCGCAGGCCGCCGCGCTCGCCGACGCGTACGCCGGGGTCCTCGGCCCGATCGCCGGTCAGCCCCGCATCTGCCACCCGCACCTGATCGTTGACCCGGAGGAGGTGACCAGCCGATGAGCGTCACCGTCAGCGTCATCATGCCCGTCTGCAGGACCGCCCGCGCCCTGCCGTCGGTGCTCGCCCTGCGGGTCCCGGCCGGCGTCACCGTCGACCTGATCGTCGTCGACGACGCCACCGCCGACGCGGTCCCGCCCACCCTCGACGGCGCCCCGGCCGCGTCCGCTTCTGTTCCTTCAGCTCCGGGTGATGCTTCGGTCGCATCTGTTCCGGATGGTGCCGCGACTTCTGCTGTTCCGGGTGACGCCGGGAGCGGTCCTGTGCTCGCCGGTCCTGTGCCTGCCGGTCCTGTGCCTGCAGGTTCTGTGCCTGCAGGTTCTGTGCCGGCCGGTCCTGTGCCGGCCGGTCCTGTGCCTGCAGGTTCTGTGGCCGCCGGTCCTGTGCCGGCCGGGACACCGTTCCCGGTGCGGGTCCTGCGGCACGACGCGCGGCGCGGCCCGTCCGCCGCCCGCAACACCGGCCTGGCCGCCGCCACCGGCGACTACGTCTGGTTCGTCGGCGGCGACGACTGGGTCGACCCCGAACTGCTCGCCTCACTCGCCTCGGCCGCCCCCGGCGCCGACATCGTGGTCGCCGGCACCGTGCCCGTGACGGAGGACGGCGTCACCGGCCCGCCGCAGCCACCTCGCGACACCACCACCGTGTGGACCGGCAAACAGGCCGTCGAAGAATTCCTGTACCGCCGCATCCGCTCCGGCGTGACCAACAAACTCATCCGCCGCGCCCTGCTCGACGGCCTCACCTTCCCACTCGGCCCGCGCCACGAGGACGTCGCCGTCATGGCGTGGCTGCTGCTACGCGCACGGAGCGTCGCGTTCGTCGCCGGTCCCGCGTACTTCCACCTGCGCCGACCTGTCACCGCCTTCAACCCCCGCACCACGGAACGCCCGGCGGCCGTCGACGAGGCCCTGTTCGTCCTCGCCGGTGCCGGCTCACCCGCCGCCCGCCAGCACTTCCGCCTCCGCGCCGGAGCCCTCGCCGTGGCCGGCGCCGCCGCCCGCTCCTCCACCGGCGAACTGTCCGTCGCCGCCTGGGAAGCCGTCGGCACCGCCCGCCGCGCCCTGCGCCCCCGCGACGCCTGGACCGCCCTGCGCCACCGCCAGCCCGTCCTCGCCTCGGCGGTGCTGCTCATGCGCGTGGCCCCGGCCCTGTACGTCCGCCTCTACCGCGCCGCCCGCGTCGCCGACCGCCACCGCCACGAACGCCTCGGCCGCCCCTGGCGCGGCGAAGCGGCCGCCGCCGACCCAGCCACCACCGCACCCCCGCCCCCTCCGGCAACCTGCAACCCGATTGCAGGTAATCCAACCGCCGGCAATCCCACCGTCGCCGCGGCAGCCGCAGTCACCGACGCAGCCAAAGCACCCGACGCTGCCGACGCGGCTGCTGCGGCCGGCGCAGCCGCTGGTGCCGCATCCGACGCAGCCGTATCCGGTGGCGACGCGGCCCCTGGCTCAACTGGCGTTCATCAGAGTGCGGTTCATCCGGCCGCCGCAAACCCGGCTATCGGCAACCCGATTGCAGCTAATCCAGTTGCCGGTAAACCTGTTGTCGCCGACGCAGCGACAGCAGTCGATGCAGCCGCTGGCACCGCAGCCATCGACGACGCAGCCGCATCCGACGCTGTCACCGATGAAGCAGTCGCCGACAACGCATCCGCATCCGACGTAGCCGCATCCGCATCCGCATCCGCCGCAGTCGCCGGCGATGCGGCCGCTGGCTCAGCTGCCGCTCGCCTGGGTATGGCTCATTCGGCCGCCGTGAATCCGGCTATCGGCAACCCGATTGCAGCTAACTCGGTTGCCGGTAATCCTGCTTCCGCCGACTCGGCGGCAGCCGACTCGGCTGCCGCCGACTCGGCTGCTGTTGGCTCGACCGCTGCCGACTCGGCTGCTGTTGGCTCGACCGCTGCCGACTCGGCTGCTGTTGGCTCGGCTGCTGTTGGCTCGGCCGCTGTTGGCTCGGCCGCAGCTAATCCGGCGGCCGCCCATCTCGATGTGGCTCATCCGGCCGTTGCCGACGTGGCTGCGCTTAGTCCGGCTGCCGTCAATCCCGTCGCCGCTGACCCGGCTTCGGTTGACTCGGCCTTGGTTGACTCGGCCTTGGTTGACTCGGCCTTGGTTGACTCGGCCTTGGTTGACTCGGCCTTGGTTGACTCGGCCTTGGTCAACCCGGCTTCGGGTGGTGCGGTCTCTGTCGAGCCCGCTCCGGTTGGCTCGTCTGCCGCCAATCCGTCTGCGGCGAATCCTTCTGCCGTTGATCCGGTTGGCATCAGCCCGGCCACCGTCGATTCGGCTGCTGGCTGTGCGGTTGCTGATTCTGTTGGCGGCGGGGGGATTGACGGCAATTCGGTTGCCGGTAATTCGACTGGGGGTGAACTCGCTCGCTCGGGTTCGCCGGCTGTGCCGAGCCAGTCTCGTGCCGCCGGCTCGGTCGCGGATGCCGGCGCCGCTCCGGCATCGCCGCCCGGCGAGCCGGCATCGACCGTCAGTGCAGCAGGGCCGCCCGGCAAGGAGCCGGAAGGCGCGGCCGCCGGGGGTGCCGAAACCGCGACCACCACCGACCTCGTGGCGGCGGACCGTGACTGACGCGGGGCAGCCAGGGCTCGCGGTCACCTGCGTCGTGCCCACCCACGACCGCCCGGAGCTGCTGGCACGCGCCCTGCGGTCGGTGTTCGCCCAGACCGTGCGGCCCGCGGAGGTCATCGTCGTCGACGACGTCGGGTCCGCGAAGGGGGTCGTCGACGGGTTCGGGGACCGGGTGCGGTACGTGCCGGCGCACACCTCCACCGCCGGCGCCTCCCGCAACCTCGGCGCCGCGCGGGCCGGGACGCCGTTGCTCGCGTTCCTCGACGATGACGACACCTGGCATCCGGCGTTCCTGGCCAGGTGCCTCGCCGAGCTCGAAGAACCCGGGTCCGCGGTGGACTTCGCGGCGGCGTGGACGTGGCGGTGCCGTTCGGGGCACCGGCGGCCCGGCGGGTCGCTGCCGGAGGTCGTCGTGCCGGGCGCGTGCCTGCACCGCAACCCGGGCCTCACGGGCAGCAACTTCGTCATGCGCGCCGATGCGTTCCACAGGCTCGGCGGGTTCGACGCCGGGCTGCCGGTGAACAACGACCTCGACCTGTTCGTCCGCGCGCTCGACCTGGGTCTCACGTACGCGGTGGTGCGGGAGCGGCTCGTCGTGCAGTACCGGACAGGTCCGTCGCGCGGTCCGGGCCGCGCGTCCGGGCTGGCCGGCTACCGGCACAAGTACCGCGACCGCCTCACCGTCGCCCAGCGCCGCTTCCTGCGCCGGGAGCAGTACGTGGCCCTGAAGTTCCCCGATCAGCTGCGCCGCCGCAGGCTCGCGTACGGCATCCTCGGCTGGCTCAACACCACCCCGAGCCAGTGCGTCGACGCCGTCCGGCACCGCCTCAACGGCGCGGCGCTCTATCAAGACTGAGCTCACAGCCGCCGGGGAGCGGCGATGCCGAGCAGGTCCAGGCCCGTCGCGAGGGTGTCCGCGGTCAGTGCGCACAGCGCGACCCGGTTGCCCCGCACGGGTTCCGGGGCCTTGAGGATCGGGCACCGTTCGTACAACGCCGTCACGGTCTGGGCGAGGTCGTGCAGGTACGTGCACAGCCGGTGCGGCTCGCAGCCGGCGGCGACCGCGGTGAGCACGTCGCCGAAGGCGTCCAGCCGCAGGACGAGGGCCCGCTCCACGTCCTCCAGCGGCGCGCCGGTCGTGACCTGGGGGACGGCGCCGGCCTTCGCCAGGACGGAGCGGAGCCGGGCGTGGGCGTACTGCAGGTACACGCCGGTGTTGCCGGTCAGGGCCATCATCCGGTCCGGGTCGTACAGGTGGTCCCGGGTCCGGCTGGTGGACAGGTCGGCGTACTTCACGGCGCCGATGCCGACGTCCCGGCCGCGTTCCGCGAGCTCGGCCGCGCCCAGCGACGGGTTCTTCGCCGCGACGACCGCCGTCGCCCGCTCGACGGCCTCGGTGAGCAGGCCGGCGAGCGGGGCGGTGGCACCGGACCGGCTCTTGAACGGCCGCCCGTCCGCGCCCAGCATCATCCCGAACGCGGCGTGCACCGCCTCGACGGACGGGGGCAGCCAGCCGGCCCGCCGGGCGGTGTCGAACACCTGCTGGAAGTGCGGCGCCTGCCGGGCGTCGACGACGTACACGATCCGGTCGGCCCGCAGGGTGCCGACCCGGTGCCGCAGCGCGGCCAGGTCGGTGGCCGGATAGCCGAACCCGCCGTCGCTCTTGCGGACGATCAGCGGGGCGCCGGCACCGGGGAAGAACACGCACAGGGCGCCGTCGCTGCGCCGGGCCACGCCCAGCGCCTCGAGGTCGTCGGCGACCCCGGTCAGGAGCGGGTTGTAGCTGCTCTCGCCGGCGATGTCGGCGTCGGTCAGCAGGACGCCGAGCCGCTCGTACACGTCGGTGAAGTACCGCTTCGACTCCTGGACCATCGTCCGCCAGGCGGTCAGGCTGTCCGGGTCGCCGCCCTGCAGCGCCACGACCCGCCGCCGGCTGCGGTCCGCGAACGCCGGGTCGCTCTGGAAGAGGGCGTAGGCCGTCTTGTACCGCACGGTCAGCGCCGACGTGTCGGCCGGGTGCTCGGCAAGGTACTGGATGAGCATCCCGTACTGCGTGCCCCAGTCGCCGATGTGGTTCTGCCGCACGACGTCGCCGCCGAGGTGGGTCAGGACCCGGGCGAGGGCGTCGCCGATGATCGTGGACCGCAGGTGCCCGACGTGCATCTCCTTCGCCACGTTCGGGTGCGAGTAGTCCAGGACCGTCCGCACGCCGGTCTGCGGCAGGCCGGTGCCGAGCCGCGGGGCGGTGAGCCGCTCCGCGACCCGGCCGAGGAGCGCCTCGGCGGTCAGCGTGACGTTGACGAACCCGGGCCCGGCGACCCGCAGGTCCGCGACGAGCCCGTCCGGCCGCAGCCGGTCGGTGACCTGCCCGGCGAGCTGCCGCGGGTCGCGCCGCAGCGTCCGGGCGAGGGCGAGCAGGCCGTCGGCCTGCAGATCGGCGTGCGACGACAGGTGCACCTGCGGGTCGAACACCGGGGACGGGAGGGCCGCCGAGATCCGGGCGGCGAGCAGCGTGGCGAACGACGGCACGACCATCGTGGGACTCCAGACGGGTGACGGGGCGGGCGGGGCACAGCGGGACCGGCGGCGGTGTGTTCACCGTCGTCGTCGCGTGCCCGCCTCGCTCATCGCCGTCATGGTGCGTCCACCGTACCCGCGGATCCCGGCGCGGTCGCCGCATATTTCGACTGCCCGTCCGGCCCGGACGCGACGCTCAGCCGGCCAGGCCGCAGGAGTGGGCGAGGATCACCAGCTGCACCCGGTCCCGGACGCCGGCCTTCGCGATCGCCCGCGTCACGTGGGTCTTCGCGGTCAGCGGGCTGATGAACAGCTCCCTGGCGATCTCCTCGTTGGACAGCCCGGCGGCGACGAGCCGGACCACCTCGAGCTCCCGCGGGGTCAGCACGGCGAGCCGGTCGGTGGTCGGCGACGGCCCGGCCGGGCGGTGCGCGAACCGGCCGATGACCCGGGCGGTCACGCTCGGCGACAGCAGCGCCTCGCCGGCCGCGACGACCCGGACGGCGCGGCGCAGCTCGTCGGGCTCGACCTCCTTGGTGAGGAAGCCGCTCGCGCCGGCGCGCAGGGCCGCGAACACGTTCTCGTCCGTCTCGAACGTGGTGAGGATGACGACCCGGGTGCCGGCGAGGTCCGGGTCCGCGACGATCTGCCCGGTCGCCGCGATCCCGTCCAGGCCGGGCATCCGGATGTCCATCAGCACCACGTCGGGCCGCAGCCGGCGGGCCTGCCGGACGGCCTCGTCGCCGGTGGACGCCTCGCCGGCGACCGTGATGTCCCTCGTGCGCCGCAGCAGGCTGCCGAACCCGGCGCGCACGAGAGCCTGGTCATCCGCCAGCAAAACGTTCACGGTCATGACGTCACCTCCGCTGCGCTCCGGCGCCGCCCTGACCTGATGCTGCGCCCCTGATGCCCGTCCACTCCGCTGCGCTCCGGTCCGGTCATGACGTCACCTCCGCTGCGCTCCGGTCCGGTCATGACGGAATTGTCGCGTGTACGGTGAAGCCGCCGCCGCCGTCCGTGGTGAGCGAGCCGCCGAGGGCCTCCACACGTTCGCGCATCCCGGTGAGCCCGTGCCCTTCCGGCGCCCGCGATCCGGCGCCGTCGTCGGTGACCGTCACCTCCGTCACCGGTCCGTAGTGGACCGTGACGGTCACGGTGCCCGCGTTCGCGTGCCGCACGACGTTCGTCAGCGCCTCCCGCACGATCAGACCGGCGGCGGTGCGCACCGGCAGCGGCGCCTCCGGGCCGGTGACGGCGAGCCGCGCGTCCAGCCCCGCCTCTCGGACCCGGGCGACCAGCGCGTCCAGGTCGAGCGGCTCGGCGGGCGGCCGGCGGTCGTCGCGGAGCACGCCGACGAGCGAGGACAGGTCGCTCATCGCCCGGCGGCGGACGTCCTGCGCGAGGCGCAGCGCCGCCCGGGCCTCGTCGGGCGCGGTCTCCAGCGCGTCCGCGGCGACGTTGAGGTGCACCCCGACGACGGTGAGCGTGTGCGCGACGGTGTCGTGCACCTCCCGCGCGACCCGGAGCCGTTCCGCGGTGCGCTGCTCCTCGATCGCGGTCCGCGTCCAGCGCCGCCAGTTGCCGAACGCGACGGTCACGGCGAGCGCCGCGGTCAGCCACAGCAGGTCCGGCCCGACCCCGGCGAACGTCCTGGCGGCGGTGTGCCGCAGGACGGTCCACTCCAGGTTGAACGCCGTGACCGTGTGCAGCGCCGCGATCCCCACGACGACCCGCAGCCGCGGCCGCGGTCCGAGCACCACCGACACGTACAGCAGCGTCACCGGCCACAGCCAGCCGCCGGTGGTCAGCTCTGCGACGCGCATGGCGACGACCCCGCAGATGCCGGTGACCAGCCCGGTGAGCGGCCACCGCACCTGCGCCCACAACAGGGCCGCCAGCGACGTGGCGAGCGGCAGCGACCCCTCGGCGAGGTGGTCCCCGGAGCCGCTCAGCACGGCGATGAACGTGACCGCGGCGAACGCGGCGACCATCTTCGGTTTCGTCATGCTGCCGAACGCTAGGAGCGCGCCCGCGCCGGGTCGTCGTCCGCGAGGAGGCACCGTCTCGTACACCATATGGAGTATCAGGCAGCAGGCTGATGCATTCCCGGCACCGTGGCTAGCGTTGCCGCCCATGGAGCACCGCTGTGGCAAGCATGCCGTCCTGGCCAACCCGGCGTCGCGCATCCCGGTCTGGATGGACTGCGCCGTCCACCGCTACACCTCGTACCAGATCGACCGCCGCTTCACCGTGATCGTCTCCCTGGAGTTCTCCTACGAGGAGACCGCGTCGCTGTCCTGGATCATCGAACACGGGATGCTGTAGCCGTCACCGGCGAGGGTTGCCCGGCGAAGCCGGTCGTGATGAGGAACAGGGCGGCGATGTAGGTCGTCATGACGATCAGGTCGCGGCCGGCGAAGTCCAGGTCGGCGGCGCCCAGCCCGATCAGCAGGTCCGACAGCAGGAACAGGAAACCACCGGCGGCGACCGTCCGCGAGACGGCGAACGCCGCGGCCGCCATGGCGCTCAGCGCGAGGCTGTACACCAGGATCGGCACCCGCAGCGTGCCCAGCGACGGCCAGAGCAGCGCGTTCAGCACCACCCACAGGACGCCGTAGCCGGCCGCGGCGACACGGTGCAGGGGAGCGCGGCGCAGGAAGGCCAGCAGGAAGCAGATCTGCGTGCCGAGGAAGCAGGCCATGCCCAGCAGGAAGGGCACGGTGCCCGGCACCAGGAGCGCCACGTCGCCCGCGAACGCGAAGACCAGGCCCCACCCGATGAGCGAGAAGCGCATCAGGTACCAGAGCAGCAGCGGGGCGAGGAGCGGCTTCGCGACCCACTGCAGCGGCTCCCAGGACATGGCGACGCCCGTGAGCTCTGCGACGGCGGCGCAGCCGAACAGCACCAGTGGGAGTCTCATGCGGCGGGCCGCCAGCCGGGCCGGCCGAAGACGAAGCGCGTCCGGTCGCGCCAGCCGGTGGCCGTGCGCACGTCGCGCCAGATGTCCCGGTACTCGTGGGTGGCGACCCGCAGCGGGTTGTAGGTGCCGATGTTCTTCGTCAGGCCGTACACCACCCGCGCCCGTTCGGGCTCGAACGTTCCGAACATCCGGTCCCAGATGATGAGGATGCCGCCGTAGTTGCGGTCCAGGTACTCGGCGTTGGCGCCGTGGTGGACGCGGTGGTGCGACGGGGTGTTGAAGAACCACTCGACGGGCCGGGGCAGCCGGCCGACCCGCTCGCTGTGCAGGAAGAACTGGTACGCCAGGCTGATCGACTGCTGCAGGAACACCATCCACGGCGGGATGCCCAGCAGCGGCAGGAACAGCCAGAACGGGGTGGCGGTCATCGGCGTCCAGCTCTGCCGCAGCGCCGTGGACAGGTTGAAGAAGACGCTGGAGTGGTGCACGACGTGGCCGGCCCAGAAGACCCGGACCTCGTGGTGCAGGCGGTGGAACCAGTAGTACGCGAAGTCGTCGGCGAAGAACAGCAGCGCCCACGTCCACGGGCTGGCCGGGTCGAGCTTCAGCGGGGTGAGCACGTAGAGGCCGGCGAACGCGAGCGCGACCAGGATCTTCCACGGCACGCCGATGATCTGGCTGCCGAGGCCCATCGACAGGCTGGTGGTGGTGTCGCGGACCTCGTAGCCGCGCTCGTCGTCGTCGGGCAGGAAGCGGTAGGACACCGCCTCCATCACGATGAGCAGCAGGAACGCGGGCACGGCATAGAGCACGGCGGGGATCATGCTCGGGTCTCCTTGGGCGCGAGAACAGGGGCGGTGAGCAGGGCCTGGGCGGAGTGGAAGGCCTCGGAGGCGGCGCCGGCGGCGATGTGCGCGGCGAGCCGGCGGTGCCCGGCGACGTCGAGGAGCTCGGCGGTGCGCAGCCTCGGCGGGACGTGCCCGACGGCGAGCGCGCCGCTCACGAGGCTGTTGAAGGCCAGGAGGTACGCGGTGTTGCCGCTGCCCGCGACGACGGCCCGCCACAGCGCGACGTTCGCCTCGCCCATCCGGTCCAGGTCCGGCGCCGCGGCGGCGAGCGCGTCGACCCTGGCGACGATGTCCTGCCGGGCGGCGGGCGTGCCGCGCAGCGCGCACAGCCTGGCGGCGTCGGCCCCGATGCAGGCGCGCATCTCCATCATGTCGCGCACGAGGGTGCCGACCGGCAGGACGTCGCCGCTGGACATCGCGAGGTCGAGCCCCGCGTGCACCCGCCAGTCGAGGACCCTGGTCGCGCCGCCCTGGCTGACCTTGACCAGGCCGAGCTGCTGCAGCCGGCGCAGCGCCTCACGCACCGCGTGCCGGTTCACCTCGAACGTCGCGGCGAGCTCCCGCTCGCTGGGCAGCGCGGCCCCGGGCGCGTAGGCGCCGCTGAGCACCGCGTCCCGCAGCTGCGCGAAGACGTGGTCGGACACGGAGCTGCGCGGAGCCGGCGTCAACGTCACGCCGCGACTGTCTCACACATCAACTGGTTGGACCAGTGGTCGCGAGCGGTGGGATCCGCCGGTGACCGGCGGATCACTGGGTCAGGCTGTCCACGATCTTCTGGGCGGTGGTCGCGTGCTTGGCGTAGGCGCTGGCGAAGGCGCTGCGCTGGACCGCCTGGGCGGCGCCGGTGACGCTCATCGACTGCCAGCCGGAGACCTTCATCAGCCGCGTGTAGAACTTCGCCGCCGCGAACGCCGGGTCCATGAGCTGCTCGACGGTGCCCCAGATGCTGACCCGCTGCTGGAAGATGCCGACCGAGTCGTAGTTGGTGCCGGTGCCCTCGTGGGGCAGCTTCAGCGACGCCGGGACCTTCGGGTTCGCCATGTTCTTCAGGTACGTCTCCTGCAGCGCGGTCGCGATCGCCACGACGTACGCGCGCTCGGGCAGGCCCATCTGCCGGCCGACCTCGATGACGATGAACGCGTTGTTGGTCGCCGCCTGGGTGAGCCCGGCGACGGGCTTCGGGACCAGGGACGTGCCGGGCGCGGACGCCAGCTCGACCCCGCGGGCGGCGTTCGCCCGCGCGTTCGTCTCGTAGAACTGGGCCGCGTCGAACTTGGTGTCGTCGGAGACCGCCGCCGGCTCGTTGGGGAAGATCGCCCAAGAGACACCGACGCTGATCAGTGAGGCGACGAGGCTGATCGCGGCAAGCATCGCCATCCTGCTGAAATGCAGGCGACGTGCGGCAGCGGGCCTACGCCGGGGGGTGGCGCCACGCACCGCGACAGCTTAGGGAACGCGGCGCCCCATCCGGAAGTCGTCTTAACAAAACCTAAGGAACACTGATCAATCCACGTCGTTTGAGTAGCGGCTCGATCAACGGATCGCGACCGCGGAACGCGCGGTAGACCTCCATCGCGTCGGCGCTGCCGCCCTTGGCGAGCAGGCCGTCACGGAACGTGTCGCCGAGTTCCCGGCGCAGCCCGCCCTGCTCGGTGAGCCAGTCGACGGTGTCGGCGTCGAGCACCTCGCTCCAGATGTAGGAGTAGTACCCGGCGCTGTACGCCGCGCCGCTGAAGATGTGCGCGAAGTACGCGGTCCGGTAGCGCGGCGGCACGAACGGCACCGCCACCCCGTCCCGCTCCAGCGCCGCCGCCTCGAAGGCGAGCACGTCGGTCACCGCCGCGGCCTCCTCGACGGTCAGCGTGTGCCAGGCCAGGTCGAGCAGCGTCGCCGCCAGGTACTCCGTGGTCGCGAAGCCCTTGTTGAACTGCTCCGCCGCCTGCAGCCGCTCCACCACCGACTGCGGCAGGTGCTCGCCGGTGCGATGGTGGGTGGCGTAGTTGGCCAGGACCTCCGGCCACAGCATCCACACCTCGTTGACCTGCGACGGATACTCGACGAAGTCGCGGGGGACCCGGGTGCCGGCGAACTTCGGGAAGTGCACCTGGGAGAAGAGGGTGTGCAGCGCGTGACCGAACTCGTGGAAGAGGGTGCGCACCTCGTCGAGCGTCAGCAGCGTCGGCTCCCCGTCGGGCGCCCGGTTGATGTTGAGGTTGTTGACGACGACCGGCGCGGTGCCGAACAGCCGCGACTGCGGCACGAGGGCGTTGGCCCAGGCGCCGCCGCGCTTCGACGGGCGGGTGAAGAAGTCGCCGATGAACAGGCCGAGGGGTCCGCCGTCCCGGTCGAAGACCTCGAAGACGCGGGCGTCGCCGTGGTACGCCGGAAGGTCCGGCCGCTCCTGGAAGCGGATCCCGTACAGCTGGCCGGCGGCGTAGAAGACCCCGTCGTGCAGGACCCGCTCCAGCTCGAAGTACGGCCGCAGCTCCGCCTCGTCGATCGCGTACCGCTCCCGCCGGACCTTCTCGGTGTAGAACGCCCAGTCCCACGGCTGCAGGGTGAACGCGGCGCCGATCGCCTCCTGCAGGTCCTCGGCCTCGATCCGGGCGTTGGCGACGGCGGCCGGCGCCAGCTTCGCCAGCATCTCCTGGACGGCGCCGACGCTGCGGGCGGTGTTGTCGGCGATGTTGTAGGCCGCGTGGTGCTCGAAGCCGAGCAGCCGCGCCCGCTCCGCCCGCAGCCGCGCGATGCGCAGCACCGACGCGGTGGTGTCGTGCTCGCCGCCGCTGGATCCCCGCGCGACGGACGCGGTGTGCAGCCGCTCGCGGACCGCCCGGTTCTGCAGCGACGCGAGCGCCGGCTGCGCCGTGGGCAGGATCAGGTTCAGCGCGTAGCCCTCGGTGAGGCCCCGGTCGCGGGCGGCGACCTCGGCGGCGGCGACCGCGTCGGCGGACAGCCCGGCGAGGTCCCCGGCGTCCCGCACGACGACGGCGCTGGCCTTCATCTCGTCGCGGACCTTGTTGCCGAAGTCGGTCGCGAGCGCCGCGAGCTCGGCGTTGAGCTCCCGCAGCCGGACGTGCTCCTCCTCGGACAGCCGGGCGCCGGCCCGGACGAACTCGGTGTGGTACCGCTCGAGCAGCCACGCCGACTCGCCGTCCAGCTCGAGGGCGTCGCGGGTCTCGTACAGCCGCTCGATGCGGGCGAAGAGCCGCCGGTCGAGCATGATGGCGTCGCCGTGCGCGGACAGCAGGGGCACCACCCGCGACTCGATGTCCTGCAGGTCCGGGCTGGTGTCGGAGCTGGTGACGTTGAAGAAGGCGGCCGACACCCGCTGCAGGACTCGACCCGAGCGCTCCAGGGCGACGAGGGTGTTGTCGAACGTCGGCGGCTCGGAAAGGGTGGCGATGGCTTCGACCTCGGCCCGCTGCTCGGCCATGCCGCGCTCGAACGCGGGCAGGTAGTGCCCGGTCTCGATGCGGTCGAAGGGCGGCAGCTGATACGGCAGGTCACTCGCGGCGAAGAACGGGTTGTCCGTGGTCACCTACCGACTGTATAGGGACGGCTCTTTTCCGGAAGTCTGTGCAACCGATCCGACTGCCGGCCCCGTGAGTACCGCATGACGGATCGGGACACGGCGTTCGCCGAGTACTTCGCCGCGCGGTCGGACGCGATACGCGGCACGGCGTTCCTGCTGTGCGGTGACTGGCACCGGGCGGAGGACCTCACCCAGGTGGCGTTCACCAAGCTGTACGTGGTGTGGGACCGGGTGAGCCGGCACGAGGCCCTCGACGGGTACGTCCGGCAGACCCTGTTCCGGGCGTTCCTGGACGAGCGCCGGCTCGGCTGGTGGCACCGGGTCCGGGTCACGGACGTGCCGCTGGACGGCGCCACCCACGACAAGGCGCCCGACGAGCGGATCACGATGCTCGCCGCCCTGTCCGCCGTGCCCGCCCGGCAGCGGGCCGTGCTGATCCTGCGGTACTGGGAGGACCTGTCCGTGGAAGCGACGGCGGCCCTGCTCAGTTGCAGCACCGGCACCGTGAAGAGCCAGGCCGCGCGGGGGCTGCAGACCCTTCGCACCCACCTTGAAGACAGTCACGCGCGAGCATCGAGGAAGCAGTCATGAACGAACACGATGTGAAGGTGTCGCTGCGCGACGCCCTCGACAGCCTCACCCCGCCGCCGATGTCGCCGGCGGTGGCCGTGACCGCCGGGCGCCGGGCCGTGCGCCGCCGCAACCTGGTCGCCGCCGGCGCCGCCACCGGGGTCGTCGCGGTCGTCGCCGCGGTCGCCGTGGCGGTCGCGGCGACCGGGCCGGGTGGCGGCGCACCCCTGCAGGTCGGTGCGCCAGGGGGGACACCGGCGGCGACCACGCCCGCCCCCGGCGGCACCGACAAGGAGGTGTGGCCGACCCAGCCCAACGGGCAGCCGCAGCAGGACCGCACCGCCCGCGCCGGGCACAAGTTCGACCAGGGCGAGCAGCTGCTGGTCGACCTGCTCGCCGTGGTACCGGCCGGGTACACCGCCCTGGACAACCCCGGCACCGACCAGCTCGTGCCGTCGCGGATGTCGCAGGCCCAGTACGAGGGCAAGGTCGCCGGCAAGGACGCCTGGTCCTACCTGGCGGCCACGCAGCTGGGCAAGGACGGCGGCGTCGGGCAGCTCCTCGTCACCGTCTACGAGCCGGGCCTGGTGGACGCGCCCGGCGACGCCTGCGCGGTCGCGAACGCCTTCTGGACCCCGGCGACGGCGGGCTGCAAGCTCGTGACGTCCGGCGCCGTGACCGTCGGGATCGCGTCCGGCCGCAACGGCGAGTTCGACCAGTGGGCCGCATACAGGCACCCCGACGGCACCGTGGTGTTCATCGCCCAGGAGAAGCTCGACGACCGGTCCGGCAACGGCACCGGGGCCCTGCCGGCGCTCCCGCTGACCGAGGACCGGCTCGCCGCCCTCGTCGTCGACGAACGCTTCCACGTCAAGGCGTCCTGACGCGGTGGAGTCGGCCGGTCCACCGGCCGGCTCCGCACCAGCTACCGCGCGTGGGCCGGGACGCTGGCGGTGAGGCTGTCGGCGAGGACGGTGATCTCGTCGCCGGGGCAGTAGTCGAAGCGGAGCCGCAGCTCGTCGCCGGTGAGCACCTCGACCGGCTCGCGCAACGGCACCACCAGGTAGTTCATCGTCCAGTCGATGCTGCCCGGCGGCTCGTACAGCAGCGACAGGAGATTCTTGGTGACCACCCGCACGGCGTTGACCAGGGCCGGGCGCTCCGCGACGAAGCGCAGGTCGCCGGTGCAGTGGTGCGGCAGCGGGTCGGTGTAGAAGAACTGCTGGAACACCTGCGGCGGGGCCGCCTCGACGGTGCGCGGCTGCAGGCTCTCCGGCAGCTGGAACACCGGCGCCGGCACCGTGTAGCCGAAGTAGGTGAAGTCCTGCTCGACCGGCTGGATGGCCTGCACGCACGCCTCCGGCACGAAGCGGGGCAGCGGGCCGCCGATGTGCCGCAGGTAGCGGCGCTTGAAGCTGTTGATGACCTCGATCTGCCGCTCGCGGAGCAGCCCGACGTGCAGCATCTCGCAGAGCACCACGTCGACCGGCTCTTCGGGCAGGTAGTCGCGGGCGTCGGCGTGCAGGACGGTGACGGCGTCGCCGACCGCCGCCCGCAACGCCGACGAGGCCGTGGCGAAGACCCGCGGCTCCCGCTCGATCGCGGTGACCGTGGCGCCCTGCCGGGCGGCGAAGTACGACAGGACGCCGGTCCCGCAGCCGAGGTCGAGGACCCGGGTCCCGGGCCGGACGGCCTCGGCGATCGCATCGGCGAACGCCTCCATCCGGCGTTCGTCGGACAGCAGCAGCGCCTGATACTGCAGCGGGATCACGTCCGCCGGGAACCCGAGATGTTCCAGGTCCAGGTGTTCCATGGGCAAAGCGTATGCCTTATCGCAGGCGCAGGCCGTCCCATCCGGCATAGCCGCGCGGCTCCCGGAGCTCCCGCGCCCGCAGCACCCACCAGCAGGTGGCGGTGAGGGCCGCGCCGGCGATCGCGTCGACGATGTAGTGGTTCGCGGTCAGGACCACGGCGGCCACCATCAGCACCGGCATCGCCGCGCCGAACGCGCGCAGCAGCGGACCCCGGGCCGCGGCCAGGATCGCCAGGCCGATGAGCAGATCCCAGCCGACGTGCAGGCTCGGCATCGCGGCGTACTGGTTGGTGAACATCGCCGGCTGCAGCACCCGGTACGCGTCGGAGGACTGCGTCACGGTGTCGACCAGGCCCAGCTCGGCCAGCCGCGGCGGGGCGAGCGGGAAGAGCATGAAGATCACCAGGCCGATCCCGCCGGACAGCAGCATCGCGTTGCGGGTGCGGTAGTAGATCGCCGGGTTGGTGCGGGCCAGCCAGATCAGGGTCGCGACGATGACCGGCCAGTGGCCCCAGATGTAGACCCAGTTGAAGAACGTCGCCACGGCGGGCGTGCCGGCGAACGTCGACTGCAGCCAGTGCTCGTGGAACAGCCCGGCGGAGCGTTCGAAGTCCACGACGGTCCCCGCGTTCGCGAGGGCCCGGTCCGTCGCCGCCTCCGTGGCGCCCCGGACCCCGAAGTACGCGGCCACCGCCGCCGTCACGATGCCGACCTGCCGGCCGAGGCCGACCGGCCGCAGCGCCGGTTTCTCCCAGGTGATGGTCATGGCGTCCAGCCTCGTCACCGCGAGGCCGGACGCCATCCAGTGCAAGCACGGACCGGACCCTGATCTCCGGCGGCGCCGGGCGTCAGGAGGTCCCCTACGGGGTCGTCACTTCTCCCCGATGTTCTTCAGGGGCGTCGGGTCCTCGATGTTGGCCGGCGCGTTCCACTTCTGCAGCTTCGAGCCGTCGCACACGGCGGTGGTGAGCTTGCTGGCCGTGCTGCTGCCCTTGAAGATGTCGCCCGTGGGCAGCTTCGGGTCGTCGAGGTTCGTCGGGCTCAGGCACCGGTCCCAGGTGTCCTTGATGACGTAGCTCGTCCCGTAGGTGCCCTCCTGATACGACACCTTCCACTCGACGGCGTCGAAGGCCGACTGGGAGTCGCCGAGGGTCGGGCACACCTTCATGATCACGAAATGGGTGGCGCCCTTCGGGTCGTACGTCGTCAGGCAGTAGGTCTTGTTCGTCTTGGTGTTGTCGTACGTGGTGATCCGGCCGGTGACGGTCCCGGTCTCGTTCACGGCGAGGGGGACCGAGAAGCGCTGGTTCCAGGCGACGTTGAGCATGTTCGGCGCCTGCTTGCACGGCCACACGATGAGGAACCCGAGGGTGGTGTCGAAGTTCGTGACGTCGACGCACCGGCCGAACTGCTTGAAGTTGACCAGGCTCCACGGCGCGGACGCGGCACCGGCGCCGACGCTCGCGTCCGGCGTGAACGTGCGGGTGTTGTCGGCGGCGCCGCCGCACCCGATGAGCTCCATGAACGCGCCCTTGGTGCTGCCGGCCTTCGCGTGCATGCAGAAGGTGCCGAGCCCGCCGGCGGCCGTGGTGCTCTGGAAGTTGGAGCTGTCGTTGAGGCTCCACCGCTGGTAGTACGGCACGGTCACGCTCGTCCCGCACACCTGGAACTGCAGCAGCGCGCCGGAGATCGGGGAGGCGCCGGAGTCGACGCACATGCCCAGCGGGTTCGCGGCGGTCTTCGACGACACCAGCTGCAGCGTCAGATACTTCGTGTACGCGAAGGTCTGCCGCGAGCTGCCCGGGTTGCACGGCTGGGTGGTGACGATCGTGCCGACGCCCGGCGAGCCGGAGCCCGCGTCCAGGCAGTACGTGCCGCCGTAGAAGCGGACCAGGCCGCCCTCGATGTTCGCGTTGGTGAACCGGAAGACGTAGGTGGCGGTCAGCGTCCGGGTCCCCCCGTCGCGCGGGTTGATCGCCTGCCCGGCGGCGCCCTCGACGGTGCCCATCGACGTGATGACCGCGTACGACGGCACCGACAGCAGGTGCGACGCCTTCGTCGCGCACGGCAGCGGCTGGCGCGAGGAGTCCTGGTACTCGACGGAGACCTGGTAGCGGCCGGGCAGCCCGGCGCCGATCGCGCCGATCAGCGGCGTGGCGACCGGGATGCAGATCAGGTTGGCGATGCTGCCCGCCGACGCGCGGATCCCGCCGATCACCATGTCGATGCCGGCCTGGGCGGCGTGCAGCGCCTTCGCCCGCTCGATCGTCGACGCGGTGTTCCGCACCTGGTTGATCACCACGGGCACCATGAGCGTCGACAACGACGTGCCGACGAGGGTCAGCATCATCGCCAGGGGCAGCGACCCGCGCTCGTCGCGCAGCCATCTGAAGAACCTCATGTGCGGGCCTCCGGGCAGACCGTGGCGGGCAGGGTGCCCCTGGTGCTGTTCAGCGCGGTGAAGGTGACGTCGGTCCTCGACTCGGTCTGGCCGGTGCCGGGGTTGGTGGCCACCACCAGGACGATCTGCAGCCGCTGGTAGCCGGTGTCCGACGTCGGGTCCGCCAGCGCGAACGAGCTCTTCGCGGCGTTCACCTGGCTGGCGAGCACGACCCATTTGCCGGCCGGTTTCGTCCCCTGCGGCCACACCTGCCGGCGCAGCACCTTCAGGTTCCTGTTCAGCTCCAGCTGCGCGCACTCCGGGTTGCCGCTCGCGGTGTCCGTGTTGACGTACTCCACCTGCTTGTTGCCGTTGGCGTCGGGATCGCCGGGCTTCGAGAACCCCGCCGCGTAGCGCAGGTTGCGGTCCAGCCGCAGGAACGCCGTGTTGAGCTGCGACTCGGTCACCGCCACCAGCTCGCTGCTGTTGCCGGCCCGGAAGAGCTGCACCACACCGGTGGTGAAGATGGCCATGACCGCGGACATGATCGCCGTGGTCACCGCCATCTCGGCCAGAGTGACACCGTCGTCGCGGCGCAGCCGGGCGACGGCTCGCCGGGAAGCGCGGGTGACACGGTCGTCGCGGCGCAGGAACGCGTTCATGTGATCGTCCAGATGAACATGAAGACCGCCGTGCCGCCGTTCTTCTCGGTGACGGTCAGGGTGACGGGGTAGACGCCGGCCGTCGTCGGGGTGCCGGTGACCTTGTTGGTGCTGAACGTCAGGCCGGGCGGCAGGCCGTCCGCCGTCCACGTGTACGGCAGGGTGCCGCCCGACGCGGCCATGTTCAGCTGGGTGATCGCCGTGCCCTTGACGTTCGTCAGGTCCGGCTTCGCCGTGCCGGTGAACGACGGCGTGGTCACCTGCAGCTGCCCGGCCGGGGTGGCCGGCGTGGTCACGTTGACCGGGACCAGCGTGGTGTTGGACGCGCCGGTGCTGTCGGTCACCTTCAACGTCACCAGGTAGCGCGACGCACCGCTCACCGTGCCCGACACCACGCCGGAGCTCGACAGCGTCAGGCCGGGCGGCATGTTCGTCGCCGTCCACGTGTACGGTCCGGTGCCGCCGTACGCGGCGACCGAGCCGTTGTACGGGCTGCCCTTCGTCAGGGCGATCGGCGTCGTCGCGTTCGGGTACTGCACCGCGACCTTCGTGTTCCAGGTGAACGTCGCCGAGTGCGTCTTGAGGTTCTTGTCGGTCACCTTCACGGTCACCGTCGCCTTCGACGCCGCGCCGGTCGCCGTCGTCGTGCCGGTGACGACCCCGGTCGTCGCGTTGATCGACAGCCCCGGCGGCAGGCCGGTCGCCGTCCACGCGTACGGGGCGATGCCACCGGTCAGCGGCACCTGGTAGCTCACGGCCGAACCGGCGTCCCAGGTCTGCGTGGCCGGCGCGGCGACCGGCAGCGCGGCCACCGTCCAGTTGAACGACGCGTCGTTGGTCGACACGGCGTCGTTGACGACGACCCGCACCACGTACGTGCCGGCGGTCGTCGGCGTGCCGCTGACGACGCCGGCGGGGGTGATCGTCACGCCCGGCGGCAGGTTCTCCGCGGACCAGGTCAGCGGCGGGTACGCGGTCGTCGCCGTCAGCGTCAGGGGCGCCGCCATCGGCACGGTGACCTCGTCGGTCTGGTTGCCGGGGTTGTCCGGCAGCGGCGGGATCACGGTGACGCTCGGGTTGAAGACCGGGTCCAGCGGCGCCGCGCTGACCAGCGTCTGCGTCAGGTACGAGCAGACCCCACCGGTCTTCGGGCAGGCCCGGTCGTTGTGCCAGGTGACGGCGACGACCACCCGGTAGAAGTTGAGCAGGGTGCCGGGCAGCGACAGCAGGCCGCACACGTCCCCGCCGAGCGGCATCTGGCACGACCCGACGAAGTAGTACCGGTCGAAGTCCGTGCTGTTGAACTGGACGGCCTGCGGCAGGATCGGCAGCGCCGGCTTGGCGAGGCTGTCGGCCAGCGGGCCGAGCTTCGAGTCCGCGGCCGGCAGCATCGTGGTCAGCAGGCCCTGCACGCCCGTCAGGACGCTGCCGACGAGGCCGGGGATCTCCCCGCCCTTGAACTTGCGCAGCTGCTCGGTCGCGTCCTTCATGCTGCGGCCGGACACGACGGCCGAACCCGGCAGCGACTTGGCCAGGTCGATGCCGTCGTGCGCGATCCGCACCGCGGACTGCAGGCCGCGCTGCTTGTTGAGCGTCGTGGTCGTGCCGACGAAGAACGTGGTCAGCGCCGTCATGACCACGCCGATGATCGCGATCGACGTGAGCGTCTCGACCAGGCTGAACCCGGCGTCGGCGGGGGGAGTCCGCTGCATGGCGCCGGCTACTTCTGGTCCGCGAAGAACGCCTGGACGGTCAGCGTCAGGTTCACCTTGTCGCCGGTGGCGGCGGCCACGTTCACGTTCTCGACGAGCAGGGCCCGCGGCTGCGAGCGCTGCAGCTGGTCGAGGAACGGGTTGACCTTCCCGCTCGGGCCGGACGCCGTCAGGCTCACCGGCACGGCGTGCACCGGCAGCGGGCCGCTGACCTTGACCTCGGTCGCGGAGCCGACGCTGATCCCGCTGACCGTGATCCCGGTCAGCTCACCCGCGTTCTGCACCTCGCGCAGCAGCTCCGCCACCGAGTCGCTCTCCGGCAGCGCGGCCAGCCGCGTCTTGAGCTGCGTCTGGTACTCCGCGATGCGCTGGTTCTGCGCCTCCAGCTTCGCGATGTCCCGGCGCTCGCGGTCGACCTGCGCCGCCAGGTCGTCGCCCTGCACCGCGAGGTCGTTCTCCTCCTGGTACTTCGGGTACACGCCGAGGTAGAAGCCGGCCGCCAGCAGGACGATCACGGCGACCACACCGCCCAGCAGCCACAGCCGTTCCGGTCGCATCAGTTGCCTCCCGACGCACTCTGGGCCGCGCCGGGGGTCGCGGTCGGCGACGTGAACCGGCCGCCGAGCGACGCCTTGGTGACGTCGACCTTGATGGTGAAGTTCAGCCCGTCCTCGGACTCGGTGGCGTCCGTCGGGAACGGGTTGGCGAGGCCCGGGACCGCGCCGAGGGTGTCGGTGAAGGTCGCGATGTCCTTCTTCGTCGGCGCCGTGCCGGTCAGCGTGACCGAACCGACCAGGTCACCGGCGGCGTCCGCCTGCGTGCTCTGGCTCAGCGCGCCCGTCACGCTCTTGACCGTGACGCCCTTCGGCGCCGCCTTCTGCAGCGAGGCCAGCAGCGTCGACCACGACAGGTCGTCGGCGAGCAGGATCCGCAGCTGGTCGTCGATGTTCTTGATCTGCCGCTGGGTGTCCTGCAGCGGCGCGTACTTCTTCTTCGCGTTGTCCAGGGCGGCCTTATCGTCGCGGATGCTCTGCAGCCGGTCCTGGGCCTGGTCGACGTTGCCGGCGGCGACGACGTACCAGCCGAGCATCAGCGCCACGAACGCGGCCACCCCGGCGATCACGAGCCGCCGCACCATCCGCAGCCGCCGCAGGTCGATGATCTCCAGGGGCAGCAGGTCGGCGGCGATCGGCAGGATCCGCATGGTCCGGGCGGTCGCGTCCGGGAACGCGGGATGCGGCGCACCCTCCCGGTCCTTCTTCGCCGGTACTGCCTGGGCCGGCCCGTCCTGCCCGGCGGCCCCCTGCGGGGCGCCCTGCTGGGCCGCGTGGACGGCGGCGGGCACGGCGGGCTGGACGGCGGTCCGGGTGTCGGCCGGCGCGTCACCGGCCGGTGCCGGCTGCATGGCGGCCTGCAGCGCCGCGGGCATGCCGGCGGAACCGGCCTGGCCTGCCTGGCCCGCCGGTCCTGCCGGGCCTGTGTGGCCGGTCGGGGCTGTCTGTCCTGTCTGGACTGTGTGGCCGGGCTGGCCCGTGTGGCCGGTCGGTCCGGTCGGTCCGGCCGGGAGCGCGGTGGTGGGCATGGTGGCCGGCTGCATGCCGTGGCCGGCCGGCGGGATCGACGGCGGCGCCGGGCGTGGTGGCGGTGGCACGCTGGCCTCCGGCACCCCGGGCGGGGGCGTCGTGGGCCGCGGGGGAGCCGGCTTCGCCGTGCCGGCCGGCAGCGCCGCCGCCGGCAGCGTGGCGGGCGGCATGGTCCGGGTGGTCGCGGCGGGTGCCTGCGTGGCGGGGCTCTGCGTGGCGGGGTTCTGCGTGGCGGGGTTCTGCGTGGCGGGGTTCTGGTCCGCCGGGACCGGTCGCGGCCTGGCGGGCGCGGTGAACTGGACCCCGGGCAGCGACACGGGAGCCGCGGCGGTGTCCGGCTCGTCCGGCAGCGGTGGGGGCGGCGGCGTGTGCGGGACCGGCGGGGACGCCGCGAAGCGGTCGGCGGCCGGCGGGGACGAGACCGGCCGCGGTTGCGTGGTCGGCTGCGGTTGCGTGGTCGGCTGCGGCGCCCACGTCGAGCCGCCGAGCGCGTCCACGGGCGGCGTCGCCTGCCCGGTCCATCCGCCGGTGGACGGTGCCCGGGTGTCGGTGTCCTGGGTCCATGCCGCGGCCGGGTGGGCCGTGGCTTCGGCGGGCCGCGTCCACCCGCCCGCGGGCGGGGCCTGGGTGTCGGTGTCCTGGGTCCATGCCGCGGCCGGGTGGGCCGTGGCTTCGGCCGGCCGGGTCCGTCCGCCCGCGGGCGGGGCCTGGGTGTCGGTGTCCTGGGTCCACGCGCCGGTCGCGGGGGTGTCGGCGGGCCGGGTCCATCCGCCGGGCTGCGACGCGCCGGTGTCGATCGGCTCCGTCCGGGCGTCGGGCCGGATCCCGGTTTCGGAGGTGCCGGGCAGGACGAGCTCGCCGGCGATGTACCGGGGGAACTCCCGCCTCGGCGCGGCCGTCTCCGCCTTCGCCGCCTGCGACACGAGCGGCTGCGGCGCCGGGTCGGCGTCGGCGTCGAGCGACGGCAGTTCGACGCGGGCACGCGGGGTCTCCGCGGTGAGGTCGGCCGGGGGCCACGACGGCGGCGGGCCTGACGGCACGACCGGCACGAGGCGCTCCTCGGCGGCCGGCGGCGTCCAGCCGGCGTCGAGCGGGTCGGTCAGCGGATCGCCGGCCCGCCCGCCCCACCGGTCACCGGCCGGGGCCGCGGGCTGGGAGTCGCCCCACTGGTCGCCGGAGGAAGCCACGGGCCGGTAGCCGCCGCCCTGGTCGCCGGACGAAACAGCGGGCTGGGAGCCGCCCCACCGGTCGCCGGACGTGGTCGCGGGCTGGGAGCCGCCCCACTGGTCGCCGGAGGAAGCCACGGGCCGGTAGCCGCCGCGCTGGTCGCCGGACGAAACAGCGGGCTGGGAGTCGCCCCACTGGTCGCCGGTCGAGGTCGCGGGCAGATAGCCGCCGCGCGGGTCGCCGGAGGAGACCGCGGGCCGGTGCCCGCCCAGCTGGTCGCCGGGGTCGCGGGCGTCGCGGGCGTCGCGGGGGGAGTCGTCGGGGTCGTCGCCCCAGGAGGGCAGGACGATGCCGGTGAGTTTGCGTTCCGGCTCGTCCTCCCACCAGGTGCCGGTGTTCGGGCCGGTCACGACGCACCCGCCAGGGTCAGGCCGACGGAGACGGCGGCCGAGGCGCGGACCTGCTCGAGGCTGCCGTGCCGGACCCGGCGCAGGCCGCGCACCCGCATCACCGGATCGACGGCGATCACCTCCACGTGCAGCTGGGCGTGCAGCGCCTCCAGGAGGCCGGGCAGCATCGAGCCGCCGCCGGACAGGGCGAGCCGGCTGACCCGGGCCTGCCGGCCGCCGGCGGTGAGGTACGCGAACGAGCTGCCGATCTCGTTGATGAGCGGCCGGACCGCGTCCTTGAGCGCCGAGCCGGTCTGCCCGTCGGTGTCGGTGCGCAGGCCGACGCGGCACTTGAGCTCCTCGGCCTGCTCGACGGGCAGGTCGAGCCGGTCGGCGACGGTCTTGGTGATCTCGTTGCCGCCGCGGGGGATCGTCCGCACGATGAGGGGCTCGCCGTCGTGGTGGACGATGACGCTGGTCGCGTGGGCGCCGATGTCGACGAGCGCCTCGACGTGCTCGTCGAGGCGGGACGCGGCGCGCAGCAGCGCGAAGGACGCCAGGTCGACGCGGACCACGTGCAGCTTCGCCGCCTCGATCGCCCTGATCGCGGCGAGGACCGGCTCCTTGGGCGCGGCGATGAGCAGCCCGCGGACCGTGTCGCCCTCGGGCTCGGCGAGGGGGTAGAAGTCGATGAGGGACTTCTCCGGCGCGAGCGGCAGCGCGTCGCGGACCTGGAAGGGCAGTGCCTGGCGCATCTCCTTCGCCGGCAGGTTGGCGACCGTGGTCTCCCGCACGACGACCTGCTGGTGGGTGACGCCGAGCGCGACCTTGCGGCTGCGGAACTTGAAGGTCGACCACAGCTGCTTGAGCGCGCCGGTGACCACCTGCTCGTCCTGCACGGCGCCGTTCTGCACGGCGCCGGGCGGTAGCAGGATGTGGCCGAAGTTGCTGATGACCGGCCCGTCCTTGCTGTTGCTGGTCTCCGCCGCGCGGATGGACACCGTGCCGATGTCCAGTCCGATCAGATTGACGGCAGCCATCGTGCTCCTTCGACGAAAAACGCTCAGGCGGGCAGGAGGATGGAGGTGTACCAGTCGGCGATCGGTGCCGCCGCGAAGAGCGCGATGAGCGCCCCGGCGAGCATCGACGGGCCGAACGGCAGCGCGGTCCTGCGGCCGGCCCTGCCGCCGGCCATCAGGACGACCCCGGCGATGCCGCCGAGCAGGAACGCGGCCAGGGTGCCGACCGCGAGGGGTGCCCAGCCGAGCCAGCCGAGGTACAGGCCCAGGACGCCGGCGAGCTTGACGTCGCCGAAGCCCATGCCGCCCGGGTACACCAGGGACAGCAGCAGGTAGAAGCCGAACAGCACGGCCATCCCGGTCAGCCCGCGCAGGCCCGCGGACCAGTCCCGCTGCAGGATCACGGCGGGCAGGAACAGCGCCGGCACCACCAGGTAGGACGGCAGGACGATCGCGTTCGGCAGGCGCAGCACGTCGAGGTCGATCAGGGCCAGGGCGACCGCGATCGCGGCGAGGTACAGCCAGGCGGGCAGCGTCGCCGACCAGCCGAACCGGGCGGCGACGGCGACGAACAGGACGGCCGTGCCGAGCTCCACCAGGGGGTAGCGGACGCTGATCGGCGCCTTGCAGTCCGCGCAGCGGCCGCGCAGCAGCAGCCAGCCGAGGACGGGGACGTTGTGCCACGGCCGGATCGGCACCGTGCACTGTGGACAGTGCGAGGCCGGCCGCAGGAGCGACTCACCGCGGGGGACGCGGTGGATGACGACGTTGAGGAACGACCCGATCGCCAGGCCGAGCACGCCGACGAGCGCGAACAGCATCAGCGTGCTCCTTTCTTCGCGTCGGAGTCAGGTGTGGCGGCCCGCTTGGACCACGGGCCGCCACAGCGTCGACTGGAACGGATCAGGGCGCAGCGGCACCGAGGCAGTCGGGGAGGTTCTTCTGGTCGGCCTTCTTGACCGAGCCACCGACGGCGCTCTCGTACTTGTAGACCACCTTGCCGTCCTCATTCGTACCGCAGATCCGGTACGTGCCGGTGGTGAGCTGCTTGTAGACGAGGGTGTTGCCGGGCGACAGGGTCGCGGTCTGCGTCCCCTCGGTCTGCGCGCCGATCTTGAACACGACGCTGGCGCCCGCGGTCCCAGCGGTGGTGATGTCGTCCGGGTACTTGTTGCCGTTCTCGGTGTAGTACTGCTCGACCGCGCTGACGGCGGCACGGACGTCGGACTCGGCGGACTTGTTCGCCGCGCCCTTACGGTAGTTCAGGTACATGGGGACGGCGATCGCGACAAGCACGCCGATGATCACGACAACGACGAGGAGTTCGACGAGCGTGAATCCGCCCTCTCCGGCGGCACGCTTCTTCTGCATCCTGCGCAGCGTTTCGGACATGGTTGAGCCTCCTGCTCCTGCACGGGTGTGGTGGTTGGCGGCGAGGCTCCGCTGCCTGACGCCGGTCATGTTCAGTTGCTCTGGATGTTCTGGTAGATCGAGAACATCGGCAGATAGAGGCAGATGATCATTCCGCCGACCACGCCACCCATGACGAGCACCATGATCGGTTCGATGGACGCGGTGAGTGCGTCGGCCGCGCTATCAACCTCTCGGTCGTAGAAATCGGCAACCTTTTCGAGCATCTGACTGATTTGGCCGCTCTCTTCTCCGACCTCGACCATTTGCACGACCATCGATGGGAAGATCTTGTGCGAGCCGAGCTGTGAGGACATGGGACGGCCCTCGCGCACGGCGTTCTGCAGGTCGGTCATGGCGGTGCTGATGACGGCGTTGCCGGTGGTGGCGCCGACGACGTCGAGCGCCTGGAGCACGGGCACGCCGACGCCGAGCAGGGTGCCGAGGTTGCGCGAGAAGCGGCTCAGCGCGATCTTCGTGAACAGCGGCCCGAAGACCGGCAGTTTCAGCTTCACCTTGTCGATCCGCAGGCGCACCGCGGGATTCGCGGCGGCCGCCTTGCGCAGCGTGACCGTGATCGTGACGCCGACGATGACGACGAGCGGTCCCAGCCAGTACAGGGTATGGCTGGCGGTGACGATGATCTGCGTCGGTAACGGGAGTTCGCCGCCGAGCTGTTTGAACATCTTCTCGAAGATCGGCACGATGAAGATGAGGACCGCGCTGATCATCACGACGGTGAAGACGAGCACGATCACCGGGTAGGTGAGCGCGCTCTTGATCTTCCCGCGCAGCTGCGCGTCCTTCTCGAAGTTCGTCGCGATGCGGTCCAGGGCGCTGTCGAGGAAACCGCCGGTCTCGCCGGCCCGGATCATCGCCACCATCAGCGCGGGGAACACCTTCGGGTGCTTGCCGAGCGCCCCGGACAGCGACATGCCGCTCTCGATGTCGAGCCGGACGTCACCGACCGCCTTCTTCAGCGACGCCTTCTGCGCCTGCTCCTCCAGTACCGCCAGGGAACGCAGCAGCGACATGCCGGACTGGGTCATCGTCGCGAACTGCCGGGAGAACACCGACAGGTCCTTGAGCGTGGTCCGGTCGCCGAAGCCGGGGATGCTGATGTCCCGCTTCATGAGCGAGTCGGCGCTGGTGATGGCGAGCGGCGTCAGGCCCTGCTGGCGCAGCAGCTGGGCGGCGGCGAGCTCGTTGGAGGCCTCGATCTTGCCTTTGCCGCGTTTGCCGTCATGGTCGATCGACTGGTACTCGTACGTCTTGGTGGCAGTCATGTGCTCTCACATCACATCCGGCCGGCGAGTCGGCGGAACTCCTCCGCCGAGTGACACATCTCCAGCGCCGTCTCGTAGGTGACCAGCTGCTGGCGGACCCGCTCGGCCAGGTGCTGGTCGAACGAGAGCATCCCCTCGTTGCCGCTGGACTGCATGAACGACGAGATCTGGTGGTTCTTGCCCTCACGGATCAGGTTCCGGATCGCCGGCGTGGCGAACATGATCTCCGTGACGATCGCGCGGCCCTGCCCGTCGGCGCGCGGCGCCAGGGCCTGCGTGACGACACCCTGCAGCGCGTTGGACATCTGCGCCCGGACCTGCTGCTGCTGGTGCGGCGGGAAGATGTCGATGACCCGGTCGACGGTCTGCGCGGCGCTCTGCGTGTGCAGGGTCGCCAGGACCAGGTGGCCGGTCTCGGCGGCGGTCAGCGCCGTCGACGTCGTCTCCAGGTCGCGCAGCTCACCGACGAGGATGATGTCGGGGTCCTGGCGCAGCGCGTGCTTGAGCGCCATCGAGAACGACGTGGTGTCGGCGCCGACCTCGCGCTGGTTCACCAGGCAGCGCTTGTGCTCGTGCAGGAACTCGATCGGGTCCTCGATCGTCACGATGTGCGAGGACCGGGTCCGGTTCGCCAGGTCCAGGATCGCCGCCAGGGTCGTCGTCTTGCCCGACCCGGTCGGCCCGGTGACGAGGACCAGACCGCGGTGCAGGTGGGCGAAGCGGGCCACCTGCTCCGGCACGCCGAGCTGGTCGAGGGGCTTGATGTTGTGCGGGATCGCCCGGAACGCCGCGCCGAAGGAGCCGCGCTGGGCGTACAGGTTGACCCGGAAGCGCGACACGCCCTCGATCGCGTAGGCGAAGTCGAGCTCCTGGATCTGCTCGAAGTGCTTCCACTGGCCCTCGTTGAGCACCGCGGCGCGGACCAGCATCTCCGTGTCGGCGGGCGTGAGGTCGTCGTACCCCGGCAGATAGCGCAACCCGCCGTTGATCCGCACCGTCGGCGGCGCCCCGACGGTCAGGTGCAGGTCGGAGCCGCCGACGCGGACGAGCGACACCAGCATCGCGTCGAGCGAGGCGCGCTCGTCGCTGGTCACCATCATGGTCTCCACACGCGGCCCATCGGCAGCCTTCCCGGCGTCCTGAGGGATTACACGGCGACCCGGACGACCTCGGGGATCGAGGTCTGCCCCTCGGCGGCCTTCGCCAGGCCGTCCAGGCGCAGGTCGATGAGGCCCTCGGTGCGGGCGACGGCCTGGATCTCGTGCGCGGAGGCCCGGTCGATGGCCAGCTTCTCGATCTCGGCGGAGACCGGCATGACCTCGTGCAGCGCGATCCGGCCCCGGTAGCCGGTGTTGGCGCACGAGCGGCACCCGACCGGGCGCCACAGGTGCTTCGGGGTGCCGAGGATGTCGTACGGCCAGCGCGCCCCGACCAGTTCCGCCTCGCTCGGCTCGTACTCGGTGCGGCACCAGTCGCACAGCCGGCGGGCGAGCCGCTGCGCGAGCACGCAGTCGACCGACGAGCCGACCAGGAACGGCTCGATGCCCATCTCCACGAGCCGGGTGACCGCGCTCGGCGCGTCGTTGGTGTGCAGGGTCGACAGCACCAGGTGGCCGGTGAGCGCCGCCTCGACCGCCAGCTGCGCGGTCGTGCGGTCCCGGATCTCGCCGATGAGCACCACGTCGGGGTCGGAGCGCAGGATCGCCGGCAGCACCGCCGCGAACGTCAGGCCCGCCTTATGGTCGACCTGCACCTGGTTGACGCCGGGCAGCCGGTACTCGACCGGGTCCTCGACGGTGATGATGTTGACCGTCGGCTTGCTGATCTCCGCCAGGGTCGCGTACAGCGTCGTGGACTTGCCCGAGCCGGTCGGGCCGGTCACCAGCAGCATGCCGTGCGGCTTGTTGTAGGACGCGGCGAAGCGTTCCGCGTTGGCCTTGCTGAAGCCGAGCTTGGCCAGCTTCAGGTCCATCCCGCTGGTGTCCAGGACCCGCAGCACGATCTTCTCGCCCCACACCGTCGGCAGCGTCGCGGTGCGCAGGTCGACCGCCCGCTGGTTGATCTCCACCGTGATGCGGCCGTTCTGCGGCACGCGCCGCTCGGTGATGTCGACGTTCGACATGATCTTCAGCCGGGAGATGAGCGCCGACTGGACGTGCCTGGGCACGGTGTCGACCTCGTGCAGGACGCCGTCGATGCGGTACCGCACCCGCATGCTGTGCTCGCCCGGCTCCAGGTGCAGGTCGGAGGCGCGGTTCACGATCGCCTGCTCGATGAGCGAGTTGACATACCGGACGATCGGCGCGTCCTCGTTGAGCGTCGTCAGCGCCGAGGTGGTCGGCGCCGCCTCCGCCCGCAGGCTCTCGGCGACCTCACCGAGGTCGTTCTCCTCACGCTTCAACCGGTCGATGATCTTGCGCAGCTCGGAGCGGGCCACCACGACCGGCCGCACCGTGAGACCGGTCGCGGCGCGCACGTCATCCAGCGCCAGGACGTCACCCGGGTCGGTGATGCCGACGGTGATCTCGTGCTCGTTGAGGGCGATGCCGAGCACCCGGTGCTTCAGGACGAGCGCCATCGGGATCTTCGTGATCGCCGCCGGGTCGATCGGGTAACCGACCAGGTCCAGCGTCTGGATCCCGTACGCGTCGGCGGACGCCTCGGTGAGCTGATCCTCGGTGACGATGTGATCGTTGATCAGCACGGCGCGGATGGACCGCCCGGTGCGCTCGGCCTCTTCCGCCGCCCGGTCGACCGCCTGCGGATCCGCCCCGCGTTCCTTCAGCGCGTCCAGCAGCGGACTGAACGTCTGGTACATCTCACCCCCGAGTCCTCAACCGCATCATCGGCACCGATCCGGGTGACTTTCGGGAATCACCCCCACCGGATGGATGGCGCTCGTTGACGTGCCGCGCCGCCGTCGTGAGGATGCTTCGCTGTGTCGGTTGCCGTCGTCGAAGATCCGTTGCCCGGCAAGATCAGTGTGTGGCGCGCCAGATGGGTCCTGATGCGCTACGGACGTCCCCCAGAACCCCCACCGGAGGGAGTCGCCGCCACCGGGCAGCTGCTCGCCCTGGTCACCGAGGTCGCGGCGAGGGTCGGGGTGGCCGCCCCGGACGCCGTCCGGCTCACCGGTCACGGCGTGGTCCGCGCCTGGGCCAGCCGCCGCCGGCGGGTCCTGTTCGTCGGGCTGCCGCTGCTGTACTGCCTGAGCATCGACGAGATCCGGGCCCTGGTCGCGCACGAGCTCGCGGTCGTCGACCACCGCCGGGCGCATCTCGTCGCCCGCCTGCGCGACCTCTACGAGGAGGCGGCCGACCCGTCCCGCGTCGAGCTGCCCCCGCGGGCGGCGGCCGTGCTGCGCGCCACCCGCGACTTCGCCACCGCCCTGGAGCGCAAGGCCGACCAGGCCGCCAGCAGCGCGTCCGGGCTGCACACCGCCGCCCGCGCGGTGGTCAAGGCCGACCTGGCCGAGTTCGAGTTCGCCGACCTGGCCTTCGACCTGGAGGAGCAGGTCTGGCAGCACGCCTCCGCCGCGATCCAGGACGTCCACGACGGCTGGCGGGCCGCGGTCCGGGCCGGGGCGGTCATCGCGTCCGTCGACGACGACACCCGTACGACGCTGATGAACCGCCATCCGAACCTCGCCGGCGCGATCGCCCCGCTGACCGCCGCGCACCTCGCGCTGCGGTCAGCGGACCTGGTGCCGGTCGACCCCCTCCAGGCCGCCGACGAGCGGGCCCTGGCCCGGCACGTCCTGCGCCGCTCACCCGCGGAGTGGACGACGTTCGCCGCGGTGCCCGCCACGGCCTGGCCCGGCTGGGTGGTCCGGCAGGCCCGCGCCGTGCACGACCAGGTCGCCACCCTGCTCGGCCGCGAGCCGAGCGGCCCGGCGGAGGTCGTCGAGGTGCTGCTGACCCGCCTCGACGAGCTGGTCGCGGCGAACTGGCCGGCCCAGCCCGAACCCCCGACCGAGCCCGAGGACCTCGACGCCACCCCGTCGGTGATGGTGGTGATGGAGGCGGCGCTCACCTCCCGCGGCTGGCGCCGGGTCCACCCGGCCACGCCCGGCGTCCTGGTGTCGGAGTCGGGGGCCGAGTGCAACCTGCACGACCTGGCCACGTCCGGGACCGCGCTGCCGGACCTGACGGCGCTGCTCCGGTGAGCCCGGTCCGCGTCGTCCGGGACCGTGCCGCTCCGGTGAGCTCGGTCCGCGTCGTCCGGGACCGCGCCGCTCAGGTGAGCTCGGTCCGCCAGGAGTGCCGGGGGTCGTAGCCGAGGACCTCGCGGGCCCGGTCGATGCCGAGCAGCGTCTCGAACTCGCCGAGCTCGCGGGTCAGCGGCACGTCCGGGAACACCTCGCGCATCAGGTCCGCCGACGGCCGGTCCATGATCGTGTCGGCGGCGGCGATCACGTACGAGGCGGCGCCCTCGACCGGCGCGTCGAGGGCGAGCCGGCACGCGGCGGCGACGTCACGCACGTCGACGTACCCCCACAGGTTCCACTTGCGCAGGTGCGGGTCGCCCCAGTAGCCCGGGACCGCGGCGTAGTCCTCGGGGGTGTGCACGTTGGACAGGCGCAGCCCGACGAACGGGATGCCGCTCCACGCGGAGATCTCCCGGGCGAGGGTCTCGCCGACGACCTTCGACAGCGCATAGGTCGTCGTCGGGTGGGGGTAGTGCTCCTCGTCGACCGGCGCGTAGCGCGGGGGAGTGTCGAAGGGCAGGCCGAGCGTCGTCTCGCTGGAGGACCACACGACCCGGCCGACGCCGGCGTTCTGCGCGGCGTGGAACACGTTGAAGTTCATCGCCGAGTTGCGGTTGAACGTGACCGCCGGCGGATACATGCCCGGCGCCGGGATGTTGGCCAGGTGCACGACGGCGTCGGCGTCCTGCACGACCTCGGCGGCCTGCCCGTAGTCGGTGAGGTCGGCGACCATCATCGGCGTGCCGAGCTCGCTGAGGTGGCCGGCCTTGCCGACGGCGTCGGTGGCGACGACGTGGTGGCCGTGGGCGAGCAGGTCGGCGACGACCGCCCGTCCGGTCTTGCCGTGTGCTCCGGTGACGACGATCCGTGCCATCCCACAGTTCTACAGCGTCAGCCCCGCAGGCCGCGCAGCAGGAGCGCGGTCAGGGTGTCGATCGCCTCGTCGTCGGGCAGCCGCGGCTCGGGCGCGGTGAGGTGCGCGTAGGCGAACATGGCCAGCATCGCGCCCATCGCGTCGGCGACGACCGCGGGCCGCCCCGGCAGCGGGTGCCCGCGGGCCTCCAGAAGCTCCAGGTGCTGCCGGAGCATGCCGGTGTCCTCGGCGAGCCGGGTGCGGGCCAGGCCGCTGAACGGGGCCTCCAGCATCGAGGACTGGAAGAGCGCGACCATCACCGGCAGGTGGGTCTTGAACGTGTGCCAGGCGGCGGCGACATGGACCCGCAGCTGCGCCTCGTCGGACAGGTCGTGGTCGGGGTCGTGGTCCGGCAACGCCCCGCCGGCGGTGTCGTGCATGTCCGCCAGGAGCGCCTGGAGCAGCTCCTCCTTGCTGGCGAAGTGGTCGTAGAACGACCCGACCGCACGTCCCGCCTCGGCCGTGATGTCGCTGATCTTCGTGTTGAGGTAGCCGCGGGTGGCGAAGAGCCCGCGGGCCGCGTCCTTGAGCGCCGCGGACGTCTGGGCCGCCTTCTCCTTGCGCGTTCCCATCGCGATCACAATCCCGTCACACCGCGGCACTTGACGCCCGACCGTAGCAGCCCGTAAAACTGAATTGTAATTCACCGAATATAGATTCAGTTAAGGGGTACGGCATGGAAGCCATGGTCATCGGGGGTGGGGTCGCCGGACCGGTCACCGCGATCGCCCTGCGCCGGATCGGGTGGGACGTCACGGTCCACGAGGCGTACACGGACCCGGCCGGCGACGTCGGCTCGTTCGTCAGCCTGGGCGACAACGGGCTGCGCGCCCTGGACGCGATCGGCTGCCGGGACGCGGTCGCCGCCCGCGGGACCACGCTGCCGCTGCTGCGGCTGCGCAGCGGGCGGGGCAAACTGCTCGGCGAGGCGGCCCGCGGCCGGGTCACGCTCATGCGCGGCCACCTCGTCGAGACGCTGCGCGACCTGGCCCTGGCCGCCGGCGCGCGGATCGTCACCGGCCGGCGGCTGACGGACGCGGACGCGCGGACGGCCGTGTTCGCCGACGGCAGCACCGCGACCGCCGACCTGATCGTCGGCGCCGATGGCATCCACTCCCGGCTGCGGGCCGTCATCGACCCCGCCGCACCCGCCGCCCGGTTCGCCGGGCTGTGGACCGTCGGCGGCCTGTCGGCCCAGCCCGTCGAGCCGGACGCGTTCGGCATCATGTTCGGCGCCCGGGCCACCATGGTCTCGGCACCGACCGCGGCCGGCACCCTGTGGGCGGCGCAGGTCCCGGCGGACCGGCCACCCGCGGCCCCCGTCGACCCGGAGGCGCTCGCGGCACTGTTCGCCGGCGACCGGGGCCCCTCCGCCGCACTGGTCAGGCACACCCACCAGTGGCACCCCCGCACCGTGATGCAGGCGCTGCCGGGCGGCGTGCCCCGCTGGCACCGCGACGGGATGGTCCTGCTCGGCGACGCGGCCCACCCGATGGGCGCCGGCCAGGGCGCGAACCTCGCCGTCGAGGACGCGGTCGTCCTCGCCCGCTGCCTGCGGGACGCGGCTTCCGTGCCCGCGGCACTCACCGGCTATGCGGCGCTGCGCCGCCCCCGGACCGACAGGATGCTCAAGGTGGCCGGCGCGAACCGGGACGCGAAGGTCGCCGGCCCCCTGGCCGCCCGCCTCCGCGACGTGACGATGCCCTTCTTCTTCCAGCGGTTCGCCGAAAAGGGCGCCGCGTGGATGTACGACTACGACGTCGACTGGAACCCCACCCCCGCCCCGGCATCGACCTGAGAGCGGCCGGGCTCCACGGAACGCCGCGGTGTGTGGGTGTGCGGCTGTGACCTCGCGTGGGATGCCTGGCGGGATGCCGTGGGTGCCGCGGCGTCGGAGTCGGTTTGGTCGGTGGGTGGGGCGGGGGTTCGCGCGGTGGGCACGGTGTGCGGCCAGGACGTCGCGTGGGACGCCGGGCAGGACACCGTGACCGCTGTGGCTTCGGCGACGGTTTGGTGGGGGCCAGGGGCGGAGTTCGCGCGGTGTGGCGGTGTGCGGCTATGACTTCGTGTGGGAGGCCGAGTGGAACTCCGTGAGTGCGGTGGCTTCGGTGTCGACCTGGCGGCGGACGGACGCGGGCAGCTTCGCGAACGGCTCCCACGACACCACGCCCGCCTTGCTCACCGTCCAGGTGCCGGCGACCTGGCCGTCGACGAGGAACGTGCCGATCGACTGGGGCATCCGGACGTGGAACACCTTCGTGCGGTGCTCCTCGGGGAGGACGAGGGTGCGGCGGGCGTGGGCCAGGAGCGTCGCGTCGTAGGTGGGCAGGAACCGCACGGGTGCGGGGGTCTCCGGGTCGGGCAGTGGCTGGCCGGGCAGGTCGACGAGCTCCCTGCCGCGCTCGTCGCGGAAGCGGCGCAGCTCCATGCCGGCGAGGACCTTGGCGATGTCGGTGACGGTGAGCCCCGCCCAGTCGGCGATCTCGGAGCGGTGCGCCGGGCCGAACCCGCCGAGATAGCGCCGCACCAGCAGCTCCCGGCCGGCGTCGACGGTGACCTCGGGCGGGCCGACCCAGTCCTCCGCCAGGCCGAACAGGTCGGCGCGGCGGCGGGCCCACGTGCCGGACGGGGGCACGCGGACCATGTCGAGATACATGCCGACGCCGCCGCGGACCTCCGCACCATAGAGCTGGTCGATCTCGGCCCGCTTGACCGGCCGCTCCCGCAGCAGCTCGCGCAGGCTCGCGGCGGCCTCGGTGAGCTCGGCGGGGCCGACGTTGTTGCGGATGACGCGGTGATACCAGTCGCGGCGGGCGTCGCGGATCGCGATGAGCGTCGGCCAGTAGTCGGCCCGGGAGACGAGGTGGATGGTGGCGCGCAGGGTGGTCGCCTGGATCACCTCGCGGGCCTCGAGGAGCCTGGTCAGCGACTCGCGCTCGAAGCCCTCGATCCGGGTCCACAAACCGATGTACATGGAAGGGGCATACTGCGCCTGGATGCCGGCCATCCGCTCCAGGACGGTGGCGGGGTCGGCCCGGACCCGGGCGTCGAGGGACTGCCGGGCCAGCAGCGCGCGATTGAGGTCCCGCCACGTCAGTGTCCGCTCCATGCGCACACTCAAGCACAGCGGTACGACAAGAATCCGCAGCCGAGCGCAGCGGTGCGACAGGGATCAGGCGACGTCGCGCAGCGCGGCCTTGACCAGCTCCATGGTGCGGTCGTAGCTCATGCCCTGCTCACGCAGGAGCCGGCCGCCGTTGCCGCGCTCCTCGCGCAGGACGCCGAGGATGAGGTGCTCGGTGCCGATGTAGTTGTGCTTCATCGACAGGGCGATCCGCAGCGACAGCTCCAGGGCCTTCTTGGCGTCGTTGCCGAAGCGGTTGGGCAGCTTGGTGCGCCGGAAGAGGAAGCCGCCGCGTCTCGGGGGCTCCGCGCGGTCCAGCGCGCCGGGGCCGAACGTCTGCTCGACGCTGGAGCGCACCGCGTCGAGGTCGATGCCGATGGAGCGCAGCGCGGCCGCGTCGTCGGTGCCGGTGACGGCGGCGACGAGGCCTTCGCGCTCGACCGCGCAGGCGTGCAGCACGTCGGCGGCGATCCCGCCGGTGGTGAACATGGCGAGCACCAGGTGCTCGGTGCCGACCGTGCGGTGGCCGAGGGCGTTGGCCTCCTCGTGGGCGCTCTGCACCGCGGTGCGGGCGCGCTGGGTGAACCGCTCGAACATCACTGCTCTCCCGTCTCTGAAGGGGTCCTGCCGGCGTGCTTCTTGTGCACCGCCTGGCGCGTCACGTCGAGGGCGTCCGCGATCTCCTGCCACGACCAGCCGTGCCGGCGGGCGTTGTCGACCTGGAGGACCTCGAGCGCGTCGGCGAGGCGGCGCAGGGCCACCGCCGCCCGTAGTCCGATCCTGGGATCCGGGCTGGCCGCGGCGTCCGCGAGATCGCCTGCTTCCGTCATGTGTCAACCGTAGTTGACGCCTTCGCAAGATGTCAACCCAAGTTGACAACTACCCTCCGAGCATGGACGCGCTGCCGGTCATCGACATCTCCGACCCCGAAGCCGCCGCCCCGGGGATCGAGGCGGCCTGCCGCGAGAGCGGCTTCTTCTACGTCGCCGGGCACGGCGTCCCGGCCGCGCTCACCGACCGGCTCGACGCCGCGGCCCGGACCTTCTTCGACCTCCCGGAGCCGGTCAAGACGCGGATCGCGATGGCCCGCGGCGGCCGGGCGTGGCGCGGGTTCTTCCCCGTCGGTGCCGAGCTGACCTCAGGCGTCCCGGACCGCAAGGAGGGGCTCTACTTCGGCACCGAGCTGGGCCCCGACGCCCCGGCCGTGCGCGCCGGGCTGCCGCTGCACGGCGCCAACCTCTTCCCGGCCGAGGTGCCCGACCTGCGTCCGGTGGTCCTGGAGTACCTGTCGCGGATGACCGCGGTGGCGCAGACCGTCCTGCGCGGGGTCGCCCTGAGCCTCGGGCTGCCCGCGGGGTACTTCGCGGAGTCGTACACGGCGGACCCGACCGTGCTGTTCCGGATCTTCCACTACCCGCCGTCGGCGCCGGGCAGCGACGAGTGGGGCGTCGGCGAGCACACCGACTACGGCCTGCTGACCCTGCTGCTGCAGGACGGCAACGGCGGACTGCAGGTGCGTACGCCCGGCGGCTGGCTCGACGCGCCGCCGGTCCCCGGCACCTTCGTGTGCAACATCGGCGACATGCTCGACCGGATGACCGGCGGCTGGTACCGGTCCACGCCCCACCGGGTCCGCAACGTCAGCGGCAACGAACGGCTGTCGTTCCCGTTCTTCTTCGACCCCGACTTCAGCCGGCCGGTCCCGCCGCTGCCGGCCACGCACCACGAGGGCGCCCGGCGCTGGGACGGGCAGGACCTGCGGGCCTTCACCGGGACGTACGGGGAATATCTGGTCGCGAAGGTGGGCAAGGTGTTCCCAGAGCTCTTCGCGGACACCCGTCACCAGGAGGCACCCCGCATCGGTTAGACCCTGCAAAGGTGCTGTTCAGGGTGCTGGCACGATGACGGGAGCAAACCGGGTCGCGGTGTACCTACCGTTTGAGTCACCACACCGCACCAGGAGGCCCCCGATGAGCACCCAGACGCCGTCCACGACCCGCAAGCTCACCAACCTCGACAGCGAGCAGGGCATGCTCGTCTTCCTCGCCGTCATCGTCCTGCTCAGCGTCGCCGGCGTTCTCGTCGTCGGCGGCTGAGCTCCCAGGTGAATCAGCGGCAGCGCCGAGTGCAATCACCGGGACCCTTCGTACCGTCTTGGGGGTATGACCTCCGACGCCTCGCTCGAACAGGAGCTGCGGAACGTGTTCCGACGCCACGAGCATCTCGCCGAGGACCTGGGCCTCGACGACCGGCCGGCCGGCGCATCGTCGGGCCGGCCTTCGTCGTCGCCCTCGAAGTCCTCGAAGTCCTCCCTGCGCCGTAGCCGCAGGGACCCCCGATGGGCGCGCTCGCTGGTGGTGGCGGGCGCGGTCATGATGATGGTCGCCGGGGGTGCGTTCGTGGCGAAGGACGCGGTGATCGGCTATGCGACGCGCAACGTCAAGCAGGAGGACCTGATCGTCCCGGCGGCCGAGCAGCAGGGCCGGCACGTCACGATCAGCGGCGCGAAGAACATCCTGCTCATGGGCATCGACCCGCGCCCCGGCCAGGACGAGTCCGAGGCGATCCGCTCCGACTCGATCATCATCCTGCACATCCCGGAGGGTCACGACTCGGCGTACCTGATCTCGATCCCGCGCGACACCTGGGTGGAGATCCCCAGGTTCAGCAACGGCAAGCGGTCCTACGCGGGCGGGCACGACAAGATCAACGGGGCGTTCGCGGTGGGCGGCCTCGGCACCACGGGCAAGGAGCAGCGCAAGTTCGGCGTGACGCTGCTGGCCGACACGATCAAGGAGAACTGGGGCATCACGTTCGACGCCGCGGCGATCATCGACTTCACCGGCTTCCAGAACGTGGTCAATGTCCTCGGCGGCGTCGACATGTACGTCGACCAGGAGGTCAGGAGCGTCCACATCGGCCACGACGCCAAGGGCAACACCAAGGTCCCCTACATCCAGCGCGACAACGGCCGCGGCGGCACCGACCTCATCCCGATCTCCGGTGTCACCCCGCAGACCTACCACGTCGGCTACCAGCACCTGGAGCCGTGGCAGGCGCTGGACTACGTCCGCCAGCGCGAGACGCTGCCCAACAGCGACTACGACCGGCAGCGCCACCAGCAGCAGTTCATCAAGGCCCTGTTCAAGCAGATCCTGAGCCGGGACGTGCTGACCGACCCGGCCAAGCTCAGGAAGGTCCTCGACGTCATCGGCCAGTCGATGACGATCGACTCCGGCGGGATCGGTCTCGACGACTGGATCTTCGCGATGAAGGGCATCACCGGCGACAACCTGCTGACCGTCAAGACCAACAACGGCACGTTCTACTCGTCGTCGGAGAACCCGGGCGCCGAGGCCCTCGACCCCACGACCCTGGCCCTGCTGGACTCGGTCCGCGCCGGCGCCGTCGAGTCGTTCATGGCGGAGCACACGGACCTCGTCTCCAGCTGATCCAGGTCCGTCGCCGGCGGCGCGGGTGTTCGCGGCCGGGACGGTCGCGGCTGGGTCACTACCGGCGGTGGGAGAGGTCAGGCCCCCGGGGCCTGACCGGCCGCTGACGGGAGCAACGGAGGCCGGCCACGACGGACCGGAGCAGGCCGCTCATTCCGCTCTGTCCTGCATCTCCCACAGATGGTCCAGGACGTGCCAGGCGTAGCGGCGGGCGGCGTAGCGGGACGTCCAGCCGTTGTCGACCAGGGGTCCGCCGTCGTGCGGCCGGCCGAGGATGGCCAGGACCTCGTCGTGGACGGCGGCGATCGCCGCGGTGTCGTCGATCGCCGGCTGCGGCAGCTTGAAGCCGATCTTGCGGCCGTAGCCGGCCTCGGCGCCGTAGACGTGGTCGATCATCTTGTCGCGGTCCCGGCCGCCGCCGCGGGGTCCCTTGCGCAGCGACGCCGGCGCGGTCGCGGCGAACGCGGCGAACGCCTCCCACGCGGCCACGAGGAGCTTCTTCTGCCGGTCGGCGACGGCCTTCGTCACGGCCCGGTCGTCCACCTCGGGGTGCGCGTCGGGGACGCCGAACTGGGTGGCGGAGGTGCCCGGCACCCGCTCGACGACCTTGAGCGTGGGTGAGGCCGGGAAGCTGTAGCCGGCGGCCCCGGCGATCGGCGCGTACCGCTCGCCGTACTCCGCCAGGGCCTGCAGGGCGTCGTCCTCGGTCTTCGCGAAGCGTCCCCAGCCCGGCCAGTCCAGGCTCGCCGCGAACACCTTCTTGTCCGTCACTTCGAGATACACGTCGGCCATGTCTGTGACCTTAAGCCGCTTTCCTCGGCGCCGCAGAGGTGCTTGCATACCATGGGTCACATGCCTGAGCTTGTGAGTTATCTTCGGGAAGCACTCCTCGCCGGCGATGTCGAGACCACCCGGGCCTCCAACCACGGCAACGCCGCGGCGTTCGCCGCCGGTGACGAGGGATACCTGTTCGGCCTGGCACCGCTGAAGACCTGGACCCTCGCTCAGGTGCTGGGTGTGATGGCGGAGCGGGTCGGCATCGACCCCGACCCGGAGCGGTCGGCGGGGACGGACGTCATCGACCCGTACAAGACCGTGGCGGCCCTGGACCGGATGCGCGATCGGCTGCGGGTCGCGGCGCGTCGCAAGGAGCGGGTGCTGGTGGCGTCCGGCCACCCGGCGGGCGTCGTCGAGGTCCACTTCGCGGTCGTCGCCGCCCTGCGCGCGGCCGGGTGCGAGATCCTGACCCCGGCGGCCGGGGTGCCGTTCGCCAGGCCGGGCCGCTACGACGGGCGTGAGTTCCCGCTCGCCGTGCGCTACCTGGGTGGGGTCGCGATGGGCGCCGAGCGGGGCATCGCGATGTGGCACACGCACTCGCCGGACGGGATGCGGGCGATGCTCGACGAGCTCGAGTCCGCCGGGGCGCCGATGCCTGACCTGGTCTTCGCCGACCACGGGTTCGCCGGCGCCGCGGCCGCCGCGGGTCTGGACGTGGTGTCGTTCGCCGACAGCAACGACCCGGCGCTCTTCGTCGGTGAGGCGGAGGGGCGGGTCTCGGTGACGGTGCCGATCGACGACAACGTCCAGCCGCACCTGTACGGGCCGATCAGCGCATACCTTCTCGAAGGGATAGCCGCTTAGTGATATGACACGGGTGCTATGGGGCAATTTGGACCTCTAGCCTTGTGAGCCTCCCCGTCCGATGACAGCATCGGTCGCGGCCGATATTTATCGGCTCCGATATAGGGGAGGCTCACGTGAGGCTCACAAGGTCCACACTCCGTCGCGCCGTGGTCATCGCCGCCGGCACCGCTCTCGTTGCAGGTTCGTTCCTCACGCCGTCGCCGGCCCAGGCCGCGCCGATCGGCAGCACCGACGCGCTCGTCGAGCGGCTCGGACTCAACTCGGCGGGGTCCTACTGGGACGCCCAGCTCGGCAAGATGGTCGTCACCGTCACCGACGCGAACACCGCCAAGAGCGTCGAGTCGACCGGTGCCGTGGCCCGTAAGGTCAAGCACAGCGGCGCCGAGCTGGCCCGCATCACCTCGACGCTCACCACCAAGGTCTCCATCCCGGGCACCGCCTGGGCCGTCGACCCGGTCCTCAACCAGGTCGTCGTCTCGATCGACCCGACCGTCACGCCCGAGCTCGTCAAGACGATCGAGGCGACCGTCGCGGCGTTCGGCAGCGGCGCGACGATCGAGCGGCTCCCCGGTGCGCTGCAGCCGACGATCTCCGGCGGCCAGGCGATCTACGCCGGTGGCTCGCGGTGCTCGCTCGGTTTCAACGTGGTCAGCGGCAGCACGTACTACTTCCTGACCGCGGGGCACTGCACGAACATCGGCTCCACCTGGACGACCAGCAGCGGCTCGGTGCTCGGCACCCGGACCGGCACGAGCTTCCCCGGTAACGACTACGGCATCGTGCGTTACGCCGCCGGTGTCGCGCACCCCGGCAACGTGTCGCTGTACAACGGCACGTTCCAGGACATCACCGGCGCGGCCAACGCGACCGTCGGCCAGTCGGTCCGCCGCAGCGGCTCCACCACCGGCGTGCGCAGCGGCTCGGTCACCCAGACCGGCGCGACCGTCACGTACTCGCAGGGCCAGGTCTCCGGCCTGATCCGCACCACCGTCTGCGCCGAGCCCGGCGACAGCGGCGGCTCGCTCTTCGCCGGCTCGACCGCGCTGGGCCTGACCTCCGGCGGCAGCGGCAACTGCAGCAGCGGCGGCGTCACGTACTTCCAGCCGGTCACCGAGGCGCTCAGCGTCTACGGGGTCAGCGTCTACTAGATCAAGCCGCATCTGTGCCACCCCTCGGCGACAGCGGAGGGGTGGCACAGTGGTGCGCATGCGGGTGGGCATTCTCGGGCCGTTGACGGTCGACGTCGCCGGGCGGCCGGTCGACGTCGGCGGCGCCCGGCTCAGGACGCTGCTGGTCCGGCTCGCCTGCGAGCCCGGCCGCCTCGTCTCCGTGGAGCGCATCGCCGCCACGCTGTGGCAGGACGCGCCCCCGACCGACCCGGCGAACGCCGTGCAGTCCCTGGTGTCGCGGCTGCGCAAGACCCTCGACGGGGACCCGGCGCTGGTGTCCGGCGCCGGTGGCTACCGCCTCGACATCCCGGCCGACGACGTCGACGCGTACCGCTTCGAGCGGCTCGCCACCGCCGGGCGCGGGGCGCTGCGCGACGGCGACCGGGCCCGCGCCGCGACCCTGCTCGCCGAGGCCCTGGACCTGTGGCGCGGCCCGCCGGCCGTCGACGGCGCGCTCGCCGCCCGCTGGCAGGAGCTGCGGCTGGCCGCGATCGAGGACCACGTCGAGGCCGCCGGGCCGCGCGCACCCGGCCTGGTGGCGCGGCTGCTGGAGCTCACCGCCGCCTACCCGCTGCGGGAGCGGCTCGCCGCGCACCTCATCGAGGCCCTGCACGCCGAGGGCCGCCGCGCCGAGGCCCTCGCGGCGTTCGAGGAGTGCCGGCACCGCCTCGCCGAGGAGCTCGGCGTCGACCCGTCGCCGGAGCTGCGCCGGGCGCACCTGCGGGCCCTCACCGACCGTCCCGGCGGTAACCTGCGGACCCCGCTGACCAGCTTCGTCGGCCGCGACGACGACGTCGAGCGGCTCGGCACGCAGATCCTCGACCGGCGCCTGGTCACCCTCGTCGGTCCCGGCGGCGCCGGCAAGACCCGCCTCGCCACGACGGTGGCCGCCACCGACCCGCACGCCGCCTGGCTGGTCGAGCTCGCGCCCGTCACCGAGGCCGCCGACGTGCCGGCCGCCGTCCTGCGCGCCCTCGACGCCGGTGGGCAGCTGGAGTCGCCGCCGCGGACCCGCCGCACCGACGTCACCGGCCGGATCGCGGAGCTGCTCGCCCCCGCCGACGCGCTGCTCGTGCTCGACAACTGCGAGCACGTCGTGGCGGCCGCCGCGGCGCTCAGCGAGGACCTGCTGGGCCGCTGCCCGAAGCTGCGCGTCCTGGCGACCAGCCGGGAGCCGCTCGGCATCCTCGGCGAGACGCTCTTCCCCGTCGGCCCGCTCGCGCCGGAGCCCGCGGTGCGGCTGCTGGCGGACCGGGCCGAGGCGGTCCGGCCCGGCTTCGTGGTGACCCCCGCCGCGGCCGAGATCTGCCGCCGGCTCGACGGGCTGCCCCTGGCGATCGAGCTGGCCGCGGCCCGGCTGCGCTCGTTCACCGCCGAGCAGCTCGTGGCCCGCCTCGACGACCGCTTCCGGCTGCTGACCGGCGGCAGCCGCACCGCGCTGCCCCGCCACCGGACGCTGCACGCGGTGGTCGCCTGGAGCTGGGACCTGCTCGAGGAGCCGGAGCGCGACTTCGGCGCCGCGATCGCGGTGTTCCCCGGCGCGTTCGACGCCGACGCGGCCGCGGCGGTCGCGGGTGTACCGGACGCGCAGCCGCTCCTTGACCAGCTCGTGGACCGGTCGCTGCTGCAGACGGTCGCCGGTGACACGGTCAGGTACCGGATGCTGGAGACGATCCGCGAGTTCGCCCTGGAGGAGCTCATCCGGGCCGGCCGGGCCGAGGGGGTCAGGTCCGCGCACACCGCGCACTTCCTGGCCCTCGCCGAGCGGGCCGAGCCGCACCTGCGCACCGGCGCGCAGATCGACTGGCTGGCCCGCCTGCGCCCGGAGCGGGCCAACCTGCACGCCGCCGTCACGCACGCCTGCGACAGCGGCGACACCGTCACCGCGTTCCGGCTCGGCGCCGCCTGCGCCTGGTTCTGGACGTTCGAGGACAACCACGCGGAGGCCGCCGGGCTGCTCGGGCGGATCCTCGCCGTCCCCGGCGACGTGCCGCTGGGGCTGCGCACCGTGGTCATGGCGGTGTACGTCATCAACTGCGGCTTCGCCGGGGACTTCCAGTTCGCCGACGGCCTGCTCGACGAGGTCCTGGACCTGGCCCGGCGGGTCCCGGCGGCCGGCGCGCACCCGTTCGTCGCGCTGGTCGAGCCGGTCGTGATGATGTTCCGCGACGACAGCGCCCACGGCGCGCCCGCGATCGAGCGCCGCCTCGCCGGCCCCCTCGACGCCTGGTCGCGGGGGATGCTGCTGGCGATCCTCGGCTACCTGCGGGAGAACGACGGCGACCTGGCCGGCACGCTCGCCGCGCAGGAGGCCGCCGCGGTCGCGTTCCGCGAGGTGGGGGAGCGGTGGGGGCTGTCGATGACGCTCGCCTCGATCGCCGACGCGCGGGCCCGCCGCGGCGACTTCGCCACCGCCGTCGCGCTGTTCGACGAGTCGATCGAGCTGCACCACCAGCTCGGCGTGCACACCAGCGAGGCGTACCAGCGGATCCGGCTCGCCTCGGTGCGCCGGCACACGGACGGCGTCGCGGCCGCCCGCGCCGAGCTGCGCCGCTTCGCCGAGGACCCGGCGGCGCTGCCCCGCGACGTGTCGCACGCGATGCTGGAGCTCGGCCACCTGGCCCGCCACGACGGCGACCTCACGGAGGCGTCGCGCTGCTACGCGGAGGCGTGGCGGGGGCAGGCCCGCTCGCCGCTGGTCGCGCCGCAGTACCGGGCGATCATCATGGTCGCCATGGCGCAGCTGGACCTGCGGCACGACGACCCGGCGTCGGCCGGCGACCGCCTCGCGGTGGCGCTGCGGGTCGCGCTGCCGGTGCGGGACATGCCGGTCGTGGCGCAGATCGCGGTCGGCGCGGCGGCGCTCGCCGCCGCGCTCGGCGAGCCGGTGGCCGCGGCCTCGCTGCTCGGCGTGGCCCGCCGGCTGGCCGGCGGCGACGACCTGTCCAACGCGGACCTCGTCGCGCAGTCCGCGGCGTTGCGCGCCGCGCTCGGCCCGGCGGGCTACGACGACGCCGTGGGGGGGGGGGGGGGGGGGGGGGGGGGGGGGGGGGGGGGGGGGGGGGTTGGGGTCTTCTGTGGGGTGGGGGGGGA
>NZ_JBVJIJ010000011.1:86961-251918 GCF_055586325.1 Dactylosporangium sp. NPDC051087 | reverse complement strand
CCCCCCCCCCCACACCCCCACCCCCCCCCCCCCCCCCTCCCCTCCCCTCCCCCCCCCCCCCGCCGCTGGAGCTCATCTCACGCTTTGCGGCGGTAGGCGCGGACGGCGAGCGGCGCGAAGACCGCGAGGATGCCCAGTGACCACAGGACGGTCTTGACGACCGCGTCGAGGACCGGGCCGCCGACCATCAGCCCGCGGGCGGCCTGCATCGCGTCGGCGACCGGGTTGACCTTCACCCACGCCTGCAGCCAGCCGGGCAGCGTGTTCGTCGGGACGAGCACGTTGGTGCCGAACGTCAGCGGGAACATGATCACGAAGCCGAGGCCCTGGACCGCGCCGGGCTCCCTGACCAGCATGCCGAGCAGCACGAACATCCAGCTGAAGCTGAACGCCAGGAACATCACCAGCAGGCACGCCGCCAGGACCGCCAGGGGGTTGGTCCCGAAGCGGAAGCCGAGGGCGTACCCGAAGCCGAGCATCACCACGATCGACACCACGAACCGGATCATGTCGCCGAGGACACCGCCGATGAGTGGCGCGGACCGGCCGATCGGCAGGCTGCGGAAGCGGTCGAAGACGCCGGTCTTGATGTCGGTGTTGAGGCTGACCCCGGTCGGCGCCGACGCGAAGAGCACGTTCTGCACCATCAGCGCCGGCAGCAGGAACTGCAGGTAGTCGTGGCGGGACCCGGCGATGGCGCCGCCCAGCAGGTACACGAACAGGACGATGAAGATGATCGGCTGCAGCGTCACGTCGAGCAGCTGCTCCGGCGTGCGCATCGTCTTGATCAGGCTGCGCCTGGCCATCACCAGGCTGTGCCTGACGAGGCCGAACGGGCGTCCCGGGACGGCCGCGGTCAGCGTCGTCACACCGTCACCTCCTGCTTCTTGTCGGTGCCACGGGTCAGGGTGAAGAAGACCTCGTCGAGGCTCGGCAGGTGCAGCGACAGCTCGATCACGTCGACGCCCTGCTCTTCCAGGCTTCTGATGACGGTGCCGAGCACCTTCGCGTCGCTGACCGGCACCGACAGCACGCCGCGGCCGCGGGACTCGACGGCGTTGTTCGCGGCTTTCGTCAGAATCGTTTCCACGATGCCCATGTGTGCCGGGTCGGCCGGGCGGACGCTGATCGTCTGGCCGCCGACGATGTGCTTGAGCTGGGCCGGCGTGCCGTGCGCGATGACCTTGCCGTGGTCGATCACGGAGATCTCGTCGGCGAGCGCGTCGGCCTCCTCCAGGTACTGCGTGGTGAGCAGCACCGTGGTGCCCTCCCGCACCTGCGCCCGGACCATGTTCCAGACGTCCTCGCGTTTCGCCGGGTCGAGGCCGGTCGTCGGCTCGTCGAGGTAGACGATCGCGGGCCGCCCCACCAGGCTCGCGGCCAGGTCGAGGCGGCGCCGCATGCCGCCGGAGTAGGTCTTGACCTGCCGGTCGGCGGCCTCGCTGAGGTCGAACTCGGCGAGCAGGTGCGCCGCCCGGTGCTTGGCGTCGGTGCGGCGCAGGTCGAGCAGCTGGCCGATCATGACCAGGTTCTCGGTCCCGGTCAGGTCCTCGTCGACGGAGGCGAACTGGCCGGTCAGCCCGCTGATCCGGCGGACCTCGGCGGGCCGCTTGACGACGTCGTGGCCGCCGACCGTCGCGGTGCCGGCGTCGGGGCGCAGCAGGGTGGCGAGGATGCGCACGGCGGTGGTCTTGCCGGCGCCGTTGGGCCCGAGGACCCCGAGCACGGTGCCCGGCTCGGCGGCGAGATCCACGCCCGCCAGGGCGGTGGTCGTGCCGAAGCGCTTGACCAGGCCGGTGGCCTGGAAAGCGAAGCTCATGGTGACGTTCCCCCTTTGGTGTGTCCTCCGTCAGGGTGCCCGACACCGCTGTCATTTCGCGCACATCCGCCTGTCCCCGTCGCACACGGCGGCCCGATGTGGTAGTAATTCCTACTAAGTAGATGCGAATACTGGAGAATCTGCGATGACTGTCTCGACCCGGACGGACCTGCTCTCCGTCGCCCGCTGGCACGCCGAGGACCCGGCCTCCTGGCCGTTCGAGCCCCGCTACGACCCGCGCACGCGGTGGTACGGGAAGCTGTACACCGCCGACGACCACGAGGTGTGGCTGCTCACCTGGCTGCCCGGCCAGGCCACCGACCTGCACGACCACGGCGGCTCGGCCGGCGCCTTCACCGTCGTGTCCGGCGAGGTCGTCGAGCAGACCGTGCGGGACGGCTCACTGCTCAACACGACGATGACCGCCGGGTCCGGCCGCCGCTTCGGCGCCCACCACGTGCACCGGGTCGTCAACGCCGGCACCCGCCCCGCCGTCACCATCCACGCGTACGGTCCCGCGCTGACCGTCATGACCCGCTACCGGCTGCACGAGGGCCGGCTGTCCGTCGAGGCCGTCCAGCAGGCGGGAGCGGACTGGTGAGCGGCCGCTCGATCGACGAGATCCTGGCCTCCGCGCGGGAGCGGCTGACCCGGGTGACCCCCGCCGAGGTCCCGGACGGCGCGGTCCTCGTCGACATCCGCCCCGCCGCGCAGCGGGCCGCCGAAGGCGAGATCCCCGGCGCGCTGATCGTCGAGCGTAACGTCCTGGAGTGGCGCTTCGACCCCCGCAGCGACGCGCGGCTGCCCGTCGCCGACCGCTACGACCTGCCCGTCGTCGTCTTCTGCTCCGAGGGCTACACGTCCTCGCTCGCCGCCGCCGCGCTGCAGGACCTCGGCCTGCACCTCGCCACGGACCTGGCCGGCGGCTTCCAGGCGTGGAAGCGGGCGGGCCTGCCGGTCGCCGCGGCGGTGGCAAACTAGGGTGCGTGAAGCTGAAGCTGGACCTGCATGACATCTTCAACCGCAGCGGCGACATCGACCGCGCGTTGAAGTCGATCATCGACGAGGCGGTGGCCAAGCGGGCCACCCTCGTCGAGATCATCCCCGGCAAGGGCTCGGGGGCGCTGAAGAAGCGGGTCCTGCGCTTCCTGGACCAGCGCGAGATCAAGGCCCTCTACCACCGGGTCGAGAAGGACTCCGACAACTTCGGGCGGCTCTTCGTGCACTTCCGGTGGAACGAGTCGACCGGTCGCGGGCGGCGCTAGACCTCGACGTCCAAGGCGACCACATGGGTGCCGTCGGGGCGGGTGCTCTCGCCGGTGCGGAAGTGGGCGTCCTTGCCCTTCAGGCCGATGCCGTAGGTGACGTAGCCCTCGAAGGCGCCGACCTGCTCGTACACCAGCAGCCGCCGGAAGCCGACGGCCTCGCGTCCGGTGCCGGCCTCGCTGCCCGCCGGGGTGAACACGACGCTCAGCAGCGTGTCGCCGGGCAGGTCGACGGTGGCTCCGGATCCGTCCCTGACGACGGTTTTCGTGATGTTCACGGTGTACGACGGCAGGGGTCCCCGGAACGCGAAGGTGACCCGCTCGAAGCCTTCGGCGGCGTGGTCACCGGCACGGACCTCGACCAGGACCGGGACCGGGGGGACGGCCGGGGTGTGGTCGACGCTGACCTTGGTGCTCCAGGTGCCTTTTGTGGCTCGTGTGCTTGATTTCGCGGCTTGTGTACTTGTCTCAGGTGATCTGCTGGCCGGTGTTCCTCTCGTCCCGGCAACTTCCGGGGTGCAGGCGGCGAGCAGGACGATCAGGGCGAGTGCGGGCAGGCGAGTCATGGCCTATCGACGCGCGTATGGGTTGTCCGGTTGTCTGCCGGACCGCGTCAGAACGCGTCCGCGGCGTCCGCGAGCGAGCAGACCGACACCAGGCGCAGGACGGTCCAGTCGGCGTCGGTCCAGTCGATGGTGTCCGGGGTGGGCAGCGGCCGGCCGTGACGCTGGTGGACGGCGATGACGCTGCGGGCGTACCCGGCCAGGGAGATCGAGTCGATGGCCTTGCCGGCGGCGGTGATGCTCTGCCGGACCGCGGCGGCGTGCTGGTCGACCTTCGCCAGCAGGAACGGCTGCGCCAGGGCCTCGACCAGGCCGTCGACGCCGACCATGGCCATCACCTGGTCGAGGTAGTAACGGGCGTCGAGCTCGGCGGTGGCCAGGTAGCCGGCGTCGAAGGCGGCCGGGGCGGCGGGGGTGCGTTCGTTGTTCATGGACGATGACGCTAGGCAGTCCGGAGCCGCTTGGGACCCCCAACAACCATCCGGCACCCGTTCATGACCCACTGCACTCCGTACGGGCGACATCCCGGCGTTTTTTGTCGGTGGCGGCGTGCAGAATGTGCTCACCCCCCAGGAGGCACCCCTTGTCCGACCGTTCCTTCGCCGCACCGCCGCGGCGCACCCTCACGGCCGCCGCGGCCCTCGCCGTCCTCGCGCTGCTCGCGTTCCTCGGCATCGCCGACGTCCAGCCGCCGGCGCCCCGGCCCGCGTCGGCGCCCACCGGCGAGTTCTCCGCCGCCCGCGCGTTCACCCACGTCGAGCGGGTCGGTCAGGAGGTCCACGTCACCGGCAGCCCCGCCGCCGACCGGGTCCGCGAGCACATCGTGACGACCCTCACCGGCCTGGGCCTGCGCCCGGAGGTCCAGGACGCCGTCGGGGTCAACGCGGGCAAGTTCGGCGACGGCGGCATGGCCCGCGTCCGCAACGTCGTCGCGGTGCTGCCCGGCTCCGCCTCCACCGGCCAGGTCGTCCTCATGGCGCACTACGACTCCGTCCAGGTCAGCTTCGGCGCCAACGACGACGGCGCCGGCACCAGCACCCTGCTGGAGGTCGCCCGCGCGATGACGACCGGCGCCCCGCCGCGCAACGACGTCGTGTTCCTGTTCACCGACGCCGAGGAGGCCTGCCTGTGCGGCGCCGAGGCGTTCGTCAGCCTGCACCCGCTGGGCCAGAAGCCGTCGGTCGTGCTCAACTTCGAGGCCCGCGGCAGCAGCGGCCCCGCCGTCATGTTCCAGACCTCAGTCGGCAACGCGGACCTCATCGACGTCTATGCCCGCACCCCGCACCCCGTCGGCACCAGCCTCGCCGTGGAGGTCTACCGGCTGCTGTCCAACGACACCGACTTCACCCCGTTCCTCGGGCAGTCCCGCTTCACCGGCCTCAACACGGCCTACATCGACGGCTCCAGCGTCTATCACAGCCCGTTCGACCGGCCGTCGACGATGGACAGGGCCAGCCTCCAGCACCACGGCGACAACGCGCTCGCCCTCACCCGCACCCTCGGCGGCGCCGACCTGCCGCCGCTGCTGCGCCCCGCCTCCGGCGACGCGGTCTACTTCCCGTTCGCCGGCCTGCTGGTGCGCTACCCGTCGGCGCTCACCTGGCCGATCGCCGCCCTCGCCCTGATCGCCGTCGCCGCGCTGGTGTTCCTGGCCCGCCGCCGCGGCCTGACCTCGGTCCCGCGCAGCCTCGCCGGCCTCGGCCTCGCCCTCGTGCCGCTCATCGCCGTCGCCGTCGCCGCCCAGCTGCTGTGGACGCTGCTGGTCGCGATCCGCCCCGGCTATGGCGAGCTGCTCGACCCGGCCAGGCCCACCTGGTTCCGCTTCGGCGTCGTCGCGCTCACCGCCGCCGTCCTGCTCGCCTGGTATGCCCTCACCCGCCGCCGGCTCGGCCCGGTCCCGCTCGCCACCGGCGCCCTGGGCCTGCTCGCCGTCCTCGGCCTGGTCTTCGCCGCCGCGATCCCCGGCGGCTCCTATCTCGTCGCGCTGCCCGCCCTGTTCGGCGCCCTGGCCGGCATCGCCGCGCTCCACGTGCCGCGCCCCTGGCTCGCGACCGCCGTCCTCACCGCCGGCGCGGGCGTCGCCGTGCTGATCCTCGCCCCGACCGTCGCCCTCTTCTTCCCCGCCCTGGGCCTGGCCACCGGCGCCGCCCCCGCGCTCTTCGCCGTGCTGCTCGGCCTCGCCGCCCTGCCCGCGTTCGAGCCCCTGTTCCGCCCGGCCGGCGCCGACCGGCACCGCGTCCTCGGCGCCGCCCCCGCCCTCGTGGCGCTCGTGGCCGCCCTGGCCTGCACCACCACCGGCATGGTCGCGGACCGCTTCGACCCCGGCCACCCCGAGCCCACCCACCTCATGTATGCCCTGGACCGCGACACCGGCACCGCGTCCTGGGTCAGCCTGGAGCGGTCGCCGGGCGCCTGGACCTCGCGTTACGTCCGCGACCACCGCTCCCTCGACGAGCTCTTCCCCGTCCTGCCCGCCGGCGACCTGTCCGTCGGCCCGGCCCAGGCCGCCCCGCTCCCGGCCCCCACCGCCACCGTCCTGTCCGACACCACCACCGGCGACCGCCGCACCGTCACGTTCCGCCTCGCCTCCCAGCGCCCGGTCCGCTTCGTCTCCTTCTACGGCGAGGTCGGCTCCCACCGCGTCCAGCAGGCCACCGTCGCCGGCCGCCCCGCCGTGCCGTTCCTCACCGACCAGAACCGCTTCGGCGTCGTCTTCCACGGCCCACCCACCGACGGCATCGAGGTCACCCTCGTCCTGCAGGGCCCGGGCCCGTTGAAGCTCCGCCTGGTCGACGGCAGCGACGGCCTGGACACCTTGCCCGGCTTCACCCCCCGCCCCCCGTCCGTCGGCATCTTCGGCAGCCACTCCAGCGAACTCGCCGCCGTGGCCACCACAACCACCATCTGACCACCCGGCCGTTCGGCTCTGCTCGGCTCCGCTCGGCCGTTCGGCTCTCTCGGCCGCTCGGCTCTGCTCGGCCGCTCGGCTCTGGTCGGCCGGCTCTGGTCGGCCGTTCGGCTCTGCTCGGGATTCCTGCTCCGGCCTGCTCGGACGTGCCCTACTCGACCTGCTCAGGCGTGTTCGGGCGCGCTCGGGCTGCTCGGGTCACCCGGCTCTGGTCGGGCGTTCGGTCCTGGTCGGGCGTTCGGTCCTGGTCGGGCGTTCGGCTCTGCCCAGCCGTTCGGTCCTGCTCGGCTCGGCTCGGGCGTTCGGTTCGGCTCGGCCGCTCGGCCCTGCCCGGGCGTTCGGCTCCGCCCGGCCCTGCCCGGGCGTGCCCTACTCGGCCTGCTCAGGCGCGCTCGGGCTGCTCGGCTCTGCTCGGGCCGCCTGGGCCTGCTCGGCCCTGCTCGGGTGTGCCCTGCTCGGGTGTGCTCGGCTCTGTTCCGCCCCAGCCACCACCGCGCCGCCCTGTTCCATACCGGTCCCCGGCGCGGCGGGGGGCGTCCGCTTCCAGGTCGGTCTCCTGTGCCGTCGCGCTCCCGTGCTGCCATGGTCGCCCTGCCCGTCCTGACAGCTCATGTCGCGTTCGCCGATCCCCGGCTGCTCGTGTGCAGTCGCGTTCGCCGACTTGCCCCATCGCCGATTGCCCGACTGTCCGACTGCCTGACGGCTCGTGTGTCGCGGGCGCCAGGTTGCGCACTGGCGTGTGTGCGGTCGCGGCTGGCGTGGCGGCACGTATGAGGTCGTGGTTGCCGGAGTACGCGGTGGCGTGTGAGTCGTCGCGGCCGCGTGGCGACGCGTGTGCCGTCGCGTTTCGCCGACTGCCCGGCCGCTCGTGTGCGGTCGTGGTTTGCCGAGGCGTGCGCGGCTCGTGTGCGGTAGTGGTTTGCCGGGGGCGTGCGGTGGCTCGTGTGCGGTCGCGGCCGCCGGGTTGCACCGTGGCATGTGCGCCGTCGCGGCTGGCGCGGTGGCTCGCCTGCCGTTGCCGCTTCCTGCTTCGCTCGGCCGCGTCGGCCGGATGCTCATGCACCCAGGCCGAGATCTGCAGTGGGGCGACGCCGAGCCCGCCCAGGCAACCGACCCGATCCCAGCCGGCCGCTACAGGTGCCGAGAACACCCCACCCAGCAGGTCCACCGCGTCGCGATCTGAGGTCCTCGGGCGGCGCAGATCATCAACCGCCGCCGCCTGACCCGCCCCGCGCCATGATCCGGAAGACTTTGTGCACCCCTGGCTACACAAACTCTTCCGGATCAACGACGGCGCACTGCGGGAGCGTCGGCTCGCCGCACAACCGACGCATCGACAGTTGACCCGCATGTGGTGCGACGGGGTGCCGCGGCGGTGTTCGCTCCACTGCGCGGTCCGCGCTCAGCTGAGCCGCGGGTTCGTCGCCCGGACCCGTGGCCCGTTCGGTGGGGCCGCCCGTCCACCTCGGCGTGGCCGGCATGGTGATGATCGGTTGGCAGAACCCGGTGGATCAGCACTCCGGCGATCCACCGGGTTGTGGGCAGGACGGGGCTGCGAGCCGCCCGCCGTGTCGTTCGGTGTGCTCGTGCGGACCCCAGTCGGCACGTGATCGCCCCGGTCGCCCGACGCGGCGAAGAGGTGTCCGGCGCAAACCGCTTCGCGCGGCCGGCAAGGTGGTGAGCCGTCGGTCGTGTCCCGGCGGGCGAGGTGCCCCAAGTCGAAGACGAACCCTTCAACTGCCCAGCCGGACGCCGCCACAGTGGGGTCGCGGCGGTCCGGGCGGGCGTCGTGAGCAAACCGCAGACGTCAGTGCCCGTGGTCGGCCGTGGCGCGGTGCTGGGCGAGGATGGTGGACAGGGCGGCCTGGATCTCGCGGGCGGCGAGTTCGGCCCGGCGCAGGGATTCGAGGTCGGCGGCGTCGGCCGGGTAGAACGTCAGGCGGCCGTCGTCGTGCAGGGTCATCGGGACGTCGACGCGGTCGAGGATGGCGCCGAGCAGCTCCTGACCGTGCCGGAGCAGGGCGGCCGACCTGCGCAGGGCGTCGGCGGTCGCGTGGCGCTCCTCGCGCAGGCGCACGGCGGCCTCCCGCATCGCCTTCCAGTCGCCGTGGACCCGCCACACATCGTCGATCGTGACCGCCGCACTCATACCTCCGACGGTACGAGCCACCACACCCCCACGGAAGCAAGATCTTCTTCCTGTGGATAACCCGGCTGGATAACCTGGCTGGATAACCCGGCGGGCCGCTCCGGCCGGAGCGGCCCGCGGTGTCACGTCGGCTACTTGGCGCCGGCCTTGTCGAGGGCGGCCACCGCGCCGCGGTGCAGGGGGACCGGGTCGGTCTTGCGGACCGTCTCGAGGGTGATGCCCTTGGCGGCGGCGTTCGCCCTGGCGAGGTCCTCACGCTTGTCGACCAGGGTCTTCGTCAGTACGCACGCGAGGTTGGCGTCCATGTCCTCGCGGACCAGCAGGACGTTGGGGACCACGATGGTCTTCACGTCGGCGGGGGTCTTGTAGACGGAGGCGGGGATCGTGCCCTCCTGGTAGGCGGGGCCGAGCTTCTGCATCTCCGCGAGCAGGCTGCCGAGGTCGAGCAGCTGGACCTTGTCGGCGCTGGTGGTGAAGAGGTCGGTGACGCCGCCGGTGGGCAGGCCGCCGGAGAAGAAGAAGGCGTCGATCGCGCCGGTCTTCATCGCTTCGGTGGTCTTCGGCAGGTCCAGGCGCTGCGGCTGGATGTCGGTGTCGGGGTTGAGGCCGGCGGCGGTGAGGATGCGCTTGGCGATGACCTCGGTACCCGAGTTGGGCGAGCCGGTCGAGATGCGCCTGCCCTTCATCGAGGCGATGGAGGTGATGCCGGAATCCTTGCGGACGACGACCTGGGTGGCGTTGTCGTAGATGCGGCCGAGCGCGGCGATCTTCACCGGCTTGCCGTCGAAGGCGGCCTTGCCCTGCACGGCGTCGGTGGCGCTGTCGAAGAGGGAGAACGCCACCTGGTACGTGCCCTTGTCCAGGCCCTGGATGTTGGCGACGGAGGCGCTGGTCTCGGCGGCGGTCGCCTTGACCTTGTCGTTGGTGGCCTTGGTGACCTGGGTGGCGAGGGCGTTGCCGACGACGTAGTAGACGCCGGTGGTGTTGCCGGTCGCGATGGAGATGCGGGTGTCGGCGGTGACCTCGCAGGTGATCGCCGCGGCGGTGTCGGTCGCCTTCGTGTTCGCGTCCTGCCGGCCCCCGCAGCCGGCCAGCGCGATCAGGGGCAGTGCGACGAGCAGGATCCGGGACTTCACGCAGATTCCTCCTTCGGGAAACGACGCTCCGAAAAGAACCGTGCAACAAGAGCCGCCAGCAGCAGTGCGACGCCGGTGGCGACCGTCCATGGGGAGAGCCACAGCAGGGACAGGGCGGCGAGACCGGCGAGGACGCGCGGCACCGCGCCGGCCCGGCCGACGCCGAGGATCCAGCCGCCCGCGGCGACCGACAGCGCGAACACCCCGAGCGCCGACGCCGTGAACGCGAACGCGATGTCGTCCCAGCCGCCGAAGCCGAGCAGTCCACGGCCCGCCGGTGTGACGACGAAGGCGATCGGCACGAGGTACGCGGGCAGGGCGTACCGCAGCGTCTGCCACATCGTGGGGAAGACCCTGCCGCCGGTGACGGCCGCGGCGGCCACGGACGCGAGCGCGGTCGGCGGCGTCGCCTCGGACAGCACCGCGAAGTAGAAGATGAACATCGCCGTCGCGGGCTCGTCGATGCCGAGGTTCAGCAGGGCCTGGCCGATGATGACCCAGCCGATGATGAACGACGCGGTCACCGGCACCGCCAGCCCGAGCAGGGTCAGCGCGACGGCGGCGAACACGGCCGTCAACGCGATGACCGCCGTGTGCCCAGTGGCGAGGGACTGCGCCCAGTCGACCATGAGGCTCGACATCTGCGGTCCGAGGCCGGTTTTGGTGGTACTGGCGGTGATGATGCCCGCGGCGACGCAGACGGCGACGACGGGCAGTACACCCCGGACCCCTGCGGCGAGGGATTCCAGCAGGCGGCACGGGGTCAGCCGGTGCCGGCGGTCGAGGAAGGAGAGCGCCGCCGCGAGGACGGTCGCGTAGATGACGGCGCGGGTCGCGGGCTGCTCCAGCGCCAGCAGCACGATGATCACCAGCAGCGACGCGAAGTGGTACCCGAACCGGCCCAGCAGCCTCCACGGCGACCGCACCCGCAGCCGCACCGGCCGCGCCCCGAAGCGGCGGGCGTCGATCTCCACGGCGAGGAGGATGCCCAGGTAGTACAGCAGCGTCGGGATGGTCGCCCAGCCGAGCACCGACAGGTAGGACACGTCGAGGTACTCGGCGATGATGAACGCGGCCGCGCCCAGCGTCGGCGGGGACAGGATCGCCCCGACGCCGGCGGCGGCGAGCATGCCGCCGGCGCGGTCCGCGGGGTATCCGGCGCGCCGCAGGATCGGCCACGTGACCGCGCCGATACTCACCGTGGTGGCGGCTCCAGAGCCTGATACGGTTCCGAGAAGGAAGCCCGAGGCGACGGCGGTGCGCCCCGCGGCAGAGCGTGACCTGCGAAAAGCCGCCACCGACAGCTCCACGAAGAACGCGCCCGCCCCCGACGCGTCGAGGACGGCGCCATAGATGGTGAAGAGCACGATGTAGGAGGCCGCCACGTCCAGCGGAGTTCCGTAGAAGCCGCTCTGCGAGTTGTAGAGCGCGTCGACGATCTGGTCGAAGTCGAGCCCGAGGTGCGCCAGGGACCAGGTCTGCGGCAGGTAGCCGCCGTAGTAGTCGTATGCGAGGAACAGGCCGCAGACGGCGGGCAGCACCCAGCCGGTCGTGCGCCGGCACGCCTCGACGACGAGCAGCAGCAGCGCGGTGCCCATTGCCACGTCGAGCGGGTCCAGCTGCCCCTGCCGGTCCATGAACGCGTTGTAGCCGCCACTGGCGAAGGGCAGCAGCGGATACGCGCACGCGGCGACGGTCACCGCGGCGAGCAGCCAGTCCACCGGGCTCGGTCCGCCGCTGCGGTTGTCGTTCTCCGCGTCGGTACGACCACCGGCGGCCGGACGTGCCGCGGTGCCGCGACGGAACCTGATGCCCGACGGGTAGACGACGAACACCAAGGGCAGCACGCCGGTGAGGAACAACGCGAGGTAGTACTGGCCGCCCTGCGCCAGGGGGCGGAACACCTGCCACAGGACCAGGAGCGCCGAGGCCGCGGCGACCACGGTGACCCCTGCCTCGACGGGTCCGCCGAGGCGCCGGCCCGGTTTCTCGTCCTCGAACTGCGCGGCGAGCTCCCGGACGCTCTCGTCCTTGAGCGTCGCGTCCACGTCCTCCACGGCCGCGCCGTCGGCGGCATCCGCGCCGTCCGGTGTTTCCGCAGCGTCCGGCGTTTGAGCGGCGTCCGGCGTTTGCACGGCGTCCGGAGCGGCGGGTTCCGTCACGTTCGAGGCGGCAGGGCTCGTGGCCTTCGGGGCGGCGGGCTGCTGGGAGACGGGTTCCGTGGTCTCCGGGGCGGTCTCCACCACGCCCGGCCGGGCTTCTTCAGGTTCCGGCACGGGCGGAGAGTACAAGATTTCATGAATATTCGTAACCATGATGGTTTAGCTTTTGGTCGCGAATGAGCAACGGTGGGTCACCAGGCATGATTTGGGGCGTGTACGAGCTCGACGTGATCGCCGACGACAGCCTCGGCCGCTTCGTCTCCCGCTGGTACGGCCTGCCAGACCGCCCCCGCAGCACCCTCGACCTGCCCGACATGCCGGAGCCGCTGGCGCAGTGGCACCGGGTCGCGGCCAGGTACTCGCTGCCGCTGAGCCGTGACCACGTGATGACCGCGCCCGCCGACCTGCACGGGTCCGGGTCGGGGTCGTCCGGCCTGGTCCGCTTCTGGTCGGGGATCGACGACTGGTACTCGTACGTGCCGGGCGCCGCCGACCCGCAGGTGATCGAGAACGACACGGTCGGGACGGGGCTGCCGCTGTCGAGGTTCCTCGTGTACGCCGCGGTCTACGAGGCGACGTACACGCCGCTGCACGGCCTCGTCTGCATGTCACCCGCCCCGGACGAGCTCCGCCAGGTCAGGCTCCGCCTCCGCGAGCTCGACGACCCCCTGTGGCGCTGGCCGTCGCCGGAGACCCGCTACTACGGCGACGACGACCTCCTCGCCCACCTGGGTCCGGACCGGGTCGTCATCGCCGCCCGCCACCGGGACGCCCTGGGCCGCTTCGACGGCCTGGGCCTGCCCTGGGACTGGGACACCCGCACCGCCTGACCCCGCGGCTGCCGCAGCAGCGGGAGCAGCGGGAGCGTCAGGGCACGTGGACGAGCATGGCGCAGACGTCCTCGTCGTCGGGCACGCTGAGGCTCTTGACGAGGTGTTCGACCACCGCGTCGAAGTCGCTCAGGTCGATGTGCTCCCCGGCCCGGCGGACCAGGTCCAGGCCACCGCCGCGGCGCCGGTCGACCCGGGCCTGCCCGCCGGTGTACAGCAGGACGCGGTCGCCCGGGTCCAGGGTCACCGTCGTGTCGGAGTAGCGCATCTCGGTCACCTCGCCCAGGGGCAGGCCGAGGGGGCCGGAGAGCACGGTGCCCTGCCCGGCGGCGGTGTACCGGATGGGCGCCACCTGCCCCGCCGCGGCCCAGCGCAGCTCGCGGGTCGAGGGGGAGTAGCGGGCGACCACCAGGCAGGCGGTGTGCTCGACCTCCATCGCGCAGAGCATCCCGTTGACGGCGCTGAGGATGTCGCCGGGGGACATGTCGAGGGCGGCGTACGCGCGGACCGCGTACCGCAGCCGGGCCGCCGTCGTCATCGAGGACAGGCCGCGGTCGTCGACGTCGCCGAGGACGAGGATCGTGCCGCCGTCGGGCAGCGAGGTGGCGTCGAACCAGTCGCCGTCGACGGTGCCGACGCGGTCCGCGGAGCGGCAGTGGCCGCAGATCTCGACGCCCTGCATGTGGCCGAGCTCGGGGTCGGTGGGCAGGAGGGCCTTCTGCAGGGCCTGCGCGGCGCGGCGCTCGTCGGCGACCCGGTGCCGTTGCGCGGCGAGGGCCTCCTCGGCGCGGCGCAGCCGGGCCTCGATGGCGCGTTCCTCGGTGACGTCCTGGACGGTGCCGCGCACGGCGTTGACGTTGCCGGTGTCGTCGAAGAGGGGCTCGGCGGTGAGGCGGAGCCGGCGGCCGTTGACCCGGCCGGCGCCGCGGACCTCGGCGAGGAGGTGCTTGCCCTCCACGATGGTGCGCCGGACGGCGTCCTGGACGGCGAGGAGGTCGTCGGCGTGGACGCTGGCGGTGAGCTCGTCGACGGGGACGCGGGCGGCGTCGCGGCCGCCGTGGAAGAGCCGGATCAGCTCGGGGGAGCAGCGCGGCTCGGGGTCGCGCAGCTCCCAGCAGAACGAGCCGACGCCGGCGATCCGCTCGGCCTGCAGGAGCTGGTCGTAGAGCAGGTCGGCCTCGGTCGCGATCCGCCACACGGCGAACACCCGGTCCCACAGCCGCACGGCGTGCACGGAGATGGTCTGCGTCGTCGGTACGCCGTCGGTGCGCGGGTCGGCGCGCAGCCCTTCCAGGCGGCGCGGCTGGCCGTCCTGCAGCATCCGGGCGAACTCCGGCAGCAGGGTCGCGCTGCCCAGCGTCGGATACGCGGCGAGCAGCGTGGCCTCGTCCGGGTCGACGCGGGCGGTGGCGAGGACCTGCCTGGCCATGACGTTGGCGTACTCGACGCGGAAGTCGACGAGCTGCCCGTCGACGGTGACGGGGGACAGCAGCGCCGCCGGGTTGTGCAGCACGTCGACGACGGTCGGCAGCCACACCTGGGCGGGGGCGGCCTGCGCGCTCTCCTCGCCCTCGACGTGGAACCAGGCGCTGGCGATCTCGTCGCCGATGAGGGTGTTGACCTGCCGGGCGACGGGCTCCAGCAGGGCCGCGACGTACCGGCGCAGCTCGTCGCCGTCGGGGAGGCCGTCGGCCCAGCTCATGATGATCCCGCCGAGGACCCGCTCGCCGGAGATCAGCGGCGAGGCGAGCACGGTGTCGCCGCTGAACGGCAGCTGGCCCATCACCGGGAACCGGCGGGTGACCTCGTCGCCGCCGACGAGCCAGATCGTCTCGACCTCCTGGACGGCGACGACCAGCGGCAGCGCCGGGTCCGGGGGGATCCGGGACCAGCGGCTGCGGACCTCGCCGGCGATGCCGAACGCGCCGACGCCGCGCTGCGCGCCGTCCGGGTCGAGCAGCGTGATCATGATCGAGGTCGGCGGGGGCCACGCCGTCGGCGCGGTGCCGAGGACCTCGGCGATCTCGTCGTAGCCGCGGGCGGCCGCGATCCGGGCGCTGAGCAGCTGGTGCTGCGACTGCAGCGCCTCGACCTCGGGGCTGCGGCTGGCCCGCCGGCGGGGCTTCTCGGCGGCCGGTGGCGGCACGTCCGTCGCGGAGGAGGGCTGGGCCGTCCGGGTGCGGCTGCGCGCGACGTGCTGGCGCAGCTCGTCGTCGATGAGATTCACCACATCGGGTGCGTCCGGGTCGGGTGAGGTGGTGCCGACGATCGCGGCGGCGACCTCGATCAGCTTGATGTTGGTGCGCTGCGACAGCCGGACCAGCTGGTCGAACCCCTGGTCGGGGCTCACCCCGAGGCGCTCGACGAGCACCCCCTTGGCCTGCTCGATCACCGCCCGGTTGCGCATCGCGGTGCGGACGCCGGTGAGCTCGGCGCGCAGCTTCGCGACGAGCGCGGCGAGGGCCTCGGCCGGCTCGGCGCTGCCCCCCTCGGCCGGCACCTGCCCGGCGGCCTGCGCAGGCGCCTGTGCGGACGCAGGGGACGCCCCGCCACCCGACCGACCAGTGCCCGACGGCTTGGCCACCATGCCCTCCACATCCTCGCCCGTGCTGCTGAACCCCGTCGTGAACCCGGAGCGGGCCCCGGTGTCACCCGAGCCGGTTGCGACTCGACCGTTGATGTTTACCACCAACCGGCCCGGGTAGGGGCGTTGGCAGGTCAGCGCAGTCGGCCAGGTGGAGGTGCGCGCGGTGCAGGAGGCATCTTCGTCGTGGGTGGGTGCGGGTTGAGGATCGCTGTCGTGTCCGTGCACGCGAGCCCGCTGGCGCTCGGCGGCTCGGGCACGGGCGGCCAGCACACCCATGTCACCGCCCTCGCGGAGGCGCTCGGGCGGCGCGGGCACGACGTGCGGGTCTACACCCGGCGCGCCGCCGCGGCCCCCGACGACGTGGTCAGGACCGCCGGTCTCACCGTCGAGCACGTGCCCGCCGGACCCGCGGAGGACCTGCCCACCGACGCCCTGCTGCCGCACGTCGGGGACTTCGGGCGGTGGCTCGCCGCGCACTGGCGCGACGAGGCGGTCCGCCCGGACGTCATCCACGCCCACTTCTGGCTCAGCGGCCTCGCCGCCCTCACCGCCACCGCCGAGCACCGGATCCCGGTCGTGCAGACGTACCACGGGCTCGGCACCGTCAAGCGGCGGCTGCTCAAGGACCACGACACCAGCCCCGACTCGCGGGTCGGCCTGGAGCGCACCCTCGGCACGATGGCCGACCGTGTCGTCGCGCAGTGCGAGGACGAGGTCGGCGAGCTCGGCCGGATGGGGATTCGCCGCTCCGACACCGTGATCGTCCCGTCCGGCGTGGACGGTGAGCTGTTCGCGCCGAGCGGTCCCCGTGCCGACCACCTGCGTCCCGGCATGCGCCGCATCCTCAGCGTCGGGCCGCTGGTGCCCCGCAAGGGCTTCGCGGACCTCGTCGAGGCGCTGCGCCGGGTCCCGGGCGCGGAGCTCGTCGTCGTCGGCGGGCCGGCACCGGACCGGATCGACCGTGACCCCGAGGCCCGCCGCCTGATGGAGCTCGCCGACCGGTTCGGGGTCGGTGACCGGGTCCGGCTCGTCGGTGCCGTCCCGCAGCAGGAGCTGCCCGGCTGGTACCGCTCCGCCGACGTCCTCGCGTGCGCCCCCTGGTACGAGCCGTTCGGCCTGACCCCGCTGGAGGCCATGTCGTGCGGGGTGCCGGTCGTCGCGTACGAGGTGGGCGGCATCGGTGAGAGCGTCATCGACAACGTCACCGGCCTGCTCGTGCCGCCCCGGGACGTGCCGGCGATGGCCGGCGCGCTGCGCGGGCTGCTCGGCGACGAGGTGCGCCGGATGAGCTACGCCAGCGCTGCGATCGACCGGGTCCGCTCCCGGTACACCTGGGACCGCACCGCGACCGACGTCGAACGGGTCTACCGGGCGGTGACCGGCGCCGGTGACGTGGGCGCCGACGCCGAGGCCGACGCGGACGCCGACGACGAGGCACTCACCGACGTCGCTTCGTAACCTTGTCATCACCGAGCGCCAGGCGTACGTTTGTATGACCCGCAACATCAGCTGAACGGCTGATCGGCGCGATCGTCAAACAGTCGCGGTCGCCGGCGGCGGGCGTGCGCCGGGCGCTCGAGACCGAGGCGTCTGCTGGCGACATCCTCACGTGGCCCCTGCCCCCGTCCATGGCGGGCGGCCGCGGCAGCTGGCAGGGGGATCCCCCATGACCGTCACCGCTCACCGTCCAGTCACGCCCACCTCCAGGTCCCGCACCCGCACCCGCACCGGCAAGGACACCGACGCCGAGTCGCGCGGGCTGCTCACGCTCCTGTCGCAGCTGCCCGCGGGGGCCGCCCGCGACCGGGTCCGGGACCGCGTCATCGAGCTGCACCTGCCGCTCGCCGAATACCTCGCCCGGCGCTTCCGCAACCGCGGCGAGCCCCTGGACGACCTGCACCAGGTCGCGAACGTCGGGCTCATCAAGTCCGTCGACGGGTTCGACCCGGCCCGCGGCGCCGCGTTCCCCAGCTACGCGATCCCGATGATCGTCGGCGAGCTCAAGCGGCACTTCCGGGACAAGGGCTGGGACGTGCGGGTCCCGCGCCGCCTGCAGGAGCTGCGCCTGGAGATCTCGAAGGTGTCCGGCGACCTCGCGCAGGAGCTCGGCCGCTCGCCGACCGTCGCGGACCTGGCGGCGAAGCTCGGCGTCGGCGAGGAGGACGTCATCGAGGGCATCGAGTCCGGCCACGCCTACCGGGCGCTGTCCATCAACGCGCCCGCGGGCGGCGGCGACGAGGCCGGTGGGGAGCTCGCCGACCTGCTCGGCGGCACGGACCGCGACCTGGAGGCCGTCGACGACCGGGAGTCGCTGCGGCCGCTGATCGCGCAGCTGCCGGAGCGCGAGCAGCGGATCATCGCGATGCGCTTCTTCGGCAACATGACGCAGACGCAGATCGCCGACCGGCTCGGCATCTCCCAGATGCACGTGTCCCGCCTGCTCGCCCACGCCCTGACCCACCTGCGCGGCGCCCTGGTCACGCCGCCGTAGCGGCTGCCGCGGCGCCGCCCCGGCGGTGCCGCTACGCGGGTGCCAGCACCGACGACAGCTGATACACGTTGTACGCCTGCTTGATCACCGGGTGGGCGACGTTGCGGACGGGTACCCCGCCGGGCGTCGTCCCCCGCTCCGATCCGGCGTGCGCGTGCCCGTGCACGGCGAGCCCGACCGCCGGCGCCGAGTCGATCGCCTGCGCCAGCAGATAGGAACCGAGGAACGGGTAGATCTCCAGGGGCTCGCCCAGCAGCGTCTCCGGCACCGGCGCGTAGTGCGTGAGCGCGATCCGCACGTCGGCGTCCAGGCCGGCGAGGGCGACCCCGAAGCGCTCGGCCAGCTCGCGGCTGTGCCGGGTGAACGCCTTCATCTCCGGCTCGCCGAACTCGCTCGCGCACGCGCCCGCGAACCCGCCGCCGAAGCCCTTCGTCCCGGCGATCCCGACGCGCACGTCGCCGACCCGCAGGACGGTGCCGGTGCACTCCAGGACGGTGATCCCGCCGTCCTGGAGGACCTTGGTCACCTCGGCCGGCTGGTCGCAGTGGTGGTCGTGGTTGCCGAGGATCGCGATCACCGGCACCGGGAGGCCGCCGAACTCCTGCGCCACGCAGCGTGCCTCGTCGGCGGTGCCGTGCCGGGTCAGGTCGCCGGCCAGCAGCAGCATGTCGGCCTTGTCGCCGATGTGCTCCAGCGCCGGCCGGTACCGGCCGAGGACATCCGCGTCGAGGTGGACGTCGCCGACCGCGGCGACCCTGACGCTACCTTCGTCGAACGTCATAGCTCCTCCACGTCCTGCGGCTCGTGGACCCTGGTGAGCCCGATGTTGCAGTGCACCGGCAGGTCGGGGAACGCCTCGTGGACGACCTGGCAGATCAGGTCGCGGCGTTCGGCGCTCTCCACCTCGCCGACGAGGCCGACCCCGTCCTCGGTGCGGACCACGCGGATGCCCTGCTCGGCGATGCGGGCGTCCTCGATGAGCAGCTGGTGCAGCTCGCTCTCCACGTGCTGGTCGATGATCACGAGTGCCTCCTCACAGGGAAGCGGCGAGGGCGCTGGTCTCGTCCAGCGACATGACGCCGAGGCGGTCGATCAAGAACAGGAAAGCATGCGCGTACGGCGAGTGTGCCGTTTCCCGGTACACCCGTGGCCAGTCGATCTGCTCCCGCAGCGACCGCGCGACCGGTAGCCCGCGCGCGTAGTCGCAGTAGTGCGCCGACCACGTGAGCACCTTGTGGATCATCAGCTCGGTCGCCGACAGCACCGGCATGTGGCAGGCGTTGACGGCGATCACGTCGGTGTCGGCGAGGGTCGCGTCGGTGACCGGCCGCTGCACCGGGCAGAAGATGAAGTCGATGAGGTTGTCCTCGTCGCCCACCGAGTCGAACGCCTTCACCAGCCAGCCCTCGGGCGGCACCTCGCCGCGGAACCCGACCTCGGCCAGGGCCGTGAGGACCCGCTCTGCGTCCTCGGCCTTGATGAGGAAGTCGATGTCGTGGTCGACGGACTCGCCGCCGCGCGCGTAGACGGCGAAACTGCCCGCCAGGCAGAACGGGATGCCCGAGTCCTTCAAGTGGAACGCCGCGCGTTTCAGCGTGGCGATCAGCGGCTGCCTGTCTTCCGGAACTGCCATGAACAGAGGCTTACCCGTCAGGTCATTGCGTCACACGCACCGATTGCGGCAGGCGCGGGAAGAGTTCCGTCTCCTCCTCCTGGACGTGCTCGCGGACCGCCTCCAGCAGCGCCGGCAGCAGCGTGCCGAACGCCGGGTCGGCGTCGTCGAGCGCGGTCAGCCGGGCCGCGAGGTCGTCGATGCGGCGGTGCTCGGCGGCCTCGTAGTCGGCGAGCTCGGCCGGCAGGTGCGCGTGCAGCAGCCGCTCCTCGGTCGCGGTGTGCCCGGCCAGCATCGCGATCGCGGCGTGCAGCGCGGCCCGGCGGGTGTCCGGCGACCCGGCCGTCTCGATCTCCGCGAACAGCGACTCGAGCCGGCGGTGTTCGGCGACGAGCAGGCCGACGAGATCCTGCTCCATGGTCAGCTCCCCAGGTTCCGTGGCTCAGGCATGCGTTGGCGTACCCTGCCCGCCACCCGGCTAACCGTCACACAGCCGACCTGATCGATATGGGCGTGGCGGGCTTCCATCGGGGTTGGTACGTGTGTTCGAATATCTCCTCATGGAGCGAAGGAAGCACTGGTGGAACGGCACCTGGGGGCGGCTCGCCCGCCGCGACGTCTATCTCTTCGAGGACGCCGGTCACTGGTGGGTCGAGTCGCGTGAGGGCGGCGCCGACGGGCGCGCCCGCACCTACGAGTTCGACGCGGAGGAGCCCGCGATGGACTGCGTCTCGGGCCTGCTCGCCCAGCCCGGCGACTGGCGCGAGCTGCGCTGACCCGCGTTCCGCGGACGGCTCCGGGCGGCCTCGAAAGGGCCGCCCGCTGCGGGTCGCTGCGCAACGAATCGCCGGATGTCTGTCGTACAAGACAAGAAAACGACGACAAGAAGCAGCTTTCCGCAATGGAACGCCGGGCGTGCCGCGCCTAGGTTTGGACGCATGAGCCGTCGCTACCTGATGTGTCGACCCACGCACTTCGCCGTTGACTACGCGATCAACCCCTGGATGGACCCGACCGCGCCCGTCGACGCCGGCCTCGCCGTCGCGCAATGGACCAGGCTGCACGAGCTCTACCTGTCGCTCGGCCACACCGTCGACCTCATCGACCCGATCCCGGGCCTGCCCGACATGGTCTTCGCCGCCAACGGCGCCACCGTCGTCGACGGGAAGGTCTACGGCGCCCAGTTCCGCCACCCCGAGCGCGCCGACGAGGGCCCCGCCTATCTCGCCTGGTTCGAGCGCAACGGCTTCGACGTGCACGCCGCGAAGAGCGTCAACGAGGGCGAGGGGGACATCCTCCTCGCCGGTGAGCACCTCCTCGCCGGCACCGGCCTGCGCACCGAGCTCGCCGCGCACGCCGAGGTGCAGGAGCTGTTCGGCCGGGCCGTGATCACGCTGCAGCTGGTCGACCCGCGCTACTACCACCTCGACACCGCGCTGACCGTCCTGTCGCCGACCAACGTCGCCTACTACCCGGGCGCGTTCTCGCCCGGCAGCCAGGCGGTGCTGCGCCGGCTGTACCCCGACGCCGTCATCGCCACCGCCGAGGACGCCGCCGTCCTCGGGCTCAACGCCGTCAGCGACGGCCACCGGGTCGTCCTGCCTTCCGCCGCCACCCGGCTGGCGGGGGAGCTAGCGTCGAAAGGGTTCCAGCCGGTGCCGGTCGACGTGTCCGAACTGCACAAGGCCGGCGGCGGACCGAAGTGCTGCACGTTGGAGGTGCGCGCATGACCAGGCCGGAGCGCAGCGTAGGGCTGGGCATCATCAGCGCAGTGTCCGGGTCGGACCGACGCCGGAGCGAAGCGGAGGTGGCGGCATGACCAGGCCGGAGCGCAGCGTAGGGCTGGGCATCATCAGCGCAGTGTCCGGGTCAGGCCGACGCCGGAGCGAAGCGGAGGTGGCGGCATGACCACGTTCGTATCGGGTTTCACCGCTCCCGCGGTCGAGCGGGCCGAACGATGGACCGCGCACAACTACCACCCGCTGCCGGTGGTCATCGCCTCCGGTGAGGGCGCCTGGGTCACCGACGTCGACGGCCGCCGCTTCCTGGACTGCCTCGCCGGCTACTCCGCGCTCAACTTCGGCCACCGGCACCCGGCGCTTGTCGCCGCCGCGCACGCCCAGCTGGACCGGGTCACGCTGACCAGCCGCGCGTTCCTGCACGACCAGTTCGGCCCGTTCTGCGAGGAGCTCGCGGCGCTGTGCGGCAAGGACCTCGTCCTGCCGATGAACACCGGCGCCGAGGCCGTGGAGACCGCGATCAAGGTGGCCCGCAAGTGGGGTTACAAGGTCAAGGGCGTCCCCGACGGCCAGGCGACGATCGTCGTGGCGGCCGACAACTTCCACGGCCGCACCACGACGATCATCAGCTTCTCCACGGACCAGGACGCGCGCGCCGACTTCGGCCCGTACACGCCCGGGTTCAGGATCGTGCCGTACGGCGACCTGACCGCGCTCGCCGACGCGATCGACGACACCACCGTCGCCGTGCTCATCGAACCCATCCAGGGCGAGGCCGGCGTCCTCGTCCCGCCCGCGGACTACCTGCCGGGCGTGCGGTCGCTGTGTTCGGCGCGCGACGTGCTCTTCATCGCCGACGAGATCCAGTCGGGTCTGGGCCGCACCGGCGAGACGTTCGCCTCGGCGCCGGTGATCCCCGACATGTACGTGCTGGGCAAGGCCCTCGGCGGCGGCATCGTGCCGGTGTCGGCGGTCGCCGCCTCGCGGGAGGTCCTGGGTGTCCTGCGCCCCGGCGAGCACGGCTCCACGTTCGGCGGCAACCCTCTGGCGTGCGCGGTGGCCCGGGCCGTCATCGGGCTGCTGAACACCGGCGAGTACCAGGCGAACGCGAGGACCGTCGGCGCCCACCTGCACGGGCGCCTGAACGCCCTGGTCGGCAACGGCCTCACCGCCGTGCGCGGCCGCGGCCTGTGGGCCGGCATCGACATCGACCCGGCCCTGATGACCGGCCGGCAGGCGTGCGAGGCGCTGATGGCCCGGGGCGTCCTGGCCAAGGACACCCACGGCTCGACGCTGCGCCTCGCCCCGCCGCTGCAGGTGACGACCGAGGACGTCGACGTCGCCGTCGACGCCTTGGAGGCCGTCCTCAAGGCCTGAGGCCCGCCGGTCAGGGACGGTGGAACAGCCGGCCGAACCAGCCGCGCTGGTCCACCGGTCCCTCACCGGGCGCCGCCGCGGCCTCGTGGAACGGGCACGCGGCCGGCTCGTCGGGGACCTGCGGGACGACCGGGGAGCGGCCGCGCCGGCCGAGCTCACGGGCGTCGGTGTCGAGGTAGAAGGCGGGGCGCTGGTCCGCCTCGTGGTAGTAGCGGTGGAACACGCCGGTCGCGGCGCCGCTCATCGGCGGGACGATCCAGCTCCAGTCGGCGGGGACCTCGCGGCCGGCGCGTTCCTCGCTGGCGATGTGGGCGAGGAAACGCTCCGACTCGCTGTGGTGGTCGCTGATCCGGGCGCCCGCCTGGTCGAAGGACCACAGGACGGCGCGGTTCAGTTCCAGCAGCGCGCCGTCGCGCCACAGCGAGCGTTCGGTGCTGGTGTCCAGGCCCATCCGTTCGGCGATGACCGGCAGCAGGTTGTAGCGGTCGGCGTCGGCGAGGTTGCGCGAGCCGATCTCGGTACCCATGTACCAGCCGTTGAACGGGGCGAGGGGGTAGTCGACGCCGCCGATGGTGAGGCGCATGTTGGCGATCGCGGGGACGACGTGCCAGCGCAGCCCGAGCTCGGCGAACCAGCGCAGGGTCGGGTGCTCGATCTGCACCTCCCAGACCGCGTGCTCGGGCAGGTCGTAGAGGTTCACGTCGCCGCCGGGGGCTTCGATCGCGATGGGGAGCACGTCGAAGGGGTTGTCGGGTTTGCCGCGCCAGCCGTACTGCTGCAGCGTCTCGGTGAACTGCGTGTACCGCGGGTCGCCGGTGACCAGCCCGTCGGCCTGGCGGTGCCCGGCGTAGCGGATGAGCTGCTCGTTCCACAGGCGGGCGCCGTCGCGGCCCGGGACATGCTGCGCGAAGACGGAGATCACGGGCCGGATCACGTTGCGTTCCCGCTGGCCGGCGAGGCGCAGGTGCCGTACGAGCTCCTCGAAGATCTCGTCGGGGGCGCTGACCTTGCGCAGGTCGCGCACGACGAGGCTGCGCCAGTACAGGCGGCCGATGCAGCGGCTCGCGTTGCGCCAGGCGACCCGGCAGCCGAAGACGAGCTCGGCGTAGGTCTGGGTGTAGGTGCCCGTCTCGGCGATCTCGTCGGCGACGCGGGCGAGGCGTTCCCGGCTGTCGCCCCGCTGCGGGTTCTCGCGGTAGTACTGGTCGAGGAAGTCCTCGGCCTCCCGCAGATCCACCGGTAGGTGCGGATCCCACTGCTGACCTGGAGTGTCGCGGTATCCAGGCACGCTCACACTGACCTCCCAACGCCGACGGTGACGCCTCTGGGGTAGTTCCGACGCGGCAAGGAGTTCATGTTCGGTGCCTCACCCGGGGCAGAGTCGCACACCGTGTGCGGGACATGTCCGTGAGTCAGGGATGCAAGGTGCAAACGGCAAGGGCACTCCGGCCGAACGTACCGACCGGAGTGCCCAAAAGGCCGAAAAGCCTGATTTGTCTACCCGGAGGCGACCCGCCGCAGCTTCGCCAGGTAGGTCTGCGCGACGACGACGAGCGCGATGAACGCCCCGCTGATGACCGTCTGCCAGGCCGACGTGACCCCGCCGTCCTGGTTGATCAGGTTCTGGATGACCTGCAGCAGCAGCACCCCGGCGATGGTGCCGCCGAGCGTGCCGGCGCCGCCGGTGAGCAGCGTGCCGCCGATGACGACGGCGGCGATCGCGTCGAGCTCCATGCCGGTGCCGAGGACGGTGACGCCGGAGCCGAGCCGGGCCGCGTTGATCGCCCCGGCGAGCCCGGCGAGCAGCCCGGACAGGACGTAGACGCGGATCTGGGTGCCGCGGATGCGCACCCCCATCAGCCGGGCCGCGTCCTCGCTGCCGCCGAGGGCGTAGACGGACTGCCCGAAGCGGGTGCGGTACAGCGCTACCATGCCGATCGCGAGCAGCACCACGACCAGGTACACGGAGTACTTGACGCCGAGCAGCTCGCCCTTGCCGAAGTCCTTGAACGCGCCGGCGTCCACGAGGTACGTGGTGCGGCCCTCACCGGACAGGGCGAGCATGAGCCCCCGCGCGCCGAGCAGCCCGGCCAGGGTCACGATGAACGGCGCCAGCCGCGCGTAGGCGATGACGAGCCCCTGGACGAGGCCGAACAGCCCGCACGCGACGAGCGGCGCGGCGAACGCGGCGACGACGCCGTACTGCGACGCCCACGCGGCCAGGACCCCGCCGAGCACGTACAGCGAGCCGACGGACAGGTCGATCCCGCCGGAGATGATCACGAAGGTCATGCCGAGCGCGATCAGCGCCGCCGGCGCGGCCGACACGAGCACCGTGCCGGCGTTGTCGAAGCTGCGGAAGTTGTCGTACGCGAAGAGCCCGACCACGATCACGATGCCGAGCACGGCGAGGGCGCCCTGCCGCTGCACGAGCTCGACGATCCGCTCCGTGCGCATCGAGGCCGCTTCGGCCTTCTCGACCGTCGCGTCGGGGGTGACCAGCGTCTGGCTCATCGGGTCCTCCGCTCACGGGCCGTGTAGACCGCGACCAGGATGATGACCGCCTGGACCATCTGCGCGGTCGAGTCCTTCAGGTTGTTGGCGATCATCGTCGCGGTCAGCAGCTGCATGAGGAACGCGCCGGCGACGGTGCCGAGGACGCGGATCTTCCCGCCGGTCAGCGGGGTCCCGCCGACGACGACGGCGGTGATCGCGGACAGCTCGATGAGCAGGCCGATGCGGGACGCGTCGGCGGAGCCGATCCGCGACACCTGGATCACGCCGGCGACCGCGGCGAGCACGGCGGCGATGACGTACACGGTGATCAGGACCCGCTTGACGGGCACGCCGGCGAGCTGCGCCGCGGCCCGGTTGTCGCCGATCGCGAGGAGCCGCCGGCCGAACACGGTGCGCCGGATGACGAACCCGACGAGCACGGCGAGGACGGCGGCGATCCACACCGTGTACGGCACGTCGAGGAACGCGTCGGTGCCGATGGCGAGGAAGTCCTTGTCGCGGATGTCCTTGTACTTGCCGTCGGACACGACCAGGGCGACGCCGCGCCCGGCGACGAGCATGGCGAGGGTCGCGACGATCGGCTGGAGCCCGACGAACGCGACGAGGCTGCCGTTGACGAGCCCGACGACGAGGCCGCCGACGACGGCCAGGAGGATCGCCGGGACCATCCCGTACCCGAGGTACAGGGGGATGAGGGCGGCGCCGAGCGCCATGACCGACCCGACGGACAGGTCGATGCCCTCGGTGCCGATGACCAGGGCCATGCCGAGCGCGACGATGACGACGGGGGTGACCTGGACCAGCTGGATGCGGAAGTTGTTCCAGGCCAGGAAGTTGTCGGTGTACACGATGTTGAACAGCACGAGGACGGCCAGCGCGACGTAGACCCCGTACGCGGGCAGCAGCCGGCGCACGGTGGCGGCGTCGAACCCGGCGCGGGGCTTCTCGTCGCTCTTCGACAGGGTGGGCGCGGTCATGCGTCCTCACTCCGTTCCGGGCGCCTGCCCCAAAGCTGTCCTGCCGATGACCGGCCCGAGGCGCTTCGCTGGCCGGTCATGACGCCGCCGCCGCGATCACGTTCATCAGATGCTCCGTAGTCACTTCGTCGCCGCGCAGCTCGCCGGCGACGGCACCGTCGCGCAGCACGACCACACGGTCGGAACCCTCGATGAGCTCCTCGGCGTCGGAGGAGACCAGCACGACGCCGAGGCCTTCGGCGGCGAGCTCGTCGATGAGCGCCTGCACCTCGGCCTTCGCGCCGACGTCGATGCCGCGGGTGGGCTCGTCCAGCAGCAGCACCTTCGGCCCGGTCGCGAGGAGACGGGCGAGGAGGACCTTCTGCTGGTTGCCGCCGGACAGGTCGCCGACGCGCTGGTGCGGGCCGGACGCCTTGACCCGCAGCCGGGTCATGAAGGTCTCGACGATCTTGTCGATCTTGCGTTCGGAGACGACGCCGGCGCTGGACAGCCGCGGCAGGACGGCGAGGGCGATGTTCTCCCGGATCGACAGGCCCAGGGCGAGGCCCTCGGCCTTGCGGTCCTCGGGCTGCACGGCGATGCCGGCCTTGAGCGCGGCGACCGGGTTGGGGCGGCGCAGGACGGCGCCGTCGACCTCGACGGTGCCGCTGTCCAGCGGCAGCGCCCCGGCGACGGCCTTGATGGTCTCGCTGCGCCCGGCGCCGAGGAGGCCGCCGAGCCCGACGACCTCGCCGGGGAGGACCTCGAAGCTGATCCCGGTGAGCTTGTGCCGGCTGTTGAGGCCGGTGGCCCGCAGCACGGGCCGGCTGTCGGCGGCGGCGTGCTCACCGCCGAAGCTGGTGAAGCCGGCCTTGCGCACGTCGGACATGGGCCGGCCGAGCATGTGCGAGACGAGCTGCAGCCGGTCGAGGTCCTTGATGAGGCCGGTGTGCACGAGCTTGCCGTCGCGCAGGACGGTGACCCGGTCGCAGATGCGGTACAGCTCGTCGAGGCGGTGGCTGACGTAGATGATGCCGACGCCGCGCTCGTGGAGGCGGGCGATGACCCCGAAGAGCGTCTCGACCTCGCGGGGTTCGAGCGAGGACGTCGGCTCGTCCATGACGACGACGCGGGCGTCGACCATGACGGCCCGGGCGAGGGCGACCATCTGCTGCGCGCCGAGCGCCATGAGGCCCAGGGGGCGGCGCACGTCGGAGGTGATGCCGTACCCGGCGAGGATCTCCGCGGCGTCCCGGTTCATCCTGGCGACGTCGACGAGGCCGAGCCGGTTGCGGGGTTCCCGGCCGAGGAAGAGGTTGCGCGCCACGCTCATCAGCGGGACGAGGTTGACCTCCTGGTAGATGGTGGAGATGCCGGCCGCCTGGGCGTCGAGCGGGCCGTTGAACGTGACCGGCCGTCCCAGGTGCCGCAGTTCGCCGCCGTCGGGCTGGTAGACGCCCGTGAGGACCTTGATGAGGGTCGACTTGCCGGCGCCGTTCTCGCCGACGAGGGCGTGCACCTCACCGGCGCGCAGGGTGAACGAGACGTCGTCGAGGGCGCGTACCCCGGGGAACTGTTTGCTGACGCCGACCACTTCGAGCAGCGGCGCGTCCGGTGCGGACATGCGAGGGGTCCCATCTTGAAAGAAAGCCCAGGCCGGGATCATCCCCGACCTGGGCTCCATTGCAAACGGTCAGAAGGTCAGTACGCGAGGCCCAGGTCGGCCGCGGCGTTCGTCGAGTCGTACTCGCGGTCGGAGATGATGATGTTCTCCGCGATCGGCTCACCGCCGAAGAACTTGGTGGCGGTGCCGAAGGCGAGCGGGCCGAAGCGCGGGTTGGACTCGATGACCGAGTAGATCCAGCCGTCGACGATGCCCTGGACGGCGCCCTTCGTGCCGTCGATCGTCACGATCTTGACGTCGCCGGGCTTCTTGCTGGCACCCTTCAGCGCGGTGATCGCGCCGAGGGCCATCTCGTCGTTCTCGGCGTAGATGCCGTTGATGTTCGGCTTGGACTGCAGCAGCTGCTCGGAGACCTTCTGGCCCTCCTCGCGGGAGAACTGGCCGGTCTGCTCGAACTCGATCTTGATGTTCGGGGCGACCTTCGCGATCTGGTCCTTGAAGCCCTGCGTCCGCAGCGTGGTCACGTTGTTGCCGGGGGCGCCCAGCAGGATGGCGACGGTGCCGGTGTTGTTCAGCGCCTTGGCCATCTTGTCGGCGGCGCGCTTGCCCTGCTCGGCGAAGTCCGAACCGATGAACGTCAGGTAGTCCGTGCAGTGCTTCGCGTTGATCTTCCGGTCGATCGTGACGATCGGGATCTTCTTCGCGGACGCCTTCTGGAACACCGAGTCCCAGCCGTCGGAGTTGAGCGGCGCGATGACGAGCAGCTGCACGCCCTGGTCGATCAGGGTGCTGACGTCGGTGATCTGCTTGTCGAACTTCGAGTCCGCGTTGGTGACCTTCAGGTTCGCGGCCGGGATGCCCAGCTTCGCCGCCTCGTCCTTGATGGACTGGGTCTCGGCGATGCGGAACGGGTTGGCCTCCTTCTCCGACTGGGAGAAGCCGATGGTGGCCGTCTTCAGGTCGACCTTCTGGCCACCGAACTTCGTCAGGTCACAGGTCGAGCCGCCGGCCTCGGCGGACTTCGTCGCCTGCGCCGCGGCCGAACTGTCGGCGGTCGACTTCGCGGCCGGGTCGTCCTCGGACTTCGCGCAGCCGGTCATCAGCAGGGCGGAGGCGCTGAGAACGGCCAGGGCGGGCCGCCAGCGGCCACGCATATCGATCATGTCGGGTCACTCCCTTGAGCGAGGGGGACCGCGGCGCGAGGTGCGCCGCGTTCGGGGTGTACCGCATTCACTCATCCTCCAACTTTTTCTGTCAAGACTTTCCACCCACCCGACCAAAACCAAACACCAACTGTCACATGTTCGAGACCTTGGCGAAGTTGTCCCGACATCCCGGCGATCGAACGTGTTCATTCGGCCTCCTCTATGCCACAATATTCAACAATTTCGATCTCACCGACCTTGGGAGCTGGGATGACCCGAAGTCCCCGGGCGCTTGCACGCGCCCTGACGGCCGCCGCCACGGCGCTGGTCGCATCAACTGTCATCACTGCGATTGCGACAAAACCGGCGGCCGCCACCGCCACCCCGCCGCCCGGCCCCATCACCGCCCCCGTGATGGGTTGGAACAGCTGGAACCGGTTCGGCTGCAACATCGACGAGAACCTCATCAAGGCGACCGCCGACGCCATGGTGAGCACCGGCCTGAAGGCGTCCGGCTACACGTACGTCAACATCGACGACTGCTGGATGGCACCCACCCGCGACGCGCAGGGCCGGCTGCGCCCCGACCCGACCCGCTTCCCCGGCGGGATCGCCGCCATCGCCGACTACGTCCACGCCCGCGGCCTCAAGCTCGGCATCTACTCCTCGGCGGGCACCGCCACCTGCCAGGGCCTGCCGGCCAGCCTCGACCACGAGGTCACCGACGCGCAGACCTGGGCGTCGTGGGGCGTCGACCTGCTCAAGTACGACAACTGCAACAACCAGGGCCGGCCCGCCGCACAGCGGTACAAGGCGATGGGCGACGCGCTGAAAGCCACCGGACGGCACATCGTCTACAGCATCTGCAACTGGGGCGACGACGCGCCCTGGGAGTTCGCGCCCAACACCGGCGGCAGCCTGTGGCGCACCACCGGCGACATCAACGCCAGCTGGGGCAGCGTCACCTCGCTGCTGGACCAGCAGGCCGGCCTGGAGACGTTCGCCCGCAAGGGCTACTACAACGACCCCGACATGCTCGAGGTCGGCAACGGCCCCCTCACCAACGACGAGAACATCGCGCACTTCTCGCTCTGGTCACTGCTGTCCTCGCCGCTGCTGCTCGGCAACGACCTGCGCAGCGTCCCCGCCGCCACCCTCAACGTCCTGCGCAACGCCGACGTCATCGCCGTCAACCAGGACTGGGGCGGCTCACAGGGCCGCCGCATGGTCGACAACGGCGACACCGAGGTGTGGGCGAAACCGATGAGCGACGGCTCCGTCGCCGCCGTCCTGTTCAACCGCGGCTCGGGCTCGGCGACCATCTCCACCACGACCGCCGCCATCGGCCTCGGCGGGTCCAGCTCGTACACGACGAAGAACCTGTGGACGGGCGCCACCGGCACCACGTCGGGGACGCTGTCCGCGACGGTCCCGTCGCACGGCGTCGCCATGTTCCGGGTCACCCGCGCCGGCACCCTCGCCGGCGCACCGGCGTCCGGGACGCTCCAGGTGAGCGACCTGTCGTGGCTCGCCTCCAGCAACGGCTGGGGACCGGTCGAACGCGACCGGGCCAACGGCGAGCAGGGCACCGGCGACGGCGGCACCCTGAACGTCGGCGGGACCACGTTCGCCAAGGGCATCGGCGGGCACGCCAACTCCGCCGTCCACGTGTACCTCGGACGCAACTGCCGCACGTTCACCGCACAGGTCGGCGTCGACGCAGAGGTCGGCACCAACGGGTCCGTGCGGTTCGCCGTGTACGGCGACGGCCGGCTCCTCGGCTACACCGGCGTCAAGACCGGCGGGCAGGCACCGACCAGGATCACCGTCTCCACCGGCGGCTACCTGACCCTGGAACTGCGGGTCACCGACGCCCGCAACGGCGACGCCTACGACCACGCCGACTGGGGCACGCCGACGCTCGTCTGCGGCGGCACCGGCACCGGCGCGGCCGTCAGCGACCGCACGTGGGGCACCGCCACCAACGGCTGGGGCCCGGCGGAACGCGACACCTCCAACGGTGAGGCGGCCGCCGGCGACGGCAGCGTCATCACCGTCGGCGGCGTCACCTACCCGAAGGGTGTCGGCGTCCACGCCGCCAGCGACGTCACCGTCCCCCTCGGCGGCACCTGCAGCCGATTCACCGCCGTCGCCGGCCTCGACGCGGAGGTCGGCACCCAGTCGACCGGTGTGGTGTTCAGCGTCGTCGCCGACGGCGTCACGCTGTGGACCAGCCCGACGGTGACCGCGGCGGCACCCGCCGCCGTCGACGTCGCCGTGTCCGGCCGCAGCAACCTGCGGCTGGTCACCTCGGGCGCCGGCTCGATCGACTACGACCACGCCGACTGGGCCGACGCCCGGCTCGTCTGCTAGCTCACGTGTTGCAGTTGTAGGTCCCCTGACCGGGGGTGACCACGAAGGTGTCGGGGGGCGTGAACCCGTTCGCGGCGAACGCCTCCCGCACCGCCGCCTCCACCGAGTCGCACGCGTCCTCGTCGACGAGGGCCAGGACGCAGCCGCCGAACCCGCCACCGGTCATCCTCGCGCCGTGCGCGCCGTGCTCCAGCGCCACCCGCACCGCGGTGTCGACCTGCGGCACGGTGATCTCGTAGTCGTCGCGCATCGACTCGTGCGACGCCGTCATCAGCGGCCCCGCCGCCCGCAGGTCACCGGCGCGCAGCACCGCCACCGTGTCCAGGACCCGCTGGTCCTCGGTCACCACGTGCCGGACCCGCCGGCGCATCGTCTCGTCGTCGAGCTTCGCCAACGCGTCCGGCAACGCCGCCACGTCGATGTCACGCAACGCGGTCACGCCCAGGATCCCGGCCGCCTCCTCGCACGCGCGGCGGCGGGCCGCGTACTCGCCGTCGACGTGCGCGTGCGGCGCCTTGCTGTCCACGACGAGGATCTTCAGCCCGGCGGCGGCGAGGTCGAACGGGACCTGCTCGGTCGCCAGGGACCGGCAGTCCAGGAACAGCGCGTGACCCTCCTGGCACAGCGTCGACGCCGCCTGGTCCATGATCCCCGTCGGCGCGCCCACGTACTCGTTCTCGGCGCGCTGCGCCAGCCTCGGCCGGTCCCGCATCGGCAGGTCGGCACCCGCCAGGTCCACCAGCACCGCCATCGTCGCGCACTCGAGAGCCGCCGACGACGACAGGCCGGCACCGAACGGTACATCCGACGCGATCGTCAACCGGGCACCCGGCACGTCCACGCCGGCCTCCCGCAACACCCACACGACGGCCGCCACATACGCGGCCCAGCCCTCGACCTTCTCGCTCAGGCCTCCGCTCAGATCGAAGGTCACCGACTCGCCGGTCTGCTCCGACGTCACCTCCCAGCGCCGCTCAGGCAGGCGGGTGCCGCTGACGGCGGTCGCGTGCGGCAACGCGAACGGCAGCACGAAACCGTCGTTGTAGTCGGTGTGCTCGCCGATCAGGTTGACCCGTCCAGGGCTCACCCAGACGCTCCCGGCCCTGCCGGCCTCCTGCTTGTGAAGGCGTTCCGCGGCCGTCGTCACAGCTGGACCTCCCGCAGCATCGCGGCGGCCTGCTCCGGCCGCACGTCGTTGACGAACACACCCATGCCGGACTCGGACCCGGCCAGATGCTTGAGCTTGGTCGCCGTCCGGCGGGTGCTGAACAACTGCAGGTGCAGGTAGGCCAGGTGCCGGTCGACCCGGACCGGCGCCTGATGCCACGCCGCGATGTACGGCATCTGCAGCTCGAACATGCCGTCGAGGCGGCGCAGCACCTCCAGGTAGATCGGCGCGAACGCGTCCCGCTCCGCCGGCGTCAGCGCCGGGATGTCCGCGACCTGCCGGTGCGGGTACAGGTGGACCTCGAACGGCCAGCGGGCCACCGCCGGCACGAACGCCGTCCAGTGCGCGTTCTGCGCGACGACCCGCGTCCCGTCGGCACGCTCCGCCGCGAGGACGTCGGCGAACAGGTTGCCGCCCTCGTACGCCCTGGCCGACGCCAGCATCTGCCGGGTCCGCGGCGTCACGAACGGATACGCGTAGATCTGCCCGTGCGGGTGCGGCAGCGTCACACCGATCTCGGTCCCGCGGTTCTCGAAACAGAACACCTGCTCGACGTCGTCGCGGGTGGACAGGTCAGCGGTGCGGTCCGCCCACGCCTCCATCACCGTGCGCACCCGCGCCGGCGACAGCGACGAGAACGACGCGTTGTGATCCGAGGTGAAGCACACCACCTCGCAGCGGCCCGCGCCCGGCCGCGTCGGCACCAGCCCCGGCAGGATGTCACCCTGCTCGGGGCCGACCCGGTGACTGAAGGACGGGAACCGGTTCTCGAACACCACCACGTCGTACTCCGGCGCCGGGATCTCGCTGTGCCACTCGGCGGTCGACGGGCACAGCGGGCACTCGTCCGACGGAGGATGGTAGATCCTGGACTGCCGGTGCGCGGCGATGGCCACCCACTCATCGAGGATGGGGTCGTGACGCATCTCCGACGCCGCGGGCGGGGGCGGTAGCTCCCGCTGATCGACGCTGTCCCGGGACGCGTCGTCACGCTCGTCGAAATAGATGAGTTCCCGACCGTCGGCGAGGTGGGTGACCGTGCGCTTCACTCGTTCTCCAGTTGGGGTGGCTAACCGTTCGGATCGACCACGATGAGTTCACCGACGCGCTCAGCGAGCTGCACCCGTGCCTCGGCGGCGAGCCCGACGTCGGTGATGAGGATGTCCGCCTCGTCGAGCGGGGTGATGGTCGCGATACCGACCATCTCCCACTTCGTGTGATCGGCCAGCACGACCAGCCTGCGGGCGGCGGAGACCATCAGGCGGTTGGTGCCGGCCTCCATGAGGTTCGGCGTGGTGAAACCGGTGCGCGGGCTCATGCCGTGCACACCGAGGAACAGCACGTCGACGTTGAGCGAACCGATCGCCGCCTCGGCGACCGGGCCGGCGAGGGCGTCGGACGGCGTGCGGATACCACCGGTGAGCACGACCGTCTGGTCGGGCCGCCCGGCGTGATACAGGGTGTCGGCGACCGGGATCGAGTTGGTGACGATCGTCAGTCCCGGGACATCCACGAGATGCGCGGCGAGCGCCGCGGTGGTCGTGCCGGCGGACAACGCGACCGCCGTGTGCGGTTCGATGAGCTTCGCGGCCCGCTCGACGATCGCAGCCTTCTCGTTGCGCTGGCGCACCGACTTCGCGTCGAAACCCGGCTCCTCCGTGGATCCGGGACCGGCGATGGTGGCGCCACCGTGGACCTTGTCGACCAGCCCGCGGTCGGCGAGCGCCTCCAGGTCGCGGCGGATGGTCATGTCGGACACGCCGAACTGGCGCACCAACTGGCTCACCCGAACACCACCGTGCCGGCGCACCAGATCCAGAATGGCCGTTTGACGTTGCTGTGCGAGCATCACGCCGTTCCCTTCGCAGGCGCAGCGGCTGGCGCGGCTGCGCGGATGGCAAAACCCATCGCAGATTCCAACGCAGACGTTACGTCGCCAAGGACCGTGTGCACCCCGGTGGCCCGGCCGAAGTTCACGGCCGGGTGGACACCACCACAACAGGCGGCTGGATGCGCTCGCATGCGCTACAGCTTCGAACCTAGCCGACCAGAAGTCAACAAACTCGAACAGAGAACTGTGCGAACGATGTTCAGAAGGGCGCGGTTCCGACCGTGGTCAAACGTTGGGTCGCCCGGGACAACGCCACGTACAACGTCCGGAAACCCGTCCTCGCCTCGTCCCTGATCTGCGCCGGCTCGACCACCAGCACCGCGTCGTACTCCATGCCCTTCGAGTCCAGCGCACCGACCGTCTGCAGCCGCCCGTCCCCGTCGAGACCGTCGACCCACTTCGCGATCTCGTCCCGGCGGGCCGTCGGCGTGATGACCCCGACCGTCCCCTCGACCTGATCCAGCAGCGTCTGCGCCGCCGCCCGGGTCGCCGCCTCCAGCTCCGGCGCCGCCACGGTCGCCAGGACCGGCTCCACCTCCGAGGACCGCACCGCGGTCGGCAGCTCGATGTCCGGCTGCGCCTTGCGGATCACCCGCGCGGCCACCTCGAAAATTTCAGCCGAGTTGCGATAGTTCGTGGTCAACGTGAACGCCGACCGGCGCCGGGAGCCGATCGCGCCGTCCATCGCACGCTCCGCCTCCGCCGCGTCACCCCACGCCGCCTGCGCCGGATCCCCGACGATCGTCCACGTCGCATTCGGCCCGCGCCGCCCGATCATCCGCCACTGCATCGGCGACACGTCCTGCGACTCGTCCACGATGATGTGCGCATAGTCACGGTAGTCCGCCGGCCGCTCCACCGCCTGCGCCCGCGCCGCCGCCATCCGGTCCGCATACGTCGTGACCTCACGCACCCCGTCCGCGACATGGAACGGATCCCGCGCCACCCGCTTCCGCACCGGCGGGTCACCGAGCAGCTCCTGCAACTCGTCCAGCAGCGCCACGTCCTCCACCGACGGGTCGTCCGGCCGGATCGACCCCGCGAGGACCGCGATCTCCCGGTTGCTCAACACCCCGTTCGCCCACCGCGACAACCGGTGACGGTCCGTGAGCCAGCCCAGCACCTCCACCGGGCGCATCACCGGCCACCACGCCCGCATGAACGCCACGAACTCGGGCCGCTCCGCGATATCCGGCGCGAACTCCTCACGCTTCTGCTGCCGCCCCGACGGCAGCAACTCCACACTCTGCCGCCACAACGCGTCCAGCACATGCCCGGCCGCCTTCGCCCGCGCCGCGTTACGCCGCACCCCGAGATTGAGCACCGTACGCCGCAGATCGTCCAACGCCGGACGCTCCAGGACCAGCAGCTCACCGCGGTACAGCAACCGCAGGCGCTCCGGCGAGTCAGGGACCGGCCCCCGCGCGGCCCGGCTCAGCACCCGCTGCATGCGCAACGACCCCTTCACGGCCGCCACCTCCGGCGGCTCGTGCCGGGACCCCTGCACACCCTCCAGCAGCTGCCCCAGCGACCGCAGCGACGCCGTGTCCTCACCGAGCGACGGCAGGACCCGCGACACATAGCCGACGAACACGTCCGACGGCCCGACGACGAGCACCCCACCCGACTCGTACCGGTTACGGTCCGCATACAGCAGATACGCCGCCCGGTGCAACGCCACGGCCGTCTTGCCGGTGCCCGGCCCGCCCCGCACGATCGTCACCCCGAGACTGGGGGACCGGATCGCGTCGTCCTGCTCCCGCTGGATCGTCGCGACGATGTCCTTCATGCCGGTGCCCGTCGCCCGCGACAGGTTCGCCAGCAGCGCCCCGTCACCGATCACCGCCATGTCACCCGGCGCGGCCTCAGGATCCAGCAGATCGTCCTCGATGCTGACGACCTTCTCGTTGCTGCTGCGGATGCTCCGCCGGCGCACGACCCCCATCCGGTCCGCCGGGGTCGCCCGGTAGAACGGCGCCGCCGCCGGCGCCCGCCAGTCCACCACGAGCGACTCGTAGGTCTCGTCACGCAGCCCGAGACGGCCGATGTACCGCACCTCGCCACCGGGCACGACCGGATCCGCGGACGCCGCGTCCTTGCCGTCACCGGACCGGCCGTCAGGGCCGAGATCCAACCGGCCGAACACGAGACCGTCGTGCTCGCTCTCCAGCGCCCGCCGCCGCTTCGCCGCGTGGTAGACCATCGCGTCGCGCTCCACCAGCGCGCCGAAGTTGCCGACCCTGGCCAGGCTGTAACCCTCCCGCTCGACCTCCGCCGCGGTGATCCGCAGCTGGTCGAGACGGGTGTAGACCCGGTCCAGGTATGCCTGCTCGGCGGCGATCTCCGACTCGCGAACCGCGTCGTTCAACGCCCCACCCCTAGCACCGGGTTAAAAAACAACCCTACGAGCCTACTTCACGGTGTGGGAGCCGACGCTTCGTCCCATTTACGGCGCCTTCACGGTGCCGGTGCCTTCGCGGTGCCGGTGCCTTCGCGGTGCCGGTGCCTTCGCGGCGCCGGTGCCTTTACGGCGTCGGTGTCGGTGCCGGCTCCTGCTCGGCTTCCTCACGCAAGGCCCGCGCCTCCGCGGCCGCCTTCCGCCGCAGGTAGAACGTCGTGGCCAGCCCCGCGACCACAGCCAGCGCCAGCGCGATCCACGAGAAGTCCTTCAGCCACCGCTCCGCCACCCGGCCCACCGAATAGATCGCGAACACCGTGCCGAACGCCCAGGTCAGACCCCCGAGCGCGTTCGCGATCAGGAACTTGCCATACGGCACCCGCAGCGCACCCGCGAGCGGCCCGGCCAGGATCCGCAGCAACGCGATGAACCGGCCGAAGAACACCGCCCACACACCCCACCGCTGGAACGCCCGCTCGGCCTTCGCCAGGTGCGCCGGCCCGAAATGCTTCGGGAACCGCCGCCCCGCCCGCTCCAGGAGATGCCGCCCACCGCGCCGGCCGATGTAGTAGCCGATCGAATCGCCGATGATCGCGCCCGCAGACGCCGCCCCGGCCACCCACCACGGGTCGATCTTCGTCGTCACCGCCAGCAACGACGCCGTCACCAGCGTGATCTCGCCGGGCACCGGAATGCCCATGCTCTCGATCCCGATCACCCCGCCGACCAGCAGATAGACCCAGACCGGCGAGAGCGTGGCCATCCACGTCTCGATGTGATGCACAGTCGCCTCCCCGCGGTGGTCGCCCTGTCCACCTTCTCATACCGTGGCGACCGTGAAGTGGATGGTGTATGGCGCGAACGGTTACAGCGGGTCACTGCTCGCCCGGCTCGCGGCCGCCCGCGGCGCCCGGCCCGTCCTCGCCGGCCGGTCACTGCCGGCCGTCGAGACGCTCGCCGGTCAACTGGGACTGCCGCACCGCGCGTTCCCGCTCTCAGCCCCCGACCTGACCGGCGTCGACGCCGTCGTCAACTGCGCCGGCCCCTTCGCCGCCACCGCCCGCCCCCTCGTCGAGGCCTGCCTCACCGCCGGCGTGCACTACCTCGACATCACCGGCGAACTCGACGTCTTCGACTGGATGTTCGCCCAGTCGTCACGCGCCGTCACCGCCGGCGTGGTCCTGCTCACCGGCGCCGGCTTCGACGTCGTCCCCACCGACTGCCTCGCCGCCACGCTCGCCGCCGCGATGCCGGACGCCGTCAGCCTGGAGATCGCGTTCGACGCCCCGGGCGGCCTCAGCCGCGGCACCGCCCGCACCAGCCTCACCGAGGCCGCCTCGGGCGGCCGCCGCCGCATTGGCGGCACCCTGGTCGAAACCCCCTTCGGCACCCCGTCCCGGACCGTGCCGTTCCCGTCCGGCCCGCGCACCGTCGGCGCGACCCGCTGGGGCGACCTCGTGACCGCCCACCACTCCACCGGCATCCCGGACATCACCGTGTACATGCGGCTGCCCCGCAACGCCGGCCTGGCCCGCCTGCTCCGCTTCCCCCCGCTGCGCGCCGCCGCCCGCGCCCTGATCCCCGCCGGCGGCCCGTCCGACACCCGGCGCTCCGGCACCGGCTGCGAGGTGTGGGCCTGCGTGACCGACGCCGCCGGCAACACCCTCACCGCGACCCTGACCGGCCCGAACGCCTACGCCCTGACCGCGGACGCGTCGCTGCGCGCCGTGCAGGCCGTGCTCGCCGGCGGCATCCCACCGGGAACCCACACCCCGGCCACCGCCCTCGGCCCAGCCTTCGCCCAAACCCTCGACGGCGTCACGGTCACCCCGCCACACTGACGGCGGCCAACCTTTTATCTATAGTGGTTGGCGGCGCCGACAAGAAATTTGGTCGGTGGGTGTACCGTTTGGGTTGAGCGGTAGGACGGACGGGCTTTTCGGACGTCGCCCTACTCGTGTCAGGCGCTCAGCGTCGCGCCGGCCTTCGAGGTGCCCGACGTCGTCTTGCGGCTCGTCGCGGCGTCGTCCGCGGGCGCCGGGCGGCGGGGCCGTGCCGAGCCGGTGCGCGCCGCGGTGCCGTTCACGGAGCCGGCCGCGCTGGGGCTGGTCACTGTGGGGCCGGTCGGAGTGGGGCCGGTCGGGGTGGGGTTGGTCGGGGTGGGGCCGGTCGGAGTGGGGCTGGTCGCGGCGGACCTTGTGGCGGACCTTGTGGCGGGGCTGGTCGTGGTGGATCTCGTGGTGGTGCCTGGCGCGGCAGACCTCGCGGTGGGGTTGCCCGGGACGGACCTCGTGACAGGCCGCTTCGCGGTGAGGCGCTTCTTCACTGTCGGACCCTTCACGGCAGGGCCCGCGGTGGTGAGGCCCACCGTGGCGGGGCTCACGGCAGGACTCGCGGCGGGAGCCGGGGTGGGGCTCGTCGTAGCGGCGCCGTCGGTGGCGGGGCTCACGGCGGGGGTTGCGGCGGGGGTTGCGGCGGGGCTTGCGGCGGGGGTTGCGGCGGGGCTCGCGGTCGCGGGGCCGGTGGTGGCGGTGCGGGTGCGCTGGCGGACCATGCGGGTGGTGCCCGCGGCGCGGCGGATGACCTCGGCGATCGCGTCGGTGACCACGTCGGGGCGTTCGATGGGCAGCATGTGGCCGGCGTCGTCGCAGGTGATCAGCTCGGCGTCGGGGAGCTCGCCGGCGATCGTGGCCGCGCAGGCGGGAGGGGTCAGGCGGTCCAAGCTGCCGACCAGGACCGCGGCCGGCAGGCCGCGCATCGCGGCCAGGGTCTCCACGCGGTGGTGCAGGTCGACCGACGGGCGGAAGCCGCCGATCGCGCACAGTGGCGCGTTGCCGACCATCGACGCGGTCAGGGCGACCCACGAGGTGTCGACCCGGCCGCCGAAGACCAGCCACCGGACACCGGGGGAGAGCAGCGGCATCAGGCGGCGGTGGGGGCGCCAGGCGCCCGAGCGGGCGAGAAGGCCGGCGCCCTGGACCTCCAGGACGCGCATGACCCGGGCGAGGCGCGGGCTCAGGCCGTAGCTGGTGCGGGACGAGCCCTCGGCCGACGTCGACACGAGGACCACGCCGACGACGCGGGCGGCGAAGGCGGCGGCGTGGCGTTGTGCGTACTCCATGATCGCCATGCCGCCGAGGGAGTGGCCGGCGAGGACGACCGGGCCGTCGGGGACGAGCTGGGTCATGACCTCGGCGAGGTCGTCGCCGAGCTGTTCGAGGGTCGCGTCGGTGCCTGAGGTGGCGGAGGAGCGGCCGTGGCCGCGCAGGTCGAAGGCGACCATCCGGACGGGGCGGCGGACCAGGGCGGCGACGCGGTCGGGGAGGTCGGCGATCTGCTGGCGCCAGAGGCGGTTGTCGAGCGTCCAGCCGTGCAGGAAGACCACGGTGACGGGGGTCTGCGCGGCGCCGCCGCGGCCGGGACCGGCGGCGGGTGGGGGCGCGGGCGGGTACAGCACGCTGTACAGGCGGGCGCCGTCAGCGAGCCTCACGGTGGAGGGGGAGACGACGGTACCCATACACCATTGTTACCCGGAAGTACGTCAGGTTACCCCGGTGATCGTCGGGAGTATTTCAGGAGTGAGGCAGGCAGGGGCCGGGACAGCGCACAGCCGCCGCCCGGCGGGGCCGGGCGGCGGCTGTGGTGGTCATGTGCCGCGCGACGCGCGGCCCGTGACGTCAGGCGGCTTCGAAGACGCCCGCGTCGACGAGGCGCTGCTCGGTCGCGTCCCAGCCGTGGCTGGGGTGGGCGACGTTGAGTGCCTGCAGCTCGACCCGCAGCTTGGAGGCGTGGCCGGCGCCGGCCAGCACGCGGATCTCCTCGACGAACGCGTCGGAGGAGGTCGCCAGGCGGTTGGTCTTGCCGTTGGTCAGGTTGCGCACGTAGACGTGCTTGCCGCCGTTGAGCGGGATGAGGTATTTGAACTCACCGAGCACGCTCAGGGCGCCGGACGCGCCGGCCTGGCCTGCGCGGACTGAGGCCCGCGCGGTCTTTGAGGTGTTGTTCGCCACGGCGGGAACTCCTTGTCGAGGCTGAAGCTGTGGAAGGCCGACGAAGACGCCAGACAGCGAAACTGTAACACCCGCCGGGTTCGACGAAAAAAACGCGTTACCTGGTGAAGGCTCCTCCCGTTGGACATTTCGTAGGGCCCGAGTTGCCGATTCTCTGGCGCACCGCGCGCAACATCGTCATCATGGGTCCCACAAGCACATAGCTACAGGGCGCACGTGTGGTAGCCGGGTTCGAGGTCGTAGGGGAAGACGCACCTCGGTCTCCGGGAGGTCCTACGTGCCCACGCGTGGCGTCATATACGTTCACTCGTCACCGCTCGCCGTGTCTTCGCACGTCGAGTGGGCGATCGCGCGCGTCCTCGGAGCGCCGGTCAGACTCGAGTGGACGCCGCAGCCTGTCGAGCCGTCGGCTCGCCGGGCTCAATGCTCCTGGTCCGGTGCCACCGGGACCGGGGGCGAGCTGGCGGCTGCCCTGCGGCAGTGGCCGATGATCCGTTTCGAGGTCACCGAGGAGCCGAGCTCCGGGGTCGACGGCGAGCGGTTCATGCACGTGCCGGGGCGCGGGCTCTTCCACGGGTCGACGAGCGCCAACGGCGACATCGTGCTGTCCGAAGACCGACTCCGGCATCTGATCGCCACGTCCCGCGGGTACGAGACGCTCGCCCACGCGATGGAGAAGGCGCTGGGTGGCCCGTGGGACGCGGAGCTGGAGCCCTACCGGCACGCCGCCGACGGCATGTCCATGACGCTCCTCACCCGGGTCGGGTGATTGGGGGAAGTTGCACGTGCGTGGTTGAGTGGCACGGTGCCGCGTCCCGGAACCCTGCCCCGACTGCTGCTGGCCGCTGCCCTGCTCGGTGGGTGCACCGACGGCACGACCGCGTCGCCGGCGCCGTCCGCGACGGCGCAGGACTCGGCCGTCAAGCCTGGCGGTGACCCGGCCCGGCAGGCCGCCGAGCTCGTCGCGAAGCTGTCCGACGAGGAGCTCGTCGGGCAGCTGCTGATGCCGTATGCGTATGGCAACGCCGCCGACAAGGTCTCCTCCGGGTCGGTGTCGGCGAACAAGGCGTACGCCGGCGCGGGCACCCCGGCGGAGATCGTCAGGAAGTACCACCTCGGCGGGATCATCCTGGTGTCCAGCAGCGCCGACGACCCGACCGCGGGGACGAACAAGACCACGAACGTCGAGTCGCCGGCGCAGGTCGCCAAGCTCACCGGTGGCCTGCAGGCGGCGGCGCTCGGGCTGCCCGCGAAGGTTCCGCTGCTCATCGGCACCGACCAGGAGTACGGGCAGGTCACCCGCATCCGCGACGGTGTCGTGCAGCTGCCCAGCGCGCTGGCGCTCGGCGCCGGCGGTGACCCGGCGCTGACCGAGGCCGCGTGGAAGGCGGCCGGCACCGAGCTCGCCGCCATCGGCATCAACGTCGACTTCGCCCCCGACGCCGACGTGCTCGGTGTCCAGCCGGGCGGGGTCATCGGCTCCCGGTCCTTCGGCAGCGACCCGAAGCTCGTCGCCGGGCAGGTGACCGCGGCCGTGAAGGGGCTGCAGGCGGCGGGGGTCGCCGCGACCGTCAAGCACTTCCCGGGCCACGGGCACACCACTGTGGACAGTCACAGCAGCCTGCCGGTCCTGAGCCAGAACGTGGGGGCGCTGGAGGCGGGCGACCTGCCGCCGTTCGTCGCCGCCGCGGGGGCGGGTGTCGGGCTGGTCATGTCGGGTCATCTCGACGTCAGGGCGATCGATCCGGGTGTACCGGCGTCGTTCTCCAGCAAGGTCCTCATCGACCTGTTGCGCACGAAGCTGGGGTACCAGGGGGTCGTGATCACCGACGCGCTGAACATGGAGCCGGCGGAGCGGTGGGGTCCCGGTGAGGCGGCGGTCCGGGCGGTGCTGGCCGGCAACGACATCCTGCTGATGCCGCCGAAGCTGACGGAGGCGTACAAGGGGCTCCTGGACGCGGCGCGTTCCGGGCGGCTGCCGAAGCAGCGCCTGGTCGAGGCCGCGACCCGCATCCTGACGCTGAAGTTCCGCCTGGCCGCCGTGCCGCGGCCCGACGCGTCGGTCGTCGGCGGTGACGCCGGGAGATCCGCCGCCCGGGCGAGCGCCGCCGCGGCCGTCACCGTCTTGCGCGGCCCCTGCTCCGGTGCGCTGGTCACCGGCCAGGTCCGGGTCACCAGCGCGGGCAGCGAGACCGCCCGCGGCTGGCTGGAGGCCGCCCTGACCGCCGCCGGCGCGACCGTGGTCCAGCAGGGCGGGTCGGAGGTGCGGCTCGTCGGCTACGGCAAGGGCACCTCCGACCTTTCGGGGTCGGCGGCGGTGACCGTGGCGGTCGACACCCCGTACGTGCTGCGTTCGGCGAAGGGGACCCTCCTCGCCACGTACTCCTCCTCGCAGGCGTCGATGCTTGCTCTCGCCGACGTCCTGGTCGGTAAGGCGAAGGCGCCCGGACGCTCGCCGGTGCCCGTCCAGGGACTCCCGGCGACCGCCTGCGGCTGAGCGGCTGAGCGGCCCTCGCCGCGGCGGGACGGTCACCGTTCGGTGGATGCCTGTCCCGCAGATCGGATGTCTCCGCGTTGACGTCCGGTGATCTCCGCCGTCTTCCCGCGTCACGGACGCACCCGCCCGGCCGTTGCGGTGCGGGGTCACGCATCGGGACCGTGGTGTCACCACCGATGTAGGTGAATGGGGGGAACTTTCGATGCCGAACCACGTCATGCACGTCGTCGCGCACCCTGACGACGACCTGTTCTTCATCAATCCCGACGTGTCCGCCTCGATCGCCGCGCAGCTGCCGGTGGTCACGGTGTACGCCACCGCGGGACAGCTCACCGGCAACGGCAGCACCGACGGGCAGCGGGCCCGCAACCGGCAGCTCGGGGTCATGGCGGCGTACGCGCAGATGTGCGGGATCAGCACGCCGGCGTGGGCGGGGGACGCGCTGTGGGTGTCCGGCCGGCAGGTCGAGCGGTACGTCCTGCAGGACACCGCCGCACCGGTCGAGCTGATCTTCGTCAACCTGCCCGACGGCGGGCTCGACGCGGTCAACGCCGGGCAGAGCCGGACCACGGTCCTCGTCACCGGCGGGATCGTCACCCGCACGTTCAGCTGCGTGAAGGCCGACGTCGTCGGGGTCCTGACCGGGTTGATGGCCCGCTACCAGCCGAGCGTCGTGCACACCCTCGACCCGCTGCCCGACGCCCGGTACGCGCCCGACCACGCCGACCACATCGCCGTGGCGAAGCTCGCCGCGCAGGCCGCCGCCGTGCACTGCGACGCGCTGCCGCTGGTCAACCACCGCTGCTACACGATTCAGGACTCGCCGCCGGACCTGCACCCGGTCGACCGCGCCGCGAAGCAGTCGATGATCAACGCGTACGCGGCGTTCGACAGCGGCGTGTACAACTCCGGCTGGGTCGACTCGACGTACCTGCGGTGGCCGCGGGGCAGCTCGTGGATCGGCCGCAACGCCGACGGCCGGCTGCAGCTCTTCGTCGTCCGCGGCGGGGTCCTGTGGACGTGGTGGCAGTCGCCCGGCGGGGCGTGGAACGCGCCGGTGGTGCTCGGCGGCGCCGGTGGGGAGCTGGCGTCCACGATCACGGCCGGGGTCAACGCCGACGGCCGGTTGCAGGTGTTCGGCCGGCGCCTCAACGACCACAAGATCGTCACCACGTACCAGACGGCGGTGAACGGCGGGTGGGCCACCTCGTGGGTGGATCTCGGCAACCCGAACACCGCCTACGGCAACGCCGACCAGGTCGGCGCGGCCAGCTGCGTCCTGCTCGGCAACGGGCGGATCCTGCTGGCGGTCCGCAACGGCGGCGGCGGGGTGTCCGCGAAGACGCAGACGGCCGTGAACGCGGGGTTCCCGGCGGCGTGGGCGGACCTCGGCGGCAGCGACGTGCAGGGCGAGCTGTCGGCGGTCACGAACCCGAGCGGCTGCGTCGAGCTGGTCGCGTCGACCCGCACGGGCATCCTGCACTGGTACCAGAACACGGTCGGCGGCACGATCGTGCTCAACACGACGTTCCCGGGGACGGGACCGGCGTCGCCGCCCGGGACGGTGCTGCTGCAGGACGGCACCGCCGCCGTCGTCTACCGGTCGGTCGGCGGTGAGGTCGTGATCAACCGGCAGACGGCGCCGGCCGCCGGCTGGAACACGGTCGTGACCGCCGCCGGCCGTCCCGGCACGACGGGACCGGCCGTCACCGGCCGGGACCCGATGCTGCTGAGCCGCACCTGCGGCGGGGTGCTGTCCGTCGGCGTGTACACGGGCGGCGTGTGGACGTGGAGCGACCTGGACGGCGGGCCGTTCATCGACACGCCGGCCGTCGCCGTCGACCCGTCGGGGGTGGTCCTGCTGGCCGCCGTCGGCATGGACGGTGTCCTGCGCATCAGGACCCAGGTGGCGGCGGGTGTCACCCAGCCGTTCGGCCCGTGGCAGACCCTGCCCGCATAACGCGCGGGACAACGAGGGCCGGGATGGCGCAGGACAGCGAGGAGGGCCGGGGGCGACGCCCCCGGCCCTCCTCGGCAGAAAACGTCAGGCGCGGGCGAAGACCAGCGCCGCGTTGTGGCCGCCGAAGCCGAACGAGTTGTTCAGCGCGGCGGGGATGTCGAGGTGGCGGGCCTTGTGCGCGGCGACCTCGAGGTCGAGCTCGTCGTCGGGCTCGTCGAGGTTGATCGTCGGCGGGACGACACCGTGGTAGATGGCGAGGATCGTCGCGATCGACTCGACCGCGCCGGCGGCGCCGAGCAGGTGCCCGGTCATCGACTTGGTCGACGTGAGCAGCGGGTGGTCGCCCAGGGCGCGGTGCAGCGCCTTGATCTCGGCGAGGTCGCCGACGGGCGTCGACGTGGCGTGCGCGTTGACGTGGACGACGTCGGACTTGGCGATTCCGGCGTCGCGGAGCGCGAAGTCGATGGCGCGGACGGCGCCGTCGCCCTCCGGGTGCGGCTGCACGATGTCGTAGCCGTCGGAGGTGAGTCCGGCGCCGGCGAGCCGGGCGTAGATCCGCGCGCCGCGGGCACGGGCGTGGTCGGCGCGCTCCAGGACGATGACGCCGGCGCCCTCGCCGAGGACGAAGCCGTCGCGGCCCTTGTCCCAGGGGCGGGACGCCCGCTCGGGCTCGTCGTTGCGGATCGACATGGCGCGCATCGACGCGAACCCGGCCATCGGCAGCGGGTGGATCACCGCCTCGGTGCCGCCGGCGACGACGACGTCGGCGCGGCCCCACCGGATCAGGTCCAGGGCGTGCGCGATGGCCTCGGCGCCGGTGGCGCAGGCGCTCGCGACGCAGTGCACGCCGGCCTGCGCGCCGAGCTCCAGGCCGACCCACGCGGCGGGGCCGTTGGGCATCAGCATCGGCACGGTGTGCGGTGACACCTTGCGCGGGCCGCTGGCCTCCAGGATGTCGTCCTGGGCGAGGAGGGTCTGGGCGCCGCCGATGCCGGAGCCGACGCTGACGGCGAGCCGCAGCTTGTCGACCTCGGGGGAGCCGGCGTCGGCCCACGCCTCACGCGCGGCGAGGATGGCGGTCATCTCGGAGCGGTCCAGCCGGCGGGCCTGGACGCGGTCGATCACCGTGCTCGGCTCGACGGCCAACTGCGCGGCGATCCGCACGGTCAGCTGCGCGGCCCAGTCCTCGGTCAGCGCTGACACCCCCGACTTCCCGGCGAGCATGGCATCCCACGTGGATGCGACATCCCCGCCCAGGGGCGTGGTGGCCCCGAGTCCGGTGACGACGACCTCAACACTCACAGCACTACACCTCTCTGGCTGACCCACATGCGGGCTGACCTTCTTGACGCGGTCTCGGGCAGGTCCGGGGTGACCGTCCGACGACCCGAGACCGCGGCAACGGCTGTCAGGCCTGCGACTTCACGATGTACGACACGGCGTCACCGACGGTCTTGAGGTTCGGCACCTCGTCATCCGGGATCTTCACGCCGAACTTCTCCTCCGCCGCCACCACGACCTCGACCATCGACAGCGAGTCGACGTCCAGGTCGTCGGTGAACGACTTCTCCTCGGCGACGTCGTCGGGGTTGACCCCGGCGACCTCTTCGAGGATTTCGGCGAGACCGCCGGCGATCTCTTCACGGGTGGACATAGAGCTTTCCTTCCTTGGGTTGACGCAACCTCGACGCGAAGTCGAACGCTGTTGAAACAAAAGCACGCTGCCGGGACAACGCCGCCGTCCTACGGGCAGCGGACGACCTGGCCCGCGTAGGTCAGGCCGCCGCCGAAGCCGAACAGCAGCACCGGCGCGCCGGAGGGTACCTCACGCCGCTCGATGGCCTTCGACAGCGCGAGGGGGATGCTCGCCGCCGACGTGTTGCCGGACTCGACGAGGTCTTTGACGATGATCGCGTTGGGCAGGTCGAGCCGCTTCACGATGCCGTCGATGATGCGGGTGTTGGCCTGGTGCGCGACGAACGCGGCGATGTCCTTGCCCTGCACGCCGGCACGGTCCAGGGCGGCCTGCGCGAACGGGGCGATCGCGGTCGTCGCCCAGCGGAACACCGACTGGCCCTCCTGCTTGATGTACGGGTGCCAGCCCTCGATCTTGAGCACGTCGCCCTTCTCGGGGGCGGAGCCCCAGACGACCGGGCCGACACCGGTCGGCTCGTCGCCGTAGGTGGCGGTGACGACCGCGGCGCCGGCGCCGTCGCCGAAGAGCACGGCGGTGGTGCGGTCGGTCCAGTCGGTGACGTCCGACAGCTTCTCCGCGCCGATGACCAGGGTGTTGCGGCTGGCGCCGGCGCGGATCGCGTGGTCGGCGCTGGCCAGGCCGTAGCAGAACCCGGAGCAGGCGGTGTTCAGGTCGTACGCGGCGGGCGCGGTGATGCCGAGCTTCGCCGCGACGCGGGTCGCCACGTTGGGGCAGCGGTCGATCGAGCTGCAGGTCGCGACGACGACCTGGTCGATGTCGGCGGCGGTGAGGCCGGACGCGGCGAGGGCCTTGCCGGCGGCGGCGGTCGCCATGTCGGCGACGGTCTCCGCGCCGGCGACGCGGCGCTCGGCGATGCCGACCCGGTCACGGATCCACGCGTCGTTGGTCTCGATCACCTTGGACAGGTCGTCGTTGGTGACCACCTGCGACGGCTGGTAGTGCCCGAACGCGAGGATCTTGGACCCCGTCGGCTGGTTCATAGCTGGTCTCCAATGCGAGCGAGCGGCTGGCCGGGCGCGACCGGATCGTCGAGGGTGACGAGCCATTCGGCGAGCACGCCGGCGCCGTGGGTGGTGACGTCGACGGGGCCCTGCGGGGTCTGCACCGCGCCGATGCGCTGCCCGTCGCCGACCTCGGCACCTTCGACCAGGCCTTCGGCGGGGGTGAACGTGCCTGCCGCCGTCGCCAGGACCACGTTGCCCTGGGGGTGCGGCTCCAGCACCGGGTGGGCGCCGTGCCGGGTGATCACGTCGCGGGCCGCGGCCAGGTCGTCCGGCGTGTTGACGGTGACGATGTCGATGCCCTTGATGGTGCGCTTGACCAGCCCGGCGAGGGTGCCGGCCGGGGCGAGCTCGATGACGGCGGTGACGCCGAGGTCGGCGAGGCGGGCCATGCACAGGTCCCAGCGCACCGGCGCGGTCACCTGCTTGACGAGGCGCTGCAGCATGCTCGGGCCGTGCTCGACGATGGTGCCGTCGCGGTTGGACAGCAGCAGCTTCGTCGGCGCGGACACGGTGACCCCGGCGGCGATCGCGGCGAGGGCGTCCTCGGCGGGCGCCATGTAGGGGGTGTGGAACGCGCCGGCGACCTGCAGCGTGATGATGCGGGTGCGGGCCGGCGGCTCGGCGGCGAGCTTCTCCAGGCCGCTCAGCGAACCGGCGGCGACGACCTGGCCGGCGCCGTTGCGGTTGGCCGGATACAGGCCGGCGGACTCGACGGCGGCGATGACCTCGTCGGGGTCGCCGCCGAGGATCGCGCTCATCCCGGTCGGCTCGAGGGCGCACGCGGCTGCCATCTCCCGGCCGCGGACGGCGGCGAGGGTGACGGCGGCCTCGGGGCTGAACACCCCGGCCAGGTGGGCGGCGGCGAGCTCGCCGACGCTGTGCCCGGCGATGACCGTCGCGTCGTACATCGGCAGGTGCTCGGCCGCGAGCAGGGCCGCCGCGACGAGCAGCGGCTGGGTCTTGGCGGTGTCCCTGATCTCCTCGGCGTCCGCCTCGGTGCCGAGGTGGACCAGGTCGACGCCCGCGAGGACGGACCACCAGCGCAGGCGGGCCTCCGCGCCGGGCAGCGCGAGCCACGGAGTCAGGAAGCCGGGTTTCTGGGAGCCTTGCCCTGGGGCGAGTACGGCGAGCACGTCTATGACTTTTCCGGATTTCCGTCAATCGCGCGGGTAGCGCGACGCACCAAAGTGGACCACGTCGTTTGTAGGAACCCTACAAGAGTTTGCGTGGTGTTGCCCCAACAGCATGATGCCGTCACCCACCGCAATTCTATGTTCACCTGCCCTGCGACCTGCGTCACGACGGCGATGAAATGGGTCACTGCGGCGGCGGGTTCGGCGGCGCGGGTGCGAACGGATCCAGTCTGCCGATCGTCAGCGCGATCCGCAGGGCGAACGCGTCACGAGGCACCAGCGGGACGAAACCGGTGACCTCGCCGATGCGCCGCAGCCGGTACCGGACCGTGTTCGGGTGCACGAACAGTCCCCGGGCGGCGCTCTCCAGCACGCCGCCGCCGGCGTAGAACGCGTCGAGGGTCTCCAGGAGCTCGCCGCCGGCGCGGACCAGGGCGCCGTAGATGTCCTGCCGCAGGATCCGGCGGGCCTCCGCGTCGCCGGCGAGGGCCCGCTCGGGCAGCAGGTCGGCGGCGGCGACGGGGCGGGGCGCGGCCGGCCACGCGGGCGCCGCCCGGAAGCCGGCCAGGGCCGCGCGGGCCGACTCGGTGGCCTCGTCCAGCGACGGCACCGCCGGGCCGACGACGACCGGGCCCTCGCCGAAGCCGACGAGCAGCCGCTCGGTCGCCGCGATCGGGTCGGGTGCGCCGCCCAGGACGACGACCAGGCGGTCGCCGTGGACGCCGCCGAGGATCTCCACGCCGATCCGGCGGGCCGCCCGGTAGACGGTGTGCAGGACCGCGGTCGCCTCCCCGCCCGGCGACCGGCCGACCGCGACCGCCACCGGCGGCGCGTCCGCCCAGCCCAGCGCCGCGGCCCGGCTTGCCAGGACGTCGGAGGAGTCGCCGCGCAGCAGCGCGTCGACGAGCAGCGCCTGCAGCCGCGCGTCCCAGGCGCCCCGGGTCTCCGCCGCGCGGGCGTAGACGCGGGCCGCGCCGAACGCGACCTCGCGGCTGTAGTGCAGCACCGCCTCGCGTATCCCGGCCTCCTCGCCGTCGGCGGCCAGCAGCGGCAGCTGCTCCTCGACGACCTCGATCGTCACCCTGATCAGCTGGACCGTCTGGCCCAGGTTGATCGAGCGGGCCAGGGCGCGGGGGGCGGCGTCGAAGAACTCGTCGGAGTTGTCCGGCGGCAGCGGGTTGCCCTCCTGCCGGTTGCGCAGCCACTCGACCAGGGACCGCACGCCGGCCTGCGCGACGAGCATCACCCACGCCCGCTGGTCGGCCGGCAGCTCCCGGAACCAGGGCAGCGTCTCGTCCATCCGCGCCACGCTCGCGGTCGCGAGGGCGCCGGCCGCCCGCTCGATCGAGCGCACGCTCGCTTCGAGGTTCCCTCGGCTGTCGCGCCCTCCCGGCAGCTCCTGGTTCTTCACCCGCACAGCTTTCCATCGCCGGGCCGGGAAACAGTAGTCGCGGCGGATCTTTCATCGTCTGGCCGCCAGCCAGAAGCCGCCGTAGATCCCGGCCTCCTTCGACGTCTGCCGCAGCCCGTTCGGGCCGTCGATCAGGCGCCGCCCCCAGCTGGTCCGCTTCCCCGGCCGGAACCCGTCGACCATGTCCAGGTAGTGGTACTCGGGGCTGTTGCCGCTCCACGCCCAGCCCAGGTAGCCGAGGTCGTGCGTCTGGCAGTACGCCATGATCGCGTCCTCGTCGGGGTCGCCGTACTGGTGGATCGCCGAGAACTCCCCGACGACGATCGGCAGCTGCTGCCGGACGAACACGTCGAGGTAGTCCGACACCTTCCCCGGCGTGTCGAACGGCCCGTACATGTGCACGTCGAAGACCGTGTTGTGCTCCGGGTCGGCGGCGAACACCTCGGCGGCGTGGTCGCGCATGACGTGGAAGGAGTCGTTGCCCCAGTTCGGCGCGTCGACCATGATCGCGTGCAGCAGCCCGGCGGAGCGCAGCCGCTGGATCGCCGTCTTCGTGTCGCCGATCCAGTCGACGTTCACGGCGTGCCCGGAGGGCTCGTTCGCGATGTTGATGACGACGTACGACTCCTGCCGCAGCAGCACCTTGCGCAGGGTCAGCCAGTAGTCGACGGCCTGCGCGATCGTCGCGGCCCCCGGCTCGGTGCCGTAGCCCATCGTGTCGTGCACGTCGAGCACGCAGATCAGCCGGTTCCCCCGGCACTCGCCGATGATCCCGGCGACCTCCGCCGGGCTCGTCGCCGGGAAGGTCGTGCCGCTGGACAGCGCGACCCGCACCGAGTTCGCGCCGCTCGCCTTGATGTCCGCGAACACGGACTTCGGTCCCTTGTTGAAGTACCACCCGTGGTTCACCCCGCGCAGGACCAGGCGCTCCCCGTTGGCCTCGACGAGATGCCCGCGTTCGGCCTTGATGCCGCTCGCGCCGTAGGCGGGCTCCACCGAGACGTATGCGGCGCCCAGCAGTGACAGCAGCAGGGCGAGGAACGCCGCTCTGATCAGTGTCTCGCTGCGCAGGCCGGAACGATGCGCTGTTCGTATGCGTGGATGCAGCACGGCCCGCCGCTACCCGCCGATGTGCCCACCAAACGGGGATCGACCGCAGTCCCTTTCTGCGGGTAATCTGGAGATCACATAGCGTGGCCAAGATCGCGGAGAGGCGGGCTGTGGAGTCCAAGTCGGCTGAGCTGGCGTCTGAGCAGCAGCACTTCGACCTCGCCCGCAAGCACCGCGAACGCGCCCGGGCGGAGCTCGGCGAGCTCCCCGACGCGGCCGCCAACGCCGGCGCGGGCCGCCGCCTCGCCGTCTTCCGCCGCGGCCGCAAGGAGAGCATCGCCCCGCCGGAGGAGCAGGTCGCGTTCGGGCGCATCGACTGCACCCCCGCCGACCCGGCCGTCGACGACACGTTCTACATCGGCCGGGAGACGGTCTTCGACGACCAGCGGCAGGTCCTCGTCGTCAACTGGCAGACCCCGATCGGCGCCCTCTACTACGAGGCGACCCACGAGGACCCGCGCGGCCTGCAGCGCAAACGCACCTTCCAGTGCGACGGCAACCAGATCCGCGACTTCGACGACGTCGTCTTCGCCCAGCTCGCCGCCGCCGTCGCGGAGCTTTCGGGCCCCGACGACGCCCTGCTCGCCGAGCTCGACCGGGCCCGCACCGGCGCGATGACCGACATCGTCGCCACCATCCAGGGCGCCCAGTCCCGGCTGATCCGCTCACCCCTGGACCAGGTGCTCGTCATCGAGGGCGGCCCCGGCACCGGCAAGACCGCCGTCGCCCTGCACCGCGTGTCGTGGCTGCTGTACAACCACCGCGACCGGCTCAAACCGCAGGACGTCCTCGTCGTCGGCCCGCACCCGGCCTTCACCCGCTACATCCGCACCGTCCTGCCGAGCCTCGGCGACGCCGACGTGGCGCAGCTGGACATCGACCAGCTCGGCCCACCGGTCCAGCGTGGACGGCCGGAGCCGGCGCAGACCCGCCGGCTGAAGGGTGAGGCGCGGATGGCCCGGCTGCTCGCCCGCGCCCTGGAGAACCGGGTCGGCACCCCCGAACCCGCCGAGCGGATGCTGTTCGACGGCGCGTTCGTCACCCTGTCCGGCGTCGAGGTCGCGGCCGCCGTCGCCGCCGCGCGTCAGGCCGGCGGCACGTACGCGCAACGCCGCCAACGCCTGAGGGCCCAGCTCGGCGACCTCGTCCGGGCCCGCGGCGGCGCAGGCGACCCGGAGCGCCTCGGCCCGGTCGAGAACCTCCTCGAACGCCTCTGGCCCCTGCAGAGCGCCGCCGCGTTCCTGCGCACCCTGCTCGGCTCCCGGGCCAGGCTCGCCAACGCCGCCGCCGACGAGTTCACCCCCGACGAGCTCGCGCTGCTGCACCGCCGCGGCGCCGACAAGCTGTCGGAGCAGATCTGGAGCAACACCGACCTGCCGCTGCTCGACGAGCTCGAAGAACTGCTCAACGGCGTGTCGCGCAGCTACCGGCACATCGTCGTCGACGAGGCCCAGGACCTCTCGCCCATGCAGCTGCGCGCCGTGGCCCGGCGCAGCTCGACCGGCTCGCTCACGATCGTCGGCGACCTCGCCCAGTCGACCGGCGCGTGGGCCCGCGACCACTGGGGCGAGGTCACCGAACACCTGCCGTCGCGGCTGCCCGAGGTCGTCGTCGGGCTGCGGTACGGCTACCGCGTCCCCCGCCAGGTGTACGAGCTGGCCGCCGAGCTGCTGCACGTCGCCGCCCCTGACGTCGAACCGACCAGGGCCGTGCGGGAGGGCCCCGCCGACCCGGGCGTCCACGTCGTCGAACCCGCCGAACGCGCCGGCCGGGCCGCCCTCATCGCGAAGGACCACGCCCTCGGCGGCCGCTTCGTCGGCATCGTCTGCCCTGCCGCCTGCCGGGCCGAGGTCGAGTTCGCCCTGCACGCCAACGACCTGCAGTGGGGCCGCGCCGACCAGGGTGAGCTCGACCACGCCATCAACCTCGTCAGCCCCCAGGAGGCGAAGGGCCTGGAGTTCGACGCCGTCATCGTCGTCGAACCCGAGGAGATCGTCGCCGAGGACGACCGCGGGCACCGGCTGCTGTTCGTCGCCCTCACCCGCACGATCCGCTACCTGGACATCGTCTGCGCCGGCGACCCGCTGCCGATCGAGCCCGGCCCCGACGTCACCGCCAGGATCCCCCGCCAGCGGACCGTCGTCGAACCCGACGCCGACCCGACCCTCGACATGACCCAGCTGGACCGCCTCGCCGAGGACCTCGCCGCCCTCATCACCGGCGGCGCCCCGGTCCCCATGTGGGACGAGGTCCTGCAGCGCACCGCGGCCCTGCTCGACGAGCGCGCCGACCGGTCCCGCCCCTCGGGCCGGCACCGCCGCGACTGACCTGCCTCAGCTTCCGCCGCCGGCGGTCGAAGAGGAAGGTACAGACGGGAGGCGTCCCCCTTGGGTCGAAGCAGGCTGCTCGTGGCGCAGAGCGTGGTCTACGCCGCGACGCTGGCCGCTGTCGCGGCGGTGGCCTCCGGGGACGGGGGCGTGCCGAGCACCGAGAAGGTCGCCGGACCGGCCATGCTCTGGTTCGACGTCGTCGCCGTCGCGGCCGGGATGCGCGCCGCCCGCCACCCGGGCCTGGACCCGTCCGCCCGGCGCGCGGCGTGGGGCTTCACCGCGGCGTTCACCGGCACTCTCACCATCACCCTGACCTTCATGATGACCGGCACGGCGTCGTTCCCGCAGGCCGGTGACGCCCTGCACGTCGCCGTCATGCCCGTGTTCCTCGCCGCGCTGCTCCTCGTGCCGCTGCGCGAAGCCACCGGGCGGGACCGGTGGAAGACGGTGCTGGACTCCGGCACCGTCGTGATCGGGGCGTCGATGGTGCTCTGGTACCTGGTGATCGGGCCCGCCCTCGCGCACCACCAGGCGTCGGTGGGGCTGATCCTCGCCGCGGCCGCCTACCCCGTGGTCGACCTGCTCGTCCTGTTCGGGCTGGCCCGGGCGCTGCTGCGCGGCACCGGGCAGATCTCCCGCCGGGTGCTGGGCGCGATCGGCGGCGCCGTGCTCGCGCTCCTCGCCGGCGACGCGTACCTCGGCTATGCCCAGGCGCACGTCGCCGAGGTGCGGCGCTCGACGTTCGACTTCGTGATCTGGCTGACCGTGCACTTCCTGCTGACGGTCGCCGCGGTCGAGCTCTGGCGGCAGGCGTCGCACCCCGCCGCGGTGATCGGCCCGCCACGGCGCACGGTCGCCGGCAAGCTGCCGTACGTGGCGGTCGCCGCCGGGTACGGACTCCTGGCCGCGGCGGCCGTGCAGGAGCGGCGGCTGTTTCCGTGGGCGGGCCTGGTCGCCGGTGGGATGGGCATCACCGGCCTGGTCGTGCTGCGGCAGCTGCTCGCCCAGCGGGACAGCACGGAGGCCGCGGAGACCGACGCGCTCACCGGTCTGGCGAACCGGGCCCGGCTGCACCACGAGCTGTCCCGCGCGCTGCACCACGCGCACGGCAACCCCGTCGCCGTCCTGCTCATCGACCTCGACGGCTTCAAGCAGGTCAACGACACCCTCGGCCACCAGGCCGGCGACGCGCTGCTGGTCGCGGTCGCCGCCGCGATGCGCCGCAGCGTCCGCCCCGGCGACGTGGTCGGCCGCCTCGGCGGCGACGAGTTCGCGATCGTGGTGCGCGACGCTCGGGGCGGCGCGGCCGCGGCCGCCGCCGCGCTGGCCCGGCGGGTCACCGGGGCGATCGCCGATCCCGGTGTCGCCGGGACGCCGCCGATGACCGCGACCGCGAGCATCGGTGTCGCGGTGAGCGAGCCCGGCGAGGTGTCCCCGGACACCCTGCTGCACCGCGCGGACGTCGCCATGTACGCCGTGAAGCACCGCGGCGGCGGCCGGCAGACCGCGGAGCACACCGAGGCACCCGGCGAGACCGAGCTGTCGTTCCGTCCCCTGCGCTCCCTGACCGGCGCCGTCGTGGGCGCCACGGCGACCCCGGCAGGCCGCTCGCCGCTCGGCGACCGGACCCTGCACCGGGCCGTCAAGGAGACCGTGCGCTGGCGGGAGTCGCACGGGGCCGGCCGGTACGTCGTCGTGGCCCTCACCGGTCCGCAGGTGCGCCATCCCCGGCTCGTGGCCGACGTGAGCGCCGCCCTCGCCCGTGCCGGGGCCGCCGCCGCCGACCTCGTCCTGGAGGTACCGGCGAGCGCGCTGACCGGGGATCGCGACGTGGTGACCCGGCTGCGGGCGCTCGGGGTGCGGATCGCCGTCCGCGACGCCACGCTCGCCGACCTGCTCAGCCTGCCCCGCCTGCCGGTCGACCTGCTCAGCACCGGCGCCCGGCCCGCTCACGACGCCCGCGCCGCCGAGGCCGTCGCCCGCCTCGGTCAGTCCCTCGGCCTGCCCGTCCTCATCGGCGACATCGAGGTCCCTCCCGACGCCACCGACCTGCGGGCGCTGTCCACGCCGCCCGCTGCCGCCGCTGACCTCAGCGGGTGACCATGCGGTCGATGGCGGCCGAGTCGAGGCGGCGGCCCACCACGGAGTCGACGATCCGGTTGGTGACGGACTCCTTGGTGGCCTTGCCGGGCAGGGCGACGCCGAGGACCTTGGCGAGCTCGCGGAGCTGCGCGACGGTGAGGCGTTCGTCGTTGAGGTACTGGACCGCGGCTGCCCGGGTGCCGATCTCCGACAGCATCCGCTCGATCTCGGCGACCGGCCGGGACAGCGGCTTCGGGACGGCGGCGGGGCGGGCGGCGGCGGGACGGGCGGCGGCGGGGCGGCCGCCGCGGGGGACCAGCGTGAGCGTCGCGGCGCCGGTGGCGAGGTCGGCGAGCTGCGCGGCCGGCAGGGACTTCACGAACGCGGCGACCTTGAGCAGCACGTCGTGTGCGAGGTCGGCGGGGTCGGTCATCGCGGGAACACTCCTCAGATCCGGGTGCGCGCCAGGAACTCGCTGGTCAGCTGCTGGAACTCGTATCGTAGGGTCTCGATCGACGCGGTGCCGGGCGGGGCGAGGACGACGGGGAGGCTGCGTTCGCCGGCGTCGGTGACGGCGGTCTTGTTGTCGCGGACCGTCTGGCGGAAGACGGGGATCTCGATGCGGGAGGTCTCGTTGACCGAGGTGCGCTGCGAGATGAGCGGGCCGGCGCCGGTGTACTGGACCATCGTGTACACGACGCCGATGATCTCGGGGTTGATCGGGTGCGGGGCGGCGGCGTTGTACTCCTCGACCAGGCGGGTCATGCGGGCCCGCAGGTAGTCGATGCCGCGGGTGGACAGGTAGTCGGGGCGGGCCGGGACGATGACGTGGTCGCTGGCGACCATCGCGGTGCGGGTGACCATGTTGAAGTTGGGCGCGCAGTCGATGAGGATCGAGTCGTAGCCGTCGAACGCGTGGTCGGTGAGGGCGTCGGCGACGAGCCGGTGCAGCGGCAGGTAGCGGGGGTTGCCGGTCTGCAGCCGGGCGCCGCCCAGCGCCGCGGCCAGGTTGAGGTCGACCTCGATGAGCCCGAGGTCCCCGGCGAGCAGGTCCAGGCGGCCGCCGAGGGGCTGCACCACGGCGTTGACCTCGCGGGGGCTCACCACGTACTTGTGCAGCGGCTCGGCGGTGCGGGTGGCGAGATACCCGTCGAACCACGGCAGGATCGTGGGCCGGGACTCGAACTCGGCGGGCCGGTAGAACGAGAACGTGAGGCTCGCCTGCGGGTCCAGGTCGATGAGCAGGACCTTGCGCCCGCGGGCGGCGAGCTCGGCGCCGAGGTTGGCCGTCAGTGTGGTCTTGCCGACCCCGCCCTTGTAGTTGATCACGGAGACCACGCTCATCGCAGCAGCATGACATCGGCGCGTGCCGTTGTCGTCCCTCGTTCGGGGCGGCTAGGCTAGCTTTCCTATCTGCGAACTAGGTAAGGGGGCGAGGATGGCGCTACCGGACTTCCTGGTCGCCGGCGTACCGAAGGCCGGCACCTCGGCGCTGCACGCGGCACTGGTACGACACCCGCAGCTGTTCCTGCCCGACGTCAAGGAACCCAAGTTCTTCCTGTCCGACGGCCCGCCACCCGGCCGCGGCGGGCCCGGCGACCGGCAGACCTACCAGGAGCACGTGTGGCGGCGGGCGGACTACGAGGCCCTGTTCGACCCGGCGCCCGCGGGCACCCTGCGCGGCGAGGCGACACCGTTCTACCTGTACGACCTGGAGTCCCACAAGCGCATCGCGCGGCTGATCCCGGACGCGAGGATCGTCCTGCTGCTGCGGGACCCGGTCGACCGGGCCCACTCCAACTGGTCCCACCTGTGGGGCGCCGGCCTGGAGTCCGAGGCCGACTTCCTCAAGGCCGTCGCGCTGGAGCCGGCCCGCACCGCCGCCGGCTGGGCGGACTTCTGGCACTACACGGCCCTCGGGCAGTACGGCAGCCGGCTGCGGCACCTGCTGGAGCACTTCCCGCGGGAGCAGGTGCTGCTGCTGCGGTACAAGGACCTCCGCGACAACCCGGGAGCGACCGTCGACCGGGTCTGCGCCTTCCTGGGCGTCGCCACCGGGCACGTCGCGCGGATCCCGCCGGAGAACGTCCGCCGGTACGTCGCCGACACGCGCGCCAACGCCGGTCTGCGGTTCCTGCTGCGCAACGGTGGGAGGATCGGGCATCGCTTCCCCGTGCCGGTGCGGCGGGCGTTCAGCACCCCGCTGCTCGCGCTGCTGCACCGCGAGCACGGCAGGCGCCCCAGGGTCACCGCCGAGCAGCGTGCCGCGCTGCTGCCCCGGTTCGTCGAGGAGATCGAGCTGCTGCAGGAGGTCGCAGGCGAGTCGTACGCCGACTGGCTGAGCCTCGAGCACGCCAGCAACTACCACTAGGAGCTTCCCTTGGTCGCGCTGCCCCGCCTGACAGGTTCCGGCGTCGTCGTCGCCCCGCCCGCCGGCGGCCCCGGCAACTGGGCCGGCGGCCCGAGCGCCGTCACGCACGGTGCGTCGGTGTTCCTGGCGTACCGGCTGCGCAGGCCGATCGGCTCGGGCCGCGGCTACGCCAACGTCATCGCCCGCGCCGACGACGGCGTGCACTTCACCACCGTCTGCGAGGTCTCGAAGGAACGCTTCGGCGGCGCGTCCCTGGAACGCCCCGCCCTCGTCGTCACCCCCGAGGGCAGCTGGCGCCTGTACGTCAGCGTCGCCACCCCCGGCACGAAACACTGGCGGGTGGACCTCCTGGAGGCCGACGAGCCCGGCAAGCTCGGCGACGCCCCGGCGCTCACGGTCCTGCCCGGCTCCGGCGAGCACGGCGTCAAGGACCCGGTCCTGCACTTCGACGGCAGCCGCTGGCACCTGTGGGCCTCGGTGCACCCCCTGGAGACCGCCGAACACGCCGACCGCATGTCCACGTGGTACGCCACCAGCCCCGACGGCATCGACTGGACGTGGCGGGGCGTCGCCCTCGCCCCCCGCCCCGGCACCTGGGACGCCCGCGGCGTCCGCCTCTCCGCCGTGACCGTGCGCGACGGCGCCCTGAGCGCCACGTACGACGGCCGCGCCACCGCGGAGGAGAACTGGGAGGAACGCACCGGCACCGCGACGGGCACCCTCGGCGCGGACGGCCTGTTCTCACCCTTGACGGCGTCGCCCGCCGACCCGTGCGGCTCCCCCCACGCCCCCCACGGCCTGCGCTACCTCACCACGATCCCCGGCCGCCTGTACTACGAGGTGACCCGCGAGGACGGCGCCCACGAACTCCGCACGGAGCCCGTCACGACCTGACGGCGCCCGCTCCGGCCGCCCCGCCGCTCCGGCGCCGTCACCCGCGGATTCTAGAATCTGCCGGGTGAGCGACCTCGTGCTGATTCTGCGGTACCGCAAGGCGGTGACCTACGGGTTCCACACGCTGCTGGCGGCGCTGGAGGAGCACGAGACGCGGACGCGGTACGAGGTGGTGTTCGCGGAGACGGCGCAGGCCACGGTCGAGGCGATCAAGGCCGCCGGCGGCGCCAAGGTGCTCGTCCTGTGGTCGTTCTACTCGCCGGACGCGGCGGCGCTCGCCGAGGAGCTGGCGGCGATCAGGGCGCAGGCGCCGGGAGCGACCCACCTGGCCGGCGGCGTGCACGCCACCGCCGAGCCGGTGCAGACCCTCGACGCCGGGTGGGACGTCGCCGCGGTCGGGGAGGGGGAGCGCACGTTCCTGGACCTCGTCGACAGCGGCGGGGACCCGGCCGGGATCACCGGCCTCGTCCACCGGGACGAGCACGGGAAGCTGCACCGGACCGGCAAGGCGCACAAGGAGCCGCTGGGCACGTACCGGGCGTTTCCCCTCACGTACAAGCGGATGAACCCCATCGAGATCACCCGGGGGTGCATCTACGCGTGCAGGTTCTGCCAGACGCCGTTCATGTTCTCGGCGCGGTTCCGGCACCGCAGCGTGGAGAACGTGCGGTGGCACGTGGACCGGATGCGGGAGCTGGGGAAGCGGGACGTGCGGTTCATCACGCCGACGTCGCTGTCCTACGGGACCGACGGGGAGGAGCCCGACCTCGCGGCCGTCGAGGAGCTCCTCGCCAGCTGCAAGGAGGGGATCGGGCCGGACGGGCGGGTGTTCTTCGGGTCGTTCCCCAGTGAGATCCGCCCCGAGCACATGACCGTCGACGCGTTGCGGCTCGTCAAGCGGTACTGCGCCAACGACAACCTCATCGTGGGGGCGCAGTCCGGGTCGGAGCGGGTCCTGGAGGCCGCGAAACGCGGGCACGACGTCGAGTCGGTGCGGCGGGCGGTGCGGATCGGCATCGCCGAGGGGTTCCGGATCAACGTCGACATGATCTTCGGGATGCCGGGGGAGGACCCGGCGGACGCGGAGGCGTCGCTGAAGCTCGCACAGGAGCTGGCGGGGCTGGGCGCCCGCATCCACTCGCACGTGTTCATGCCGCTGCCGGGCACGCCGTGGCGGGACGCGCCGCCGGGGGACGTCGACCCCGGGACGATCCGCGCGGTGTCCCGGCTCGCGCAGCAGGGCGCGCTGTACGGGCACTGGCAGAAGCAGCGCGAGCACGCCACGAGGCTGGCCGCCGCGGCGGTCGAGTACCCGAGGCCCGGCCGCAGCCGCACCCTGCTGCCGATGGCGGAACGCGCGGCGGCCGAAGGCGGGCCGGGTCCGGCCGTCAGCGGGCCGGGGTCGTGACCGCGGCGACCATCGCCGAGCGCGGCGAGCGGGTGCCGAGCAGGTCCCGGGAGTAGACGGCGAACGTGTAGTCCGTCGAGCCGCGCAGCCGCGGCAGCGTCACCGTCGCCCGGTTCGTCGTCGCGACCCGGGTCTCCGTCGCGCCCTCCACGGCGACGACCTGGTAGGTCGCGTACCGGCGGGGCTTCCAGCCGATGGTGACCGTCGAGCTGGTCACGTCCAGCACCCGGACGTCCTGCGGCGCCTTCCTCGGCGAGGTCACGGCGTTGCGGTAGACCGTGGCCTCGCGGGTGTCGGTGGTCAGGCCGTTGGGGCCGGAGATGAAGCGGCGGCCCCAGGCGGTGACCTTCGCCGCGTCGAAGTTGTCGACCAGGTCCAGGTAGCTGAACTGCTTGTCGTTGCCGCTCCACGACCAGCCGAAGTAGCCCAGTTCGCGGGCCTCGGCGTACGCCATGATCGCGTCCTCGTCGGGGTCGCCCCACTGGTGCTCGCCGGAGAACTCGCCGATGAGGATCGGCAGGCGGCGGTCCGTGAACGAGCTCAGGTAGGCGTTGACCTTCGCGGCGGTGCCGAACTCGCCGTACATGTGGATGTCGAACAGCGTGTTGCCCATCGGGTCGGCGTCGCGGACCTTCTCGGCGTTGTCGCGCATGACGAACGACTCGTCCTGGCCCCAGCCGGGCGCGTCGACCATCAGCGCGTGCTTGAAGCCGGCGGCGCGCAGCGCGCGGATCGCGTCGGACGTCTGCTGGGTCCACGGCATCGTCGTGCCGTTGCCGAACGGCTCGTTGGCGATGTTGACGATGATGTGGTCCTCGTGGCCGACCAGGGCGCTCTTCACGCCGAGCCAGAACTGGACGGCCTGGGCGATCGTCGCGGCCTTCTTGTCCTGCCCGAAGCCGGTCGTGTCGTGGGCGTCGAGGATGCAGATGAGCCGGTTCGCCCGGCAGAGCTCGACGACCTTCGCGACGTCGCCGGCGTCGCTGCGCCGCCACTGGTGACCGATGCCGAACGGGACCCGCACGGCGTTGGCGCCGGCGGCCTTGATGGCGGCGAAGGAGCTGTTGCGGTCGGGATACCACATGAAGTCGTGGTTGACGCCGCGCAGCACGAGGTCGCTGCCGCCGGCCTCGACCAGCCGCCCGTCGCGCACGTGGATGCCGGTGCGCGGGGCGGCCGTCTCGGCGAGCGCCGGCGGCGGCGCCGTCAGCACGGCACCGGCGAGCACGGCGAGCAGGACCAGGCTTCTCACGAGGCGAACCGCTACCCGCGCGGGCCCGGCTTACACCAGTTGGACGAGGTGACCGGGCCCGGCGGGTGTCACTGCAGCTTGGCGAGCGCGGTGCGCAGGCGGGCGAGCGTCCGGTCGCGGCCGAGGACCTCGAGGGACTCGAAGAGCGGCAGCCCGACGGACCGGCCGGTGACCGCGACCCGGATCGGCGCCTGCGCCTTGCCGAGCTTCAGCCCCCGCTCGGCGCCGACGGCCTCCAGGGTCGTCTTCAGCGACTCCGCGTCCCACGCGGCCGTCTCGAACGCCGCGACCGCCGCGCCGAGCAGGTCGGCCGCGCCGTCCTTCATCGCCTTCGCCCACGCGGCCTCGTCGACCGGCGGCTCCGGCAGGAACGCGAAGTCCACGTTCGGCACGATCTCGGCGAGCAGCGCGATGCGGGTCTGCGCGTGCGGGGCCAGGACCTCGAAGACCTTCGGGTCGTAGTCGGCCGGGTCCCACGGGGGAGCGGCGACCGGGGTCCCGCCGGGCGCGACCGGGGTGCCGGTCAGCCACGGCCGGCACGCGTCGGCGAACGCGTCGGGGGACAGGGCGCGGATGTACTCCCCGTTGAACGCGCGGAGCTTCTTCTCGTCGAAGAACGCCGGCGACGGGTTGACCTCCTCCAGGCGGAACTCGTCCTCGATCACGGACCAGGGCACGATCTCGCGGTCGCCTGCCGGTGCCCAGCCCAGCAGCATCAGGTAGTTGCGCATGGCGTCGGCGAGGTAGCCCTCGTCGCGGTACTGCTCCAGGGCCACCTTGTCGCGCCGCTTCGACAGCTTCTGGCGCTTCTCGTTGACGACCACCGGCACGTGCGCCCACACCGGCGGGGTCTTGCCCAGCGCCGCCCACAGCAGCTGCTGCTTCGGCGTGTTGGGCAGGTGCTCCTCGGCGCGGATGACGTGGGTGATCCCCATCGTCATGTCGTCGACGACGTTGGCGAGCAGGAACACCGCGGAGCCGTCGGCGCGGGCGATGACGAAGTCCTCGATGAGCTTGTTGTCGAACGTGGGCTCGCCGCGGACCAGGTCGACCACCACGGTCGAGCCCTCGTCGGGGGTGCGGAAGCGCAGCGCGCGGCCCTCACCGGGGCCGAGCTTGCGGTCGCGGCAGAAGCCGTCGTAGCCGCGGAACTGGGCGCCGGCGCGCTCCTGGACCTGCTCGCGGGTGCAGTCGCAGTAGTACGCCAGGTCGCGGGTGTACAGCTCGTGCGCGGCGGCGGTGTGCTGCTCCGCATACGTCGACTGGAAATACGGGCCCTCGTAGGTGTCGCGGGCGATGCCGATCCACCCGAGGGCGTTGAGGATGCCCTCGGTCCACTCCGGACGGTTGCGCGCGGCGTCGGTGTCCTCGATCCGCAGCACGAACACCCCGCCCTGCTGCTTGGCATAGATCCAGTTCTGCAGGGCCGAACGGGCACCGCCGACGTGGAACATCCCGGTCGGGGAGGGAGCGAAACGCACGCGAACCGTCACACCTCCAGACTACGGGCCTCGTCATCGGGAATTTCGACGCCCTGCTCCAGGGCGTCCTCGCGGGCCGCGTCCAGCAGCCGGGCCAGGACGGTCTCCAGCATCAGCAGGGTGTCGTCGTCGAGGCGGCTCAGCAGCCGCTGCTGCGCCCGGGTGCCGCTGTCCATGATCTCGGTGAGGATCTCCCGGCCGGAGGGTGCCAGGTGGATCCTGCGGATGCGGCGGTCGTGCTGGTCCTCGACGCGGGTGACGTAGCCGTGCGCCACCAGGCGGTCGACGATCCCGGACAGCGTGGCCAACGTCACGCCGAGCAGCCGGGTGAGCTCCTGGGAGGGGATCCCGTCCTGCCGGGCAAGCAGCAATAGCACCTTGAGCTGCTGCATCGTGAGGTTTACTGAGAACAGACGATTCGTGCGGTCGTAGGCGAACAGGCCGCGCAGCCGCTGTTCCGCCGCCATCACGCGGTCCAGGAGCGCTTCCCTGTGAGTCTTCACAGGGAAGTTGTACCCCCTGTAACCATTTTGTGCGAGGCGAACGGTTAGCATCACACGAACTAACGTCTGTCTTAGCCGATCGGAAGAAGACTCCAGACATGTCGTTCCTCGCCCGGCTCAGTTTGGCGAACCGGGGGCTGGTCGCGATCATCGCGATCGTCGTCCTGGGCTTCGGCGCCATTGCCATCCCGTCACTGAAGCAACAGCTCATCCCGTCGATCGACTTCCCTGCCGCGTTCGTCCTGGCGCCCTATCCGGGTGTGTCGCCGGACATCGTCGAGGAGCAGGTCACCAAGCCGATCGAGAACGCGCTGCAGGGCGTGCCGGGACTCACCGACATCACCTCCACCACCCGTGAGGGTGTCGCGACGGTCCAGGTGTCGTTCGAGTTCGGCTCGTCCATCGACGACATCACCAACAAGATCCAGACGTCGATCAACCGGATCAAGTCGACGCTGCCGTCGACCGTCGAGCCGCAGGTCATCGCCGGCTCGACCGACGACCTCCCGGCCGTGGTGCTCGCCGCCAGCAAGTCCGGCGACCAGGTCGCGTTCGCCCAGCAGCTCGACGCCATCGTCGTGCCCGCGCTGCAGGGGATCGAGGGCGTGCGCGCCGTCGAGGTCACCGGCGCCGCGAAGCAGGACGTGGAGATCACGCTCGACCCGGCGAAGGCCTTCCCGGCCGGGGTCAACGCGCAGACGGTCACCGCCGCGCTCAAGTCCAACGGCGTGTCCTTCCCCGCCGGCACCCTCACCGAGGGCGACCGGTCGCTCAACGTGCAGGTGGGCGGCACCCTCGCCACCCTCGACGACCTGAAGAACCTCAACGTCACGCCCACGGCGAAGCTCGGCGACGTCGCGAAGGTCGAGCTCAAGGCCGCCGAGACCACGTCGATCACCCGCACCGACGGCAAGCCCAGCCTCGGCATCGCGGTCACCGCGTCGCCGGACGGCAACGCCGTGAAGATCAGCCACGAGGTGCAGGACAAGCTCGAGGACCTCAAGAAGGAGCTCGGCGGCGACGCGGCGATCACGTCGGTCTTCGACCAGGCGCCGTTCGTCGAGAAGTCCATCAAGAGCCTCAGCACCGAGGGCGCGCTCGGCCTGCTCTTCGCCGTCATCGTGATCCTGGTGTTCCTGGTGTCGCTGCGCTCGACGCTCGTCACCGCGGTGTCGATCCCGCTGTCGGTCGTCGTCGCCCTGATCGGCCTGTGGCTCGGCGACTACTCGCTCAACCTGCTCACCCTCGGCGCGCTCACCATCGCCGTCGGACGGGTCGTCGACGACTCCATCGTCGTGCTGGAGAACATCAAACGACATCTGGAGTACGGCGAGGAGAAGCGCCACGCCATCCTCACCGGCGTCCGCGAGGTCACCAGCGCCGTCGTCGCCTCCACCCTGACCACGGTCGCGGTGTTCCTCCCGATCGGTCTCGTCGGCGGGTTCGCCGGGCAGCTGTTCCGCCCGTTCGCGATCACCATCACCGTGGCGCTGGTCGCGTCGCTGCTGGTCTCGCTCACCGTCGTGCCGGTCCTCGCGTACTGGTTCCTGAAGCCGCCGAAGCAGGTCGGCGCCCTGGAGCGGGAGGCGATCCTGGCCAAGGCCCTCGACAAGGAGGAGCGCAGCCGCCTCCAGCGGACCTACGTGCCGGTCATCAGCTGGGTCACCCGCAGCCGCGCGACCCGCTGGATCACCGTCGGCCTGAGCATCCTCGTGTTCTTCGTGACGATCGGCCTGGCCGGCCTGCTCAAGACCAACTTCATCGACCAGAGCGGGCAGACGGAGTTCTCCATCTCCCAGGAGCTGCCGGTCGGCTCCAGCCTCGCCGTCACCGACGCCGCCGCGAAGAAGGTCGAGGACCTCCTCGGCGCCCGCGGCGACATCGAGTCCTACCAGGTCACCATCGGCGCCTCGGCCGGGTTCGGCTTCGCCGGCGCCCAGTCGGGCAACACGTCCAACTTCTCGGTCACCGCGAAGGAGGACGCCGACGTCGACAAGGTCATCGAGGAGCTGCGCACGCAGGTCGCCGACCAGGCGGCGTTCGGCACCGTGAAGGTCACCGCCGGTGGCGGGGGCGGCGGCTCGACCGACCAGCTCGAGGTCGTGATCAAGGCCAACAACACCGACGACCTCGCCACGGCCGCCAAGGCCGCGCAGGAGGCGATGGCCGGCACCCCCGGCATCGCCGACGTCGAGAGCAACCTCGCGGCCAGCAACCCGCGCATCGACGTGCGGGTCAAGCGGGACGTCGCCGCGAAATACGGGCTGTCCGACGCGGCGATCGGCGGCATCGTCAGCGCCGCCTACCGCGGGCAGAACCTCGCCCAGCTCACCGTCGACGGCCAGCAGCGTGACCTGATCCTGCGCTCCGGCCCGGCCCCGGCGACCCTGGACGCGCTCAAGGCGCTCGCCGTCCCGGTGCAGGGCGCGACGACGCCGTTCGTGCGCCTCGACCAGGTCGCCGACGTCAAGGAGGGGGCCGGCCCGGTCGCCATCACCCGCATCGACGGCAACCGCAGCGCCTCGGTCACCGGCCGGGCGGAGGGCTCCGACCTGGGCACGGTCTCCGCGGACCTGCAGAAGAAGCTGGACAAGCTGACCCTGCCGGCCGGCGCGACCGTCACCCTCGGCGGCGTCACCGAGGACCAGCAGGAGGCGTTCGCGCAGCTCGGCCTGGCCATGCTCGCCGCCATCGCGATCGTCTTCATCATCATGGTCGCGACGTTCCGCAGCATCGCCCAGCCGTTCATCCTGCTGGTCTCGATCCCGTTCGCCGCGACCGGGGCGATCCTGCTCCTGCTCGCGACGAACACCCCGCTGGGCCTGCCGGCGATGATCGGCGTCCTGATGCTCATCGGCATCGTCGTCACCAACGCGATCGTGCTGATGGACCTCATCAACCAGTACCGGGAGGGCGGCATGCCCGTCCGGCAGGCGGTCATCGAGGGCGGCCGGCACCGGCTCCGGCCGATCCTCATGACGGCCGTCGCGACGATCTGCGCCCTGGCCCCGATGGCGATCGGTCTCACCGGCGAGGGCGGGTTCATCTCCCAGCCTCTCGCGATCGTGGTCATCGGCGGTCTGATCAGCTCGACGCTGCTGACCCTGGTGCTCGTGCCCACGCTGTACACCATGGTCGAGGGCGTCAAGGAGCGCCGCCGGCTCAAGCGTGAGGGGCGGCACGCCTCCCCGGAGACGGCGCCCGCACCGGCGCCGGAGGACGAGGGCGAGGGCCGGCACCGCGTCGACCCGCTCGAACCGGCACCGTCGCACTGAACACGGCACGGCCCCCCTCACGTGAGGGGGGCCGTGCCGTTCGCGTGGCTCAGACCCGGAAGCGCCCGACGGCCTCGTTCAGGTCAGCCGCCATGCGGGCCAGGGAATCGGCCGTCGTGCGGGACTCCTCGACGGTCTGGCTCGTCGACTCGGTCGCGTCGGCCACGCCGCCGATGTTGCGGGCGATCTCGTCCGCGCCCGCCGCCGCCTCCGACACGCTGCGGCTGATCTCGCCGGTCGTGGCGGTCTGCTCCTCGACCGCCGAGGCGATCGTCGTCTGGTAGTCGCTGATCCGGTCGGTGATCTGCGTGATCCCCTCGATGGCGGCCACCGCCGCCGTCGTCTCCGCCTGGATCGTCTGGATGCGCGACGCGATGTCCTCGGTGGCCCGGGCGGTCTCCTGGGCGAGGTCCTTGACCTCGGAGGCGACGACCGCGAAGCCCTTGCCGGCGTCGCCGGCGCGGGCCGCCTCGATGGTGGCGTTGAGCGCCAGGAGGTTCGTCTGCTCGGCGATCGACGTGATCACCTTGACGATGTTGCCGATCTCCGACGACGACTCGCCGAGCCGGCCCACGATGCCGGTGGTCTCCCGCGCCGAGGCGACCGCCTCGCCGGCCACGCCCGCGGCCTCGCCGGCGCTCGAGGCGATCTCCCGGATCGCGGCGCCCATCTGCTCCGCGGCGGCGGCCAGGGTCTGCACGTGGCCGGCCACCTCCTGGGCCGAGTGCCGGACGGCGCCGGCGCGCTGCGCGGTCTGGGCGGCGCCGCCGGCCAGCTTGTCGCTGATGCCGCTCATGCTCCGCGACGACCCGCCGAGCGCGGCGGCGCTGGCGCTGATCGTGGTGACCGCCGTGAGCATGCTGCCGATCGCCCGGTTGAGCGCGGCCGACATCTGACCGACCTCGTCGTTGCGGCGCACGTCGGCGCGGCGGGTCAGGTCACCGTCGGCGACCGCCTCCAGCACGTTCGTGACCCGGCGCAGCGGGCCCACCACCACGCGGGTGACCAGCCAGGCCACGCCGAGGCCGAGCAGCAGGCTCAGCGCCGCGCAGCCCAGGACCATCCAGTTGGTGCTGGTCCGCTTGTCCTTCACCGCGGCCGCCTCCGCCGCGGCGGCGGCCGCCTGGCTGGCCACGAGGGCCTCGAAGCGCTTGTTCATGTCGTCGGTGAGCAGCTCGGACTTGTTGTAGCCGGTCCAGAAGCCGTCCAGGTCGCTCTTGTCGGCGGCGGGCAGGACCTCGCTGTCGCGGATCTGCTGGTACGACGCCCAGTCCTTGCGGAGGCTCTCGAAGCTGGCCGGGTCGGCGGTCTCCCCGGCGTACTGCTGCATCGACGCGGCGATCCGGGCGTCGAGCGCCTTCATCTGCTCCAGGTGCTTCGCCCGCCACTCGGCGTTGGAGATGAAGTACTTCACCGTCGTGTTCAGGTCGGCGAGGACGTCCGCGCGCAGCTGGGCGAGCGTCTGGGTGGGCCGGACGCCGTCGTCGTACACGGCCTGCCCGCCGTCCGCGAGGCGCTTGAGCCCGGCGAAGCTCAGGCCGACCACGACCGCGGACATCACGACGACCACCAGTACCGCGCCGAAGATCTTGGCACCGACCCCGCCACGCGGCGATGCTGCGGTTGTACTCATCCGGGGTGCCCTCCAACGGGGTCAGTAGCGGAACGTCTGGACGATGGTGCGGAGGCTGCCGGAGAGCTCGGCGAGGCTGCCCGCGGCCCGGTCGGCCTCGGTGAGACCGGCCGTCGTCAGCTGCACGGAGGTGGAGACCTCGCCGATGGTGGCGGCGACCTGGTTGCCGGTCGCGGCGGCCTGCTCGACGCTGCGGCTCATCTCCTCCGTGGTGGCGGACTGCTCCTCGACGGCGGAGGCGATCGTCGTCTGGTACTCGTTGATCTGCCCGATGATCCCGCTGATCTCCTCGATCGCGGCGACGGCGCCGGTGGTGTCGGACTGGATGGCGGCGACCCGGCGGCTGATGTCGTCGGTGGCCCGGGCGGTCTCCTGGGCGAGGTCCTTGACCTCGGAGGCGACGACCGCGAAGCCCTTGCCGGCGTCGCCGGCGCGGGCCGCCTCGATGGTGGCGTTGAGCGCCAGGAGGTTCGTCTGCTCGGCGATCGACGTGATCACCTTGATGACGTTGCCGATCTCGGCGGACGACTCGCCGAGCTTGCTCATGACCGTCGTGGTGGTGCCGGCGACGTCGACGGCCCGGCCGGCGACGGTGACGGCCTGCGTGGCGCTCTGGGCGATCTCGCGGATCGAGGCGCCCATCTCGGTGGCGCCGGCGGCGACGGTGGAGATGGCGCCGGACATGTCGGCGGCGAGCCCCGCGACGGAGGCGGCCTGGCGGGCGCCGGTCGTGGCGCCCTCGGAGCTCTGCCGGCTGGTGGTCGCGAGCTCCTCGGAGGCGCTGGCCAGCACCGTCGAGTGCTCCGCGAGGGTGGCCACCGTCCGGCGCAGGTTGCCGATGGCGGTCCGCAGGTCGTCCGCCATCCGCCCGACCTCGTCGCGCTGGTCGACGTCCGGTTCCTGGGTCAGGTCGCCGTCGGCGACGGCGCGCAGGACGTGCGAGACCCGGCCGAGCGGCTGCACGATGAGCCGGGCGATGTACAGGGCGAGCGCGGCGGCCAGGGCGAGGGCGACGACGAGCAGGACGACGACCGTGAGGCGGACCGACGACACCGTGTCGCCGAAGTCCTTGCCGGCGATCAGCGCCGCGTTCGCCCGGGCGGTCTCCCGCTCGATCAGGCCCTCGTACACCTTGCGCAGGTCGCGGTTGGGACCGAACGCGGCGGTGACGGCCGCGGCGCGGTCGGTGCCGAACAGGGTGAACTCCGTGCGCAGCGCGGCGAACCAGGCGTCGACGGCCGCCTGGATCCCGGCGATCGCCTGCCGTTCCCCGGCGTCGCCGATCGCGGCGGCGGAGCGCAGCGCGGCGTCGACGCCCTCCTGGCGGCCCAGGGCCTCGTCGCGGAACGTGGTGTCGCCGCCGAGCAGGTAGCCGCGCTCGTCGTTGGCGGCGGCCTTGGCGGTCAGGGCGGCGGTGTTCAGCGCGGTGATGTACGGCACCGACCTGCCGACCTCGTGGTTGCGCGTGTCGCTCAGGTCCGCGATGCCGGCGAGCGCGAAGACCCCGGTGGCGGCCGTTCCAGCGATGGCGACCGCCGCGACGAACAGGATCTTGGTGTACAGGCGGCGGGAGCCGAGCCAGCGGCGCATCAGCGACGTCCTTTCGGATGTTCTCCCCGGCTGAACGACCGACGGAGTGGACACCTGAGGAAAAGCGTGCGCGAAGATGACGCCGTGGACAGTTGGGTGCGCTTCCGCCGGTCGGACCCGGCGAAGGTCGTCGACCTGGTGCGCGCCGTCGCCGCCGCCCGCGACGCCGGCGAGCACGGCCAGGGCGTCGAGGTCGTCGTGGAGGCACCCAGGCAGCGCTGGTGGCGGGCGCTGTTCAACCGGGACGACACCCTGGCGCAGGCGCGGATCGTGGTGACCAGGGACGGCGGCGAGGTGCGCCACCCCTTCGACATCCAGCTCGTCACGGCGTACGGCGCGGACGCGGCGCACCGGGTCGGGCGGCGCACCGGGTGGGCCGCCAGCAACTCCGCCGGCCTGGCGTTCCTCATCCGGAAGGGGCCGGACCCGGACTACGGCGAGCTGGTGACGGGCGCGGTCGAGGCCCTCGCGAGGCTGCGCCGCCAGCCCCGCGAAGGGGGCTGGCGGGCAAGGGTCGACCGGGCCGTCACACGGACGTGACGGTCGCCAGTTCCTCAGCGGTGAGGGAGAAGCCCAGCACCGACAGGTTCTGCTCCATGCGCTCCCGGTGCGTCGACTTCGGGATGATCACGATGTCCTGGTGCAGCTGCCAGCGCAGCACCACCTGCGCCACCGTCACGCCGTGCGCCTCGGCGACCGCGACGAGCCGCGGGTCGTCCAGGGGCGTGTTCTTCAGCGCGCTGTACCCCTCGACGACCACCCGCCGGTCGCGCATGTCGGCCAGGAACTGCTCGTCGTGCTCGCGGGGGCTCCACGAGACCTGGTTGACGACCGGGGTCTCGCCGGTCTCCTTCGTCAGCTCGTCGATGAGCGCCGCGTCGTAGTTGCTGACCCCGATCGTGCGGGTCAGGCCGGCGTCGCGGGCCGCCTGGAACTGCGCCCAGACCGGCACGGACTTGCCGCGCGCCGGCGGCCAGTGGATGAGCCACAGGTCGACGTGGTCGACGCCGAGCGCCTTCAGGCTGGCCTCGATCGTCTGCCGCTCCCGGCCCGCCTGCGACGGCGGGAGCTTCGTGGTGATGAAGACCTCCGAACGGTCCACGCCGCTGTCCCGCAGCGCCCTGCCGAGCTCCTCCTCGTTGCCGTACATGGTCGCGGTGTCGATGTGCCGGTAGCCGACGTCCAGCGCGGTGCGGGCCGACTCGTACGCCGACTTCCCGGTGATCTGCCAGGTGCCGAAGCCGATCGTGGGCAGCTGCACGCCCGGGGCGAGCTCGGCGGTCGGGATCTCATGTGCCATGCGCCCAATACTGCCCCGTTCCCGGCGGTGATCCGAAGCGGTAGCGTGCGGTCATGTCGGACTTTCCTGCAGGGTTCCGGTTCGGGGTCTCGACCGCGGCGTACCAGATCGAGGGCGCGGCGGACGAGGACGGCCGCGGACCGTCCATCTGGGACACGTTCAGCCGCACCCCCGGCACGACCAGGGGCGGCGCCACCGGGGACGTGGCCTGCGACCACTACCACCGCTGGGAGTCCGACCTCGACCTGATCCAGGAGCTCGGCGCGACCGCGTACCGCTGCTCGGTCTCCTGGTCCCGCGTCCAGCCGACCGGTGAGGGCCCCGCCAACGCCGCCGGGATCGCGTTCTACGACCGGCTCGTCGACGGCATGCTCGCCCGCGGCATCGACCCGCTCGTCACCCTGTTCCACTGGGACCTGCCGCAGGCCCTGCAGGACCTCGGCGGGTGGGGCAACCGCGACACCGCGATGCGCTTCGGGGAGTACGCGGAACTCGTCGGCGAGGCCCTCGGCGACCGGGTGAAGCTGTGGGTGACGCTCAACGAGCCGTACATCCACCTGTCGCTCGGGCACGTCCTCGGCGTCCACGCCCCCGGCCTGCGGCTCGGCATGGACCTGCTGCCGGTCATCCACCACCAGCTCCTCGGCCACGGCCTCGCCGTGTCGGCGCTGCGCAGGGTCTCGTCCGCGCCGATCACCCTCGCCAACAACTACTCGCCGGTGTGGCCCGCCGGCGACGCCGAGGACGACCAGACCGCCGCGATGTTCTACGACCTGGTGCAGAACCGGCTCTTCACCGACCCGATCCTGCTCGGCGGGTACCCGCCGATCGTCGAGGCCCTCACCGGCGCCGACATCGACTCGATCGTCATGGACGGCGACCTGCAGGTCATCTCCCAGCCGATCGACGCCCTCGGCGTCAACTACTACAACCCGAGCCTCGTCAGCGCCCCGCAGCCCGGCGAGGACCTGCCGTTCAGCCGCGCCGAGAGCATCCCCGGCTACCCGACGACCGACTTCGGCTGGCCCGTCGTGCCGTCCGCGCTGCGGGACCTGCTGGTGAACCTCCGCGACACGTACGGTGCGCAGCTGCCGCCCATCTGGATCACGGAGAGCGGCTGCTCCTACGCGCCGGTCGACGACCAGTTCCGCATCGACTACCACGAGGGCCACCTCGCCGCTATCCGCGAGGCGATCGACGCCGGCGTCGACGTGCGCGGCTACTGCGCGTGGTCGCTGCTGGACAACTTCGAGTGGGCCGAGGGGTACGAGCAGCGCTTCGGCCTCGTGCACGTCGACTTCGAGACCCAGGAGCGGACCAGGCGGGCCTCGTTCGAGTGGTACCGGGGGATCTGCACCTCAGCTGCACCCCGCCCGGACTTGCAGGGCGGACCGACCGGATGACACATTCGATGCGGGGCAATCCGTAGCGTTGCGCAGGTCAGTTGTGCGCAGCGTTGGGAGACGTCGTCGTGACCGAGCAATACGCCGGAGCCCTGCTCTACCTGGTCCCGGTCGTCGTGGCGGCGATCGTCGCGTTCGTGGTCACCAGGCCGGAGAAGGACGAGCCGGTCCCCGCCGCGGCGCCCCCGGACACCACCCGGCGCATCCCGGCGCAGCGCATCGCCCCGCCGTCACCGTCGGGCGGCGCGGCCGCCTACACCGGCGGCAACCGCCGCGCGCCGGCCTCGGCGCACCAGTCGCCGACGCTGCTGCACGCCGCGCTGTCGTCGCACCTCGCCGCGGTGTCCCGCACGGCGACGTCACAGACCGCGCCGCTGACGGCGAAGCAGCCGGTGCTCCGGCCGAACCGTCTCGTGTCGATCCGCCGCCCCGCCCGCATCCCGCGGCGGCCGCTGCACCAGTGCCCGCACAAGCGCTAGAGCGCCGGTCGTCCGGGTGAAGTGTGGGCACGGTTGGGTTCGAACCAACGACCCCCCGCTTGTAAGGCGGGTGCTCTTCCACTGAGCTACGCGCCCCGGAGTGCTGCTGATGCTACCTGCCGCGTCCCATCCGACCCAGTCGGTATCAGCTGTGTATCAGATCTGCAACGATGCGATCGCTGTGCGCCACTTGTCCTGGTCCCGGGACTGACCGGGGCCGACCTGCTCGGCGAACCGCACGACACCGGCGGTGTCGACGAGAAACGTGCCCCGGTTGGCGAATCCGGCCTTGTCGTTGAAGACGCCATACGCCTGGGCGACCGCGCCGTGCGGCCAGAAGTCCGACAGGAGAGGGAAGTCATAGCCCTCCCGGTCGGCCCAGACCTTGTGGCTGTACGGCGAGTCGACGCTGACGGTCAGCACCTGCACCGTGTCGGTCTGGAAATCGCCGGCTGTCGACAGTTCCCCCTGGCAGGTGCCGGTGAAGGCCAACGGGTAGAAGACCAGCAGGACCGCCTTGCGCCCGCGGAAATCCGACAGCCGGACCTCCTGATTGTTCTGGTCCTTGAGCGCGAAGTCCGGGGCCTCGCCGCCGACGCCGACAGTCATGGACACGAGCATGCCACTTGTCGTACCGGGGGCCTACACTCGCCCGCATGGCTGCCGGTCCGCGTCTGGGCATCGACTTCGGGACCTCCCATACCGTTGCGCTGCTCGCGTGGCCGGATGGGCGGGTCCGCCCCTTGTTGTTCGACGGTTCGCCGTTGCTGCCGTCCTGCGTCTATGCGCAGCCCGACGGGCAGGTCCTGGTGGGCCGCGACGCGGTGCACGCCGCGCGGGTCGACCCGGCGCGGTTCGAGGCCAGCCCGAAGCGGCGCATCGACGACGGCACGGTGCTGCTCGGCGACCGCGAGTTCACGGTCCCGGCCCTGATCGGGGCGGTGCTGTCACACGTCGCGTCCGAGGCCCGGCGGGTCGCGGGCGGGCAGGTCGGCGCGGTGACGCTGACGCACCCGGCGGCGTGGGGCGTGTCCCGGCGGCTCGCGCTCGTGGAGGGCGCGACGATCGCGGGGCTGCCGCAGCCCGCGCTCATGCCCGAGCCGGTCGCCGCCGCGCACTATTTCGCCGGCGTGCTGCAGCGGCCGCTCACCGCCGAGCAGGGCCTGCTCGTGTATGACTTCGGCGGCGGCACGTTCGACGCCAGCGTCGTCACCCGGGCGGGCGACGGCTTCGACGTCCGGGCCGTCGACGGCATCGACGACCTGGGCGGCATCGACCTCGACGCGCTGATCGTGGACCACGCGAAGCGCAAGCTGGAGGACCCGCCGGTGTGGGCGCGGCTGGAGAGCCCGCAGACCACCGAGGACCGGCGGCACCGCCGCCTGCTGTGGGACGACGCCCGCGTGGCGAAGGAGATGCTGTCGCGGACCCCGACGACGGGGCTGCACGTGCCGATCGCGGCGGCCGACGTCGACATCACGCGTGAGGCGTTCGAGGACCTGGCCCGGCCGCTGCTGGAGCAGACGGTCCGCACCACCGCCGCCGTGGTCCGCTGGGCGGGGCTGGACAACAGCAAGCTCGCCGGGCTGTTCCTGGTCGGCGGGTCGAGCCGGATCCCCCTCGTGGCGACGTTGCTGCAGAAGGAGCTCGGGGTCGCCCCGACGATCATCGAGCAGCCCGAGATGGTGGTCGCCGAGGGCAGTCTCCGCGCCTGGGTCAGCGTCGGGGTGCAGCCCGCCGCGGGTGCCGCCTCCGGGCCGCCGGCGGGTGCTCCGGCGGGCGCCGGTGGGCAGGGCGGTCCGGCCGCGGCCGCGGCGGGTGCCGGGGCGGCGGCCGCTGCCGGCGACGTGTTCGGCAAGGCGGGTGGGGCTCAGGCCGCGGCGGCGCAGCAGCAGCCGGCGCCGCCCGCCGGGCAGCAGGGTGGGTATCCCGCGGGGTTCCAGCAGGGGCCCGGCACGCCGCCCAACGGGATCGCACCGGTCAGCGGCACGCCGATGAGCGCGCCGCCGGTCAGTGGCATGCCGATGAGCGCGCCGCCGGTGAGCGGCCCGCCCGGGGCGTATCAGGGCGGCGTCCAGCCGATGAGCGCCCCGCCCGCGGCGAACGCGCCGATGAGTGCCCCGCCCGCGCCTCCCGTGAGCGGCCCGCCCGGTGTGTATCAGGGCTACCAGCAGGGCGGCTTCCCGGCCGGTGCGGCGCCGGTGAGTCCGGGGGCCGACGCGCAGGCCACGCAGCGGCTCCGCCCGATGACCCCGCCGCCGGTGCAGCAGGGCTATCAGCAGGGGCACGCGCCGGTCCAGCAGCCGCAGCCGCCGCAGTTCACCCGGCCGCCGCAGGCGGTCCAGCAGACCTACATGTCCCCGTCGGCGTCGCCGATGACCTATGCGCCGATGCCGCGGGAGGAGGCGCCCCCGCCACCCCGCCGGCGCAACGTGGCGATCCCGCTGCTCGTCGGCATCCTCGTCCTCGCGCTGGCGCTCGCCGGCTACGTGGTGTTCGACGAGGTCAGTAACAACAAGGGCGACAACGACGTCGCGCAGCAGTCCAGCTCCGGCGCCCCGAGCTCCGGCCCGGCCCCGTCGGCGACCGCCGACGTGCAGGAGCTCCCGGCGTATTCGCGGGAGAGCAAGCCGTCCTGGGTGCCCGGCAACTGGAAGCAGTACACGGACCGCGGGCTGCACGAGCTGTGGTATTCACAGGACGAGTCCGAGGGCGGCAGGTGCGACGCGAGCAGCGACGACCTGCACGTCGTCACGGCCAGCCGCGGCCTGACCGGCTGCACGCTGAAGGACCCGCTCAACGTCAACATGACCGACGTCGGCATCGAGGCCAAGGTCCGCCGGCAGAGCGGCTGCGGCGGCATGTGGGTCAGGACCGGCGACAAGGCCTACACCGTCGGCGTGTGCGACGGCGTCATCCGCCTGTATGCCCTGGGCGACGCCGCCCCGAGCCAGAACAACGAACTCGCCTCGTGGCCCGTGAAGTCGCCCGGCGACCCGTATGTCGCCCTGGTCGTCATCGGCACCGAGATCACCGTCTATGCCAACGGCGTCAAGCTCGGCACCAAGGTCAACGACCTGATCAAGCGCGGCAAGGTCAACCTGGGCGCCTTCACCCCGGGCGACGCCGCCGACGTCACCTTCTCCGACGTCCGCGTCTACCAGCCCCAGTCCAACTCCGGCGGCGGCAACCCCACCACCAACCCGAGCCCCTCCAAGTCCTGGTCGAACTCCCCGTCACCCACCCCCAGCTGGAAACCGACCTCGACCAAGTCCTCAACCTGACCTCTCCACGTCGCGGCGACGGCGAGCTGCGGCCTGGGCGGGCTCGCCCGGGCAACTCGGCCGGAGTGGGACGGTTCGGATGGCTCGGCCTGACCCGACCCGTTCCTCGGCCTGCCGCCCGCTCCTGCGCAATCCCGGCCTGACACGGAGGCCGACGTCCTGCGGAGGCACTGAGGCGGTCCTGCGCGTCCTGCGGAGGTGGCAGGGCAGCAGGCGGCCCGGGTCGAAGCATCGCCGGTCTGGGTGGTTCGGGCGGGAGCGGGCCGGTCGAGGTGAGTCGGGCGGCCGGTTTCGGTTTGCCCCGGCGTGCTCCTCAGCCTGCCGGCGTCCCCGCATGGGCTCGGCCTGGCGGGGTCTGCGTCGTGCGGAGGCGGCCGGGGCGGGGCTTTTGCTCGTCCGGGTGGTTCGTGCGGAGGCGGCCGGGGCGGACCTTCGCTCGTCCGGGTGGTTCGTGCGGAGGCGGCCGGGGCGGACCTTCGCTCGTCCGGGTGGTTGGGCGATGCGGGCCGGCCGGAGCGAGTCGGGCGGGTCGGGGTGGCTCCGGGTCTGGCCCGACCTGTTCGTCAGCCTGCTGGCGCCCCTGTGCGGGCCCGGGACGAGTCAACCTCGTGCGGAGACACCGAGGCGGTCTCGCGCGTGCTGCGGGGCGGCAGGGCGGAGCCTCACCGGTCCGGGCGGGGGTGGGCCGGTCGGGGTGAGTCGGGCGGCCGGTTGCGGTTTGCCCCGACGTGCTCCGCAGGCTGCCGGCGTCCCTGCGTGGGCTCGGCCTGGTGGGGTCTGCGTCGTGCGGAGGCGGCCGGGGCGGGGCTTTTGCTCGTCCGGGTGGTTCGTGCGGAGGCGGCCGGGGCGGACCTTCGCTCGTCCGGGTGGTTTGGCGATGCGGGCCGGCCGGAGCGAGTCGGGTGGCTTCGGTCTGGCCCGACCTGTTCGTCGGCCTGCTGGCGTCCCTGTGCGGGCCCGGTCTGGACGAGTCAGCGTCGTGCGGAGACACCGACGCCGGTCCCGCGCGTGCTGCGGGGCGGCAGGGCGGAGCCTCGCGGGTCCGGGCGGGGTTGGGCCGTCGAGGTGAGGCGAGCGGCCGGTTTCGATCCGGCCCGACCCCGCTCCTCAGGCTGCCGGCGTCCCCGCGTGAGCGAGGCCCGGACGGGGTCGGCGTCATGCGGAGGCATCGAGACGGTCTGGGTGGTTCGGCGAGGTGGGACGGCCGGGGGCGATTCGCTCCTCAACCCGACCCCACCCTCCCCGCGAGGCCGGCGCCGATCCCGATGGGGCGCGATCCTCGGCCGGGCGGGTGTGCTCTGCTCGACCCCGCCGCTCGAGCCGGCAACGCCACCCGTGCGTGCCGGCCGTGGGAAGGCAGAGCCGCACGACCCGCCGGATCGCTGGAATTGTCCGCTCTCCGGCCCTGAGGAGGGCAGGAGTCATCGACCCGGCGGCCGCTGCGGACGAAGAGCGGGGGCGGGTGGGTGTCAGGGCTCGCCTTCAGCTTCCTCGGGTGGGGGAAGGTGCCGGCGAGCGCACCGACGAGCTAGCGGCGGGACCTCGCGGCGCGCGGTGCGACCAGGCGCGCCGCGGTCCAGTCCTTGCCGGCGTTGACCGTCGAGGTCTGCTGCAACCCGGCGGTGGGAGCCGACTCGTTGATATCGCTCGGCTCGACGTGTCCGGGCCGGCCGGCCTTCGGGGTGAGGAGCCACACCACGCCGTTGTCCGCGAGCGGGCCCAGCGCGTCGATGAGCGTCTCGACCAGGTCGCCGTCGTCGTCGCGCCACCACAGCAGCACCACGTCTACGACCTCGTCGGTCTCCTCGTCAACCAGGTCACCGCACCGGTCGATCAGGACGTCGCGGAGATCCTGGTCGACGTCGTCGTCGTACCCCATCTCCATAACGACCATGCCCGGTTCGACGCCGAACCGGTCCGCCAGGCTCTTCACCTCGGCCTGACCCGCGGTCGCGTTCACTGTCCACTGCCTCCTGTCGCACACCACTGTTAGCGCGTAGTCCACACAGTACGGGCCGTCAACGCAAGTGGCGCACCGATGCGATTCAAAAGATAAAGGTCCAAACTACCGGGCCAACAGCGATTTCGCTCCCTGGACGATCTGTTCCTCGGAGACCAGGACGTGGTTGGCGGCGGGTCCGAGCGGCACGAACGAGTCGACCGCGGCCACCCGGCGGGCCACGCCGACGTAGCCGGCGTCCACGAGCGCGGCGATGATGCCCTCGCCGACGCCGCCGGAGCGGCGGGTCTCGTCGACGACGAGGACGCGGCCGGTGTCGGAGGCGTGCTTGATGATGTCACCGACGGGCAGCGGCGACAGCCAGCGCAGGTCGACGACGCGGCAGGTGACGCCCTCCTCGGCGAGGCGCGCCGCGGCCCGCAGCGACATCCGCACGCCGTTGCCGAAGGTGATGATGGTCAGATCGTCGTTCGGGCCGCTGTGGTACGCCCTGGCCCGGCCGATCGGCACGTGGATCGCCGACCACTCGCTGGGTGGCGCGTACTCCGACAGCCACCAGTTGTCGCTGTCGCCGTGCAGGTCGCGGGTGTGGTACAGCGCGATCGGCTCGAGGAACACGCAGACGCTGCCGTCGACGACCGCGCTGGCCAGGCAGGTGCGCAGCATGGGGGCGGCGTCCTCGGCCCGGGCGGGCGCGGCGACGACGAGCCCCGGGACGTCGCGGAGGACGGCGAGGGCGTTGTCGTTGTGGAAGTGGCCGCCGAAGCCCTGCTGGTACGCCAGGCCGGCGACCCGCACGACCATCGGGTTGTGGTACGCGCCCTGCGAGAAGAACTGCATGGTGGCGGCCTCGCCGCGCAGCTGGTCCTCGGCGTTGTGCAGGTACGCCAGGTACTGGATCTCCGGCACGGGCAGCATCCCGGCGAGGCCGGCGCCGAGGCCGAGCCCGAGGATCGAGGTCTCGTCCAGGAGCGTGTCGAAGACGCGGGCGGTGCCGAAGCGGTCCCGCAGCCCCTTGGTGACGCCGTAGACGCCGCCCTTGGCCGCGACGTCCTCGCCGAAGACCACCATCTGCGGGTACGCGAGCATGGCGTCGGTCAGGGCGGCGTTGATCGTCTGGGCGAGGGTGAGCGGCCCGGCCCGCTCGGGCAGCCGCCCGTTGAACGCCGCCGCCCGCGTCGGCGGATGCACGATGCCGTTGCCGTTGCCGTTGCCGTTGCCGTTGCCGTTGCCGTTGCCGTTGCCGTTGCCGTTGCCGTTGCCGTTGCCGCGGTGGTCCCCGTCCGGCGGAGAGGCCTGCTGATCTCCGGCTTCCCCGGCAGCCTCAGGATCAGGAAGGTCCGCGTCGTCGGGTAAGACGTCCGGGGCGCGGTGCGACGCGGCGGCGTGGAAGGGCGCGTCGTCGGCGAGCGACGGATCCTGCGCGGCGAGCTCCAGGTCGTCGTCGATGTCGCTGCCCGCGTCCGGGTCCACGGTCTCGTCGATTAGGTCGGCGGCGGCGTCGGCGACGGCCCTGGACACCCGGACCGGCCGGCGCGGGGCGAGGGGCGCGGTCACCTCGGAGGCGCTGGCCAGCTTCGGCTCGCCGAGGACCTCCTCCGCGACCTGCCGCACGTCCCAGCCGAGCTCGTCGTAGCGGGCCATCAGCTCCGCGGGGGTGGCGACCCCGGCCTCGACGAGGAGCCGGGCGGTGCGGACCAGGGGGTCGCGGGCGAGGTCGGCGGCGATCTCGCCGGGGGAGCGGTAGGCCATCTCCGCGTCCGCGCCCGCGTGGCCCATCAGCCGGACGGTGGTGAGGTGCAGGATCGCGGGCCGGCGGAAGCGCCGCGCCCACGCGGCGGCCTCCGCGGCGCGGTCGTAGGTGGCGGCGGCGTCGCAGCCGTCGGCGGTGTAGTAGCGCACCCCGGGGCGGCTGCTGAGCGCGGCGGCGACCCAGCCCTCGGGGGAGCGGACGCTGATGCCGAGGGAGTTGTCCTCGCAGACGAACAGCAGCGGCAGCCGCAGCCCGACGTGGTCGCACCAGCCGGCGGTGTTGAAGGCCGCGGTCGCGGCGGCGTGGTTGATCGACGCGTCGCCGAAGGAGCACACGACGAGGGCGTCGCCGGGCCAGCCGTGGCCGTTGCCGGTGCCCGGGCCCGGGGCGGCGCCCGCGAGGGCGGCGGCAGGGCTACGGCGGCGGGCCCGGCCCAGCGCGTACGCGACGCCGACCGAGCGGGGCAGGTGCGACGCGACCGTCGAGGTGGTGGGCACGACGTGCAGGTCGGGGTGGCCGAAGACCTTGTGCCGTCCGCCGGCGATCGGCTCCTTCGCCGACGCGACGACCCCGCGGAGCACGTCGCGGATCGGGTCGCTGCCGGGGACCTGGGCGGCGCGCATGCAGTAGAAGCCGCCGGAGCGGTAGTGCAGCAGGGCTGGGTCGGTCGGGCGGAGCGCCGCGGCGACCGCCGCGTTCCCCTCGTGGCCGGCGGAGCCGATCGTGTAGTAGCCGGCGTTGAAGCCGCGCAGCCAGCGGGCCGCGAGGTCGAGATGGCGGCTGGTGCACTGGGCGTCGTACAACGCCCGGGCCTGCACCCCGGTGAGCGCGGTGTCGTCCCGCACCGGCTCGTCGAGGTCCCGGATGACCGTGGCGGCGACGAGCCCGGCGAGCTCCGCGCGGAACCGCTCGTCGAGGTCCTGAGGGGTGGTCACGCTCGACAGCATGGCCGAAATTGGTCTTCGTCTGCCAGTCCGGTGCGGCGCGGTGTGCCGCCGCGGTCACCGTCCGGTGCGCCCGGCCAGTGCCCTGTACTGCGAAGACTCCAGGAAGCCCGGCACCAGAAGTGCCGCGGTCACGCCGAGGTCCCGCGCGAGTGCCTCCTCAGGTGTGAGGAACACCATCGCCTGGCCCTCGCCGAGGACGATGTCGTCCTGGGTGGCGTCGGTCGCCGCGTAGTACACGTGCATCTCGACGAGACCGTCGGCCGTCGTCACCGAGGGCCGGGTGCCGGTGACGTAGTGTTCGAGCCCGGTCACGACGAGTCCGGTCTCCTCCCGCACCTCGCGGCGGGCGGCCTCCTCCGGCGTCTCGCCGTCCTCGATCTTGCCGCCGGGCATCGCCCACTGGTTGGGGGAGACCTTCGCGTGGGCGTCTCGGTGCTGCATGAGGACCCGCCCCTGCGGGTCGACGAGGAACACGACGGCGACGCGACGCTCGATCACGTCTGCGATCCTCCCGCCTGCGGGCCGGGAACCCCGGCAGAAACGCGGTTCATTCCTGACTCATCCGTGCAGGAAGCTGAGGCGGACCTGGCGGGTGGCGTTGTCGCCGTTGGGGTCGACCAGGCAGATCGACTGCCAGGTGCCCAGCGCGATCCGCCCGCCGAGGACGGGCAGTGTCGCGTAGGGCGCGACGAACGCCGGCATGACGTGGTCGCGGCCGTGGCCGGGGGAGCCGTGCCGGTGCCGCCAGCGGTCGTCGGTGGGCAGGACGTCGTCGAGGGCGCGCAGCAGGTCGTCGTCGCTGCCGGCGCCGGTCTCGATGATCGCGATCCCGGCGGTGGCGTGCGGGGCGAACACGTGCAGCAGCCCGTTGCCGTCCGGCGCGTGCGCGGCGACGAACCGCGCGGCCTCGTCCGTGATGTCGCGCACCACCGGCCGGGAGCCGGTGCGCACGGTGATGACCTCGGAGTGCATGGACCCCAGTCTGTCAGTCGCTGGAGGACGAGGACGACCCCGAGTCCGAGGAGGACGACGAGGAGCCGGAGTCCGAGGAGGAGGACCAGGACGACCCGGAGTCGTGCGAGTGGGAGTGGGAATGGCCGTGGTCCATGCTGTGGCCCCACCCGTGCACGTGCCCCTGGTGTGCGTCGTGCCCGCCGAAGTGGTGCCCCCCGGGGAAGGGCTGACCGCCGCCGTCGGGGGTCCAGTCGGGGCCGAGCGGGTCGGCGCCGGACGCGCCCGGCCGGTACCCGCCACCGCCGCCGAACGAGTTGTTGAGGGTGGCGTTCGCGGCGCCCCGGATCACCCGGCGCACGACGAACGTGATGACGAGGACCACCGTGACGATCGCGGCGCCCACGCAGAGGACCGGGATCAGCAGCCACCAGGCGGAGTTGTCGGACACGGCCGCACCGTAGCCGATCCGGGCGGCCCGGATGATCGTTCGGTCGCGGTTTTGTCACCCAGAAGTTACCCGCCGGTATCGTGTCGCGCGTCGCAGTTGGCGCCCCGTAGACGTGACGGATCGCACTGGGGGCAGGCAGGATGGGACATGGGCTCACACATTGCCTCAACAAGTACACCCCGAGGCCATCCCGACCGGTCGCCGCCGGCTCACCGCAGCGGCGAACGGTCCTACACCTAGAAGGAACGCCTGTGTCCACCGAACGCAAGCGCCCAGTGATCAGCGACGGCCTGCCGAGTCAACTGCCGGACATCGACCCGGAGGAGACCACCGAATGGGTCGAGTCGCTGGACGGAGTGATCGACGAGCGCGGCACGAAGCGCGCACGGTACGTGATGCTGCGCCTGCTGGAGCGCGCGCGGGAGCGACAGGTCGGCGTGCCGCCGCTCACCACCACGGACTACATCAACACGATCGCGCCGGAGCGTGAGCCCTGGTTCCCCGGCGACGAGCACGTGGAGCGGCGCATCCGCGCCTACATCCGGTGGAACGCGGCGATGCTCGTGCAGCGCGCCCAGCGTCCCGACGTCGGCGTCGGCGGTCACATCTCGACCTTCGCCAGCGCCGCCAGCCTGTACGAGGTGGGCTTCAACCACTTCTTCCGCGGCAAGGACCACCCGGGCGGCGGCGACCAGATCTTCTTCCAGGGGCACGCCTCCCCGGGCATGTACGCGCGCGCGTTCATGGAGGGCCGCCTGAGCGAGCAGCAGCTCGACGGGTTCCGCCAGGAGCTGTCGCACGGCGGCATCGGCAAGGGCCTGCCCAGCTACCCGCACCCGCGGCTGATGCCCGACTTCTGGGAGTTCCCGACCGTCTCGATGGGTCTGGGCGGCATCAACGCGATCTACCAGGCGCGGTTCAACCGGTACCTGCACAACCGGGGCTTCAAGGACACCAGCCAGCAGCACGTGTGGGCCTTCCTCGGCGACGGCGAGATGGACGAGCCGGAGTCGATCGGCGCGATCGGCGTGGCCGCCCGCGAGGAGCTGGACAACCTCACGTTCGTCATCAACTGCAACCTGCAGCGCCTCGACGGCCCGGTCCGCGGCAACGGCAAGGTCATGCAGGAGCTCGAGGCGTTCTTCCGCGGCGCCGGGTGGAACGTGATCAAGGTCGTCTGGGGCCGGGAGTGGGACCCGCTGCTCGCCGCCGACACCGACGGCGCGCTGGTCAACCTGATGAACAAGACCCCGGACGGCGACTACCAGACCTACAAGGCGGAGTCCGGCGCGTACGTGCGGGAGCACTTCTTCGGCCGCGACCCGCGCACCCGCAAGATGGTCGAGCACCTGTCCGACGACGAGATCTGGAACCTCAAGCGCGGCGGCCACGACTACCGCAAGCTGTACGCGGCGTACAAGGCGGCCACCGAGCACACCGGCCAGCCGACGGTCATCCTCGCCAAGACGATCAAGGGCTGGACGCTCGGCTCGCACTTCGAGGGCCGCAACGCCACGCACCAGATGAAGAAGCTGACCCTGCAGGACGTCAAGGACTTCCGCGACCGGCTGTACCTGGACATCCCCGACAGCGCGATCGGCGACAACCCGTACGCGGTGCCGTACTACCGCCCGGACGAGAAGTCCGACGAGATGCAGTACATGCTGCAGCGGCGCGCCGAGCTCGGCGGTTCCGTGCCGAACCGGCGCACGACGCACGTGGACCTGAAGCTGCCGGAGTCGTCGGTGTACGGCGACATCAAGCGCGGCTCGGGCAAGCAGAAGGTCGCCACGACCATGGCGTTCGTGCGCATGCTCAAGGACCTGATGCGCGACAAGGGCATGGGGCGGCGCTGGGTGCCGGTCATCCCCGACGAGGCCCGCACGTTCGGCATGGACTCGCTCTTCCCGACCGCGAAGATCTACTCGCCGCACGGGCAGAACTACACGCCGGTCGACCGGGAGCTGTTCCTGAGCTACCGGGAGTCCACCAACGGGCAGATCCTGCACGAGGGCATCAACGAGGCCGGCTCGGTCGCGTCCTTCACCGCGGCGGCGACCAGCTACGCCACCCACGGCGAGCCGATCATCCCGGTCTACATCTTCTACTCGATGTTCGGCTTCCAGCGCACCGCCGACGGCATCTGGGCGGCCGCCGACCAGATGTCGCGCGGCTTCCTGCTCGGTGCCACCGCGGGGCGCACCACGCTCAACGGTGAGGGCCTGCAGCACGAGGACGGTCACTCGCTGCTCATCGCGGCGACGAACCCGGCCGTGGTGGCCTACGACCCGGCGTTCGGCTACGAGATCGCGCACATCACCGAGAACGCGGTCAACCGGATGTACGGCGACAAGCCCGAGGACCTCATCTACTACCTGACGGTCTACAACGAGCCGATCTTCCAGCCGGCGGAGCCCGCGGAACTCGACGTGCAGGGCCTGCTCAAGGGCCTGTACCGGTACCAGGCGTCGGCGCAGGAGGGGCCGAAGGCGCACATCCTCGCCTCCGGCACCGGCATGCAGTGGGCGCTGAAGGCGCAGAAGCTCCTCGCCGAGGAGTGGGGCGTGTCCGCCGACGTGTGGTCCGCGACGTCCTGGACCGAGCTGCGCCGCGACGCGGTCGTCGCCGAGGAGCACAACCTGCTCCACCCGACCGACGAGCCGCGGGTGCCGTACATCACCAAGGCCCTGGAAGGCGCCGAGGGCCCGGTCGTCGCGGTCTCCGACTTCATGCGGGCCGTGCCGGACCTGATCTCGCGCTGGGTACCGAACGACTACACCTCGCTCGGCACCGACGGCTTCGGTCTGTCCGACACCCGGCACGCGCTGCGCCGGCACTTCCACGTCGACGCCGAGTCGATCGTGGTCGCCACGCTGCGCCAGCTCGCCCGCCGCGGCGAGGTCCCGGCGTCGGTCGCCGGTGAGGCCGCGAAGAAGTACGCGATCGACGACGTCAACGCCGCGCCGGTGGGCGAGACCGGCGGCGACTCGTAACATCGCAGGTCAGCGAGAGGGGATCGAGCACATCGATCCCCTCTCTTTTGGTAAACAGGTTTATGGCGTAAAGTTCTTTGCATGACCCCCGTCGATGACGACGCACCACCCGCCTCGCCCGCGGAGTCCCTCGCCCTCATCCAGCAGGAGCGGGCCGCCGTCGCCGGCACCGTCTCGCTCAACCCCCTCGGCTACTACCTGCCGTGGGGCGTCGCCTGGCTGGTCGGCTACGGGCTGCTGTTCCTGCGGTATGGGCCGGACGGGCGGGTCTTCGTCGACCTCCCCGCCTGGCTGCCCCTGGTCACCCTGTTCGCCGCGATGGTCCTGGCCATGATCAGCACCGCGGTGGTCTCCGCCCGGCGCGGCCGCGGCGTCGAGGGCCGCTCGACGTGGCAGGGCACGGCCTACGGGTTCGCGTGGTTCCTCGCGTTCGCCGGCGTCGGCTCCACCACCGGGCGCTTCGTCAAATACCTGCCGCAGGAGGAGCAGGGCCTGCTGTGGGCGTGCGTGTCCGTCGGCACCGTCGCCGTCATGTACATGGCAGGGTCCGCGATCTGGCTGTCGCGCGACATGTTCGTCCTCGGCGCCTGGCTCACCGTCGTCAACATCGCCGGCGTCGCCCTCGGCCCCGGCTGGCACTCGCTGCTCGTCGCCGTCGGCGGGGGCGGCGGCCTGACCCTGTTCGGGCTGATCATGTGGGCACGCGAGCGGCGGCGGCGTGGCTGACCTCGACCCCGTGATCCACGCGCAGGCGAGACTCCGGATCATGGCGGCGCTGTCCGCCCTGGCCGACGGCGACCGGATGACCTTCCCCCGCCTCCAGCAGATCCTCGACATGACCGCCGGCAACCTGTCGGTGCACCTGACGAAGCTCGAGCAGGCCGGCTATGTCGAGGTCGCCAAGTCCTTCCGCGGCCGCACCCCGACCACCTCCGCCGCGCTGACCGCCCGCGGACGGGTCGCGTTCGACGACTACACCGCGGCGGTGCGCGCCCTCCTCGACCCTCCGAAGGAGTCCTGATGGACCTGCTCGCCAGAACGGTCGACGTCACCCGCCGCTACGGCGACCAGGTGGCCCTCGACGGCGTGAGCCTCGACATCCCCGCCGGCGGGGTGGTGGGGCTGCTCGGCCCCAACGGCGCCGGCAAGTCGACGCTCATCAACCTTCTCGTCGGCCTGCGCCGCCCGACGAGCGGCCGCGTCGAGCTCTTCGGCGGCGACCCCCGCGACCCCGCGACCCGGCGCCGCGTCGGCGTCACGCCGCAGGAGACCGGGCTGCCCGCGACGCTGCGGGTCCGTGAGTGCGTCGCGTTCGTCGCCGCCCACTTCGCCGACCCGGTCCCCACCGGCGAGCTCCTGGCCGACTTCGGCCTCACCGAGGTCGCCGGGCGGCAGACCGGCGGGCTGTCCGGCGGGCAGAAACGGCGCCTCGCCGTCGCGCTCGCCTTCGTCGGCCGCCCCGACCTCGTCTTCCTCGACGAGCCGACGACGGGCCTCGACGTGCAGGCCCGCCGCGAGCTGTGGGACCACGTCCGGGAGTACGGGCGGACCGGCACCGTCGTGCTGACCAGCCACTACCTGGAGGAGATCGAGGCCCTCGCCGACCGGGTCGTCGTCATCGGCCGCGGCCGGGTCCTCGCCGACGACACCGTCGACGCGATCCGCGGCATGGTCGGCATCCACCGGGTCAGCCTGGAGGAGACCACCCTGCCGGAGCTGCCCGGCGTGGTCGGCGTCGAGCACGCCGAGGGGCGCACCTCGCTGCTCACCCCGGACCCCGACCGGCTCGTGCGCGACCTCGTCGCCGCGGGCGTGCCGTTCCGCGGGCTGCGGGTCCAGCCGACCACCCTCGAAGAGGCCTTTCTGACCCTGACGGGAGCCTGACCGATGCCGCTCGCCCTGACCCACGCCCGGTTCCGCATCCTGGAGACGCTCCGCATCCCGGTCGCCGTCGTCGGCGGCGCGTTCTTCCCCGCCGCGTCGATGCTGTTCTTCGTCGTGCCGTTCGCCGGTGACGACCCGGTCGGCGCGACCTTCGCCACCGCCTCGATGGTCATGTTCGCCGTCATGACCAGCTCGCTGTTCACCTACGGCGTCGGCGTCGCCGAGGACCGCTCGCAGCCGTGGGATCCGTTCAGCCGCACCCTGCCCGCCGGGCCTGCCGCCGCGTTCACCGGCCGGATCCTGTCCGGGCTGACGTTCATGTTCATCTCGCTGATCCCGGTCGTCGTCATCGGCGCGCTGTTCACCGCGGCGACCGCCACGCCGGCGCAGCTGCTGCTCGCGCTCGGCGCGGTCGTGGTCAGCGCCCTGCCGTTCACGTTCATGGGCCTCGCCATCGGCTACGCACTGCCGACCAAGGCCGCCCTCGCCGTCGCGCAGATCATCTTCTTCCCCCTGGCGTTCGGCGGCGGGCTGCTGTCGTCGCCGGGCGAAGCGCCCGGGTTCGTCGAGACGATCGCCCCCTACCTGCCGACCCGCGGCGCCGCCGAGCTGGTCTGGGCCGCCGTCAGCGACTTCGAGGTGTCGACGACCTCGATGGTCGCGTTGCTCGGCTGGACGGCAGGCGCGGCGGCCCTCGCGGCCTGGGCGCACCGCCGCGACGAGGGAGCCCGCTTCAGCTGATCCGCACCCCGGCGCCCTCCGATCGGTGAACCACAGCCGATCGGAGGACGCCGATGTATGCCACAAAGAACACGATTTCCTCGATCCCGGCGTTGCGCGCACATCGATCTTCCCAGGTCGCTAGCCTGATACCGCAGGCCTGCGACGGCGCAAGGCCGAGGCGATGTCGAGGTGCTGACAGCCAGCGGTGGAGAATTGCCGAACCATACGACTGGACGCACCGTTTCTCCGATCGCCGGTGAATCCTTTCTTCGGGGAACATGAAATGTATCTGTGGTACCGCGACCTGGCGGTGCGGCTTCCGTTGGTCTCGCGGAGGGCGCGGACAGGGGCGACGACGAGGGTGACGAGGGCGGTGACGGCCGTGGCGCAGCCGGACGCGGTCGATCTCGTCGTGGCGTACCTGCGCGCGCAGCACCACCTTTCGGACGCCACCCTGGTCACCGCGCGCCCGGAGGACCTGGGCGGTGAGTTGCCGGTCCTGCTCGTGGAGGCGGTGGGTGCGCCGGTGCGCTCGCGGCTGCCGTGGGCCCGGCAGGTCCGCTGGCGGATCGGGCTGCAGGCGTGGGCCGAGCCCGAGCGGGTGGAGGCGTTCGTCTACGGTGCGTTGACCGCGCTGCTCGCCGCGCGCGGCGTCCGGCTGCCCGACGGCGGGCGGATCGTCCGGGTCGACCCGGCCGCCGAGCCGACCGAGGTGCCCGACCCGCGGGCCGGCGACGCCATCAGCCGGGTGGTGACGACCGTCGACGTGGCGGTCAGCTACTGATCTTTTGAGTAGATCAACACTCAACGTTGAGTAAGTAGTTCGCCAACCGTTGAGTAACTCTCTCGTGTTGCAAGGGTCGACGTAGGGCTACACCAGCGCTACGTTGGGCAGCGGCATGAATTCTGCACGTGAATCTTTTCCAAGGCCTAGCGAGCTCTGGGACGTCCGCCGCTCGGCGGATCGCCCGTGCGCGCACGGGCGCGGGCGTGGCAGTAGACGTGGCAGTGGACATGGCAACGGCCGGTCCCCCCGAGAGGACCGGCCGCCGGCTGAGGTGGTGTTACGCGGCGGAACGCCAGGTGGCTCGCGCCCCCGTGTTCGCCATGGGGCCCGCCCCGATCGCGTCGAGCATCAGCGCCTGCACGGCGTAGGGCTCCGCCGGTCGCCAGCCGTGCGTCTCCGGGGACAGCTCCCAGCGGACCCGCCCGCCGAACTGCGGGCTCGGCGCGGCCGGCACCCACGAGCCCTGCCCGTGCAGCACCACGTCGGGCTGCAGGGCGAGCTCCGGCAGCAGCCCGTGCCCGGGCAGCACCAGGAAGAAGAAGCGGTCGTCCCGGCCGTTCCGCCGGGCGACGGCGACCGGCCCCCGCGCCGCGACGAAGCCGTCGCCGAGCAGCGCGGCCCGGCCCAGCGCCGAGGAGACCTCCAGGACGTCGAAGGCGTGCCCGGTCGGGAAGAGCACCGTGTAGGGGTTCCGGCTCCACCACCGCGCGACGACCGCGGGGGAGCGGCTCGGCGCGCGGGAGCTGGACGGCACCGGATGGCACGCCACGGTGCGGCAGCCGACCTCGCCGCAGTCGAAGCGCCGCTCCTTCGCGTGCCGGCCGGCGTGCTGGCCGACCAGGTAGGCGCCGGGCAGCACGTGCCAGCCGTGTTCGACGTAGCGCAGGGCCGCTTTGCGCAGTTTGGCGCGTTCCCAGGACCGCATGTGCTCCTCCTAGCAGGGGAGATCACTCGAAAGTGCCCACAGGACCACGTCGCGTCACCGGACGCCGTGTGCGTCGTTGGTAATGGCAACGGGGGCTGCAAGTTGCACATTGGAACCTATGAGCACGGATGCCGGACGAACCGCACAAAAGGTGCGATGTCGACCGAGCGGGTGACCCCCGGAGGTGAGCGGCGTGGATGAGCTGCCGATCGGCCGACGCGTGGCCTACTGGCGGAACCGGCGCAAGATGTCCCAGCAGGTCTTCGCGGACCGGCTCGGGAAGTCGAAGAGCTGGGTCGACAAGGTCGAGCGCGGCGTCCGGCGGCTGGACAAGTTCTCGGTGGTCTACGAGATCGCCGACGTGCTCCAGCTGGACGTGCAGATCCTGCTCGGCAAGGACCCCGAGCGGCGGCCCGACAGCGTCAACTGCGTCGACCAGGTCGAGGTCGAGGAGATCCGCGCCGCCCTGGAGCGGTACGACCAGATCAGCGCCTTCTTCTACGCGCCGCCCGAGCCGCCGCCCCTGGCCGAGATGCGCAAGGCCGTCACCCACGCCTGGCTGAGCTACCAGCACGCCAAGTACGGGATGCTGGCCCGCACCCTGCCGCGCCTGCTGCGCGAGGCCCAGGCCGCCGACACCGCCTACGCCGACGGCGGGCAGAGCCGCGAGGCCGCCCACCTGCTCGGGCAGGTCTACCAGATCGCCTCCTCGGCGCTGCGCAAGCTCGGCGAGCACGAGCTCGCCTGGCTCGCCGCCGACCGGTCGATCGCCGTGTCGCAGCGCGCCGGCGACCAGCTCCTCGCCGGCTCCGCCACCACCCGCGTCGCCCTCGCGCTGCTCGCCCTCGGCCGGTCCCGGCCCGCCCTGGAGATCAACGTCAACATCGCCAACCGGCTCGCCCCCGGAGCCAACGGCAACGACTGCGCACCGGAGCGCCTCTCGGTCTACGGGATGCTGCTGCTGCAGGGCGCGATGGCCGCGGCCCGCATCGGCGACGGCGCCACCGTCCGGGACCTCCTCGGCGGGGCGGAGGAGGCCGCCAAGGGCCTCGACGGCGACCACAACTACTACTGGTCCTCTTTCGGGCCGACCAACGTGCAGCTGCACCGCGCCGCCGCCGCCGTCGAGCTCGGCGAGGGCCGCTACGCGGTGGAGGTCCACGAAGGCCTCGACCTGGAGGCCTTCCACGCGCTGCTGCCCGAGCGCCGCGCCCACCACTACCTGGACCAGGCCCGCGCGCACGCGATCCTCGGCGACATCGACCTCGCCAGCGAGATGCTCCTCGAGGGCGACCGGCTCGCGCCGTCGGAGATCCGCTGCCGGCCCCTCGCCAGGGAGGTGCTCAGCGACGTGCTGCGACGCACCCGGGGCACCCCGTCCGCGCCCGTCGCGGAACTCGCCGAGAACATGAGCGTGGGGGTGTAGCCCGGGAGTAGCACAATGCCCGCATGGCCGGTCATGTCCTATACGTCGTGACGTGCGGATCGCCCGTCACGCAGGATGCCAGCAAGCTCGTGTCTCTCGCCCAGGCGAAAGGCTGGGAGGTCTGCGTCGTCGCCACGCCGGACGCCCTCAAGTGGCTCGACATCCCGACCCTCGTCGCACAGACCGGGCACCCCGTCCGGCACCGCTACAAGTACCCCGGCGACCCCGACATCCTCCCGCAGGCGGGCGCGCTGATCGTCGCCCCGGCCACCGTCAACACGATCAACAAGTGGGCCGCCGGCATCGCCGACACCCTCGCCCTCGGCCTGCTCGTCGAGGGCCTCGGCATGGGCCTGCCGATCGTCGCGGTGCCCTTCACCAACGCCGCCATGGCCCGCCACCCCGCCTTCGGCGAGTCGATCTCGAAGCTGCGCTCGTGGGGCGTCACCGTCCTCTACGGCGACGACGTGCTGCCCCTGCACCCGCCCGGCACCGGCGAGAAGCGCACCGCCAGCTTCCCGTGGCATCTGCCTGTCGACGCCCTCGGCGGTCCCAGCGTGGAGTAACCTCGCGCCGTGCTTGTCGCCGAACTCGTCGAGCTGCTCGAGCAGCGGTATCCGCCGTCCTGGGCCGAGAGCTGGGACCGCGTCGGTCTCACCCTCGGTGAGCCGTCCGCGGAGGTCACCAGGATCTTCCTCGCCGTCGACTGCGACCCGCGGACCGTGCAGGAGGCGATCGCCGCCGGGGCGGACTTCATGTTCACCCACCACCCCCTGCTGCTGCGCGGCGTGTCCAGCGTCGCGCCCACCACGTACAAGGGCCGCGTCATCCACCGGATGATCAAGGCGGGCATCGCCCTGCACACCGCGCACACCAACGGCGACGTCGCCAACCCCGGCGTGTCCGACGCGCTCGCCGCCAGGCTCGGGCTGCTCGACGTCCGCCCCCTGGTCCCGATCGCCGACACCGGCCGCGGTCACGGGCGCGTCGGCCGGTTGCCATCTGCGATGGCCCTGTCGGACCTCGCCGCTCTGGTCTCCTCGGCCGTGGGAGGTGTACGGGTGGCAGGGCCCCCGACCGCGGCGGTGCAGACGGTCGCGGTGAGCGGCGGTGCCGGGGACGCGTTCCTCGCCGACGCCGCCCGGGCCGGGGTTGACGCATACTTGACTGCGGATCTGCGCCACCATCCGGCACACGAGCACCTCGCGGGCGGCGGACCGCTGCTGCTCGACGTCTCGCACTGGGCGTCCGAGCGGCCCTGGCTCGACGACGTGGCGGCGTTCCTGCGGCAGGAGACCGGCCTGCCGACCATCGTGTCCGATGTGGACACCTCACCGTGGACGTTCGTCGCTTCGCCGGACGCTCCGACGTTTTTGGAGGACGGCAACTCGTGAAGGCTGACCCAGAGGCTCAGCGTCGCCTGCTCGACCTGCAGGCGATCGACATCGCGCTCACCCAGCTCGCGCACAAGCGCAAGGCGCTGCCCGAGCACGCCGAGCTCGACCGGCTGGCCCGCGAGCTGTCCACGATGGAGGACCAGCGCGTCCGCGCCCAGGTCGCCGTCGACGACCTCGACCGCGACATCAACCGGCTCGAGCGCGACGCCGAGCAGGTCCGCGCCCGCAAGGACAAGGACCAGGCCCGCCTCGACGCCGGCACCGGCCCCGCCCGCGAGCTGGAGGCCCTGCAGCACGAGATCGCCACCCTCAACCGGCGCCAGGGTGAGCTGGAGGACGCCGAGCTGGAGCTGATGGAGCAGCGGGAGACCGCGCAGGCGACCCTCGACGACATCACCGGCCGGCTCACCGAGACCCGCTCGGTGCGCGCCGCCACCGAGCAGCGCCGCGACGAAGCCATCGCCGGGATCGCCAAGGACGAGGAGTTCCGCCGGTCCGGCCGCAAACCCCTCGCCGCGGACCTGCCCGCCGACCTCATCACGCTGTACGACAAGATCCGCGAGAGCAGCGGCGGCATCGGCGCCGCCATGCTCCGCCACGGCCGCTGCGAAGGCTGCCGCCTGGAGCTCGCCGGCGGCGACAAGGCCCGTGTCAAGGCCGCCGCCCCCGACGAGGTCGTCCGCTGCGAAGAATGCCGGCGCATCCTCGTCCGGACCGCGGAGTCCGGCCTGTGAGCATCACGAGCCCGGGGTCCTTCCCGCGCCCGGGGTCCTTCCTGTGAAGGTCACGATCGAGGCCGACGGCGGGTCCAGGGGCAACCCCGGCCCCGCCGGCTACGGCGCGGTCGTGCGCTCCTCCACCGGTGAGGTCCTCGCCGAACGTCTCGGCCGCCTCGGCGTCACCACCAACAACGTCGCCGAATACACCGGCCTGATCGAAGGCCTGCGGGCGGCGTCCGAGCTCGGCGCCGACGAGGTCGAGGTCCGGATGGACTCGAAGCTCGTCGTGGAGCAGATGTCGGGCCGGTGGCAGATCAAGCACCCAGGCCTGCGGCCCCTGGCGGCCCAGGCGGGCGAGCTGGCCGGCGGCTTCCGGTCCGTGCGCTACTCGTGGATCCCCCGCGAGCAGAACAAGCACGCCGACCGCCTGGCGAACGCCGCCATGGACGGCGCCTCCGCACCGCCCGCTCCGGTCGCGCCGTCCGCACCGGTCGCGGCACCGGTCGCGGGTCCCGACTCACCGGGCCGGGCCGCCGCACGGGCGGTCGCCGCCGCGGCGTCCGGCCCCGGCCGGCCGTCGTCGTCCGAGCCCTCGGTCTCGCCGTCGTCGTCCGAGCCCTCGGTCTCGCCGTCCTCGGCCGCGCCGTCGGTCTCGCCGTCGTCCGGCCGGGCGTCGGTCGATGCGCCGTCCGCCGACGCCGGTGCGGCCTCCGACGGGGTGCGGGCGTCGGTCACCGGGACCGAAGCCGATGGCACGTCGCCGGAGCCCGTGGCACGGTCGTGGGCGCCGCCGGCGACCGGCTCCCCGTTGCGGATGATCCTGGTGCGGCACGGCGAGACGTCGTACACCGTGGAGAAGCGCTACTCGGGGCGCTCCGACATCCCGCTGTCGGACCGGGGTCGCGACCAGGCCGCCCGCGCCGCCGGACGGGTCCGGGTGGTCGCCCCCGACCTCGCCGCCGTCGTCAGCTCGCCGCTGCGACGGTGCCAGGAGACCGCGGCCGCGATCGTGGCCGGCGGCGACATCGAGGTCGTCGTCGAGCAGGACCTCGTCGAGTGCGACTTCGGCGAATGGGACGGGATGACGTTCGGCGAGGTGCGCGCCGCCTACCCGGGCGAGCTCGACCGGTGGCTCGCCTCACCGCTCGTCGCGCCGCCCGGCGGCGAGTCCCTGCAGCAGGTCACGATCCGGGTCAGGCGCGCGCTGCGGCGGTTGCAGCAGCAGTACGCCGGGCGGCAGATCGCCGTCGTCAGCCACGTGACACCGATCAAGTCGATGCTCCGCGACGCGCTCGCCGCCGGTGACGCGTTCATGTACCGGCTGTACCTCGACCCGGCGGGCGTGTCGATCGTCGACTCGTGGCCCGACGGCGGGGTCGCCGTGCGTACCGTCAACGACACCGCGCACCTGTCCTAGGCGACGGCCCGGTGGCCCGGTAGAGCGGCTGTCTAGGCGACGGCTCGGTAGAGCAGCACCAGACCGACCACCGTGCCGAAGGCGACGATCAGCCACTTCAGCACCGCGGACGGCAGTCGCCTGGCGAGGCGTGCCCCGGCGTAGCCGCCGATCATCGCGGTCGGCGCGACCACCAGCACGTCCGCCCAGTCGACCGGCCCGAACGCCCCGAACGCGACCACCGTGACGAGCCCGCCGACCGCGGACACGACGTTCTTCAACGCGCTGATCCTGGCCATCGACCGGTCCAGCACCAGCCCGAGCGCCGCGACCAGCATCACGCCGAGCGCGGCGCCGAAGTACCCGCCGTACAGCGAGCCGGCGAACACCATCGCCTGCAGGCTCAGCGCCCTGCGCCGCGGCGACATGTCCCGCGGATGCCCGACCACCTTCCGCAGCCGGTCCTGCAACGCGAGGGTGGTCGCGGCGGCCAGTACCAGAAACGGGACCACCAGCTCGAACGCCCTCGCCGGCGTGGCCAGCAGCAGCAGGCACCCCAGCGACGCCCCCACCACCGCCGTCGGCGCGACCTTGAGCACCGACCGCCGGTCGTCGAGGTCGGCCCTGCTGCCGTACACCGACGCGACATAGCCGGGGAACACCGACACCGAGTTCGTCACGTTCGCGGCGACGGGACTCAACCCTGTCGCGATCAGCGCGGGGAAGGTGATCAGCGACCCGCCGCCGGCGATCGCGTTGACCGTGCCGGCGGCCAGCCCGGCACCCGACAGGAGCGCGATGTCAGCAAGATTCATGGTCCGCCTACCATAGACACCACGACGGACGAGTCGACCGGGCGGCCGCGTCGGCACCTTCACCGGTGCCGCCGAGGAACGTCCGGGCTCCACAGGGCAGGGTGGTTGTTAACGGCAACCCGGGGTGACCCGCGGGACAGTGCCACAGAGAACAGACCGCCACGCCTTCGGGCAGGGTAAGGGTGAAACGGTGGGGTAAGAGCCCACCAGCGCCCCGGGTGACCGGGGCGGCTAGGTAAACCCCACCCGGAGCAAGGTCAGACGCAGGCGTTCGAGGGCTGCCCGCCCGAGCCTGCGGGTAGACCGCTAGAGCCTGCCGGCAACGGCAGGCCGAGATGGATGGCCGCCCCCCGCCACCAGCGGGGACAGAACCCGGCGTACAGGTCGACTCGTCCGTCTGCAATTCCCCCACCGCTTCGCGGCGGGGCCCGCTGGGGGATTCTCACCCAAGACCCCCAATGCGCCGCGAGCGGCGCACTGCCGAGCGCGTTCCGCGCGGCAGCTTCTGCGCCAAACGCGCCCGATCCCTGCCGATCCGACCGGCCGCCTTCCCACCCCGCCGCCCGGCGCGACGATCGCGTGGGCTCGGCAGGACCGGGCAGGGGATCACGGCTGTTGCCGCGGCTCCGATCGGCCGGTGGCGGCCGGTGCCTCGGGCAGGACGGTGGTGTCGGTGTGCACGCGGACGGCGGTGTCCTGGTCGGCGAGCGCGTCGTGGACGCGGACGGCGAACGTCGGGTCCATGTTCGGCTCGACCTTGGTGAGGGGCCACCACTCGACGGCGGCGGACTCCTCCGTCGGGGTCGCGAGACCGCCGGTGCGGGCGGCGCGGAAGACGAGGGCGACGACGCCGATGTCGAGGTTCTTGTAGACGCCGGTCAGGCGGAGGGGTTCGATCTCGACGCCGGTTTCTTCGAGGACCTCGCGGCGGACGCCGTGGTGGATGGACTCGCCGAGTTCGAGGATGCCGCCGGGGATCTCCCACCTGCCGTTGTCGCGGCGCTGGACGACCAGGACGTGGCCCTCGTCGTCGGTGACGACGGCGGCCACCGAGACGGAGTGCAGCGGGCGGCTCATCGGTTGCTCCCGTCGGCGGGGGGACGTGCTCGAGACTCGGCGTGCCACGGGGGCCGGCTACGCGAACGGGACCGTCAGTTCGAGGCGGTCCAGGGTGGCGGCGTCGCCGAGGAGCTCGATCTCCACGACCTTGCCGTCGGCGACGACGAAGTCGAAGACCACGCGGGGGGTGCCGCCCGTCGACCAGACGGCGCCGACGAAGCCGTCGACGAGGGCGATCCGGGCGCCGCGGGCACGGCCGCTGAAGGTGGTGGCGACGTCGTGCGCGCCGTGGACCGCGGGGGCGGCGCCGGTCAGTACCGTGGCCGCGTCCGCACGCAGGACGACCTCCGGGTCCAGGAGGGCCAGCAGCGCTTCGAAGTCGCCGGCGCGGGACGCGGCCAGGAACGCGTCGACGACCTCGCGCTGGCGGGGGAGGTCGGCGACAGGGGCGACGCCCTGGACGCGGCGGCGGCCGCGGCTGGCGAGCTGGCGGGCGGCGGCGGGGGAGCGGCCGACGATCTGGGCGATGTCCTCGAAGGGCACGGTGAACATGTCGTGCAGGACGAACGCGAGCCGCTCGCCGGGCGTGAGGGTGTCGAGGACCACGAGCATCGCCCGGCCCACCTCGTCGGCGAGCAGCGCCTGCTGCTCGGGGTCGGCCGGCGGGCCGTCGAAGGACGCCACCGGGTCGAAGGACGCCACCGGGTCGAAGGAGGCCGCCGGGTCGAAGGAGGCCACCGGGGAGGTCTTGCGGGCGCGCAGCAGGTCCAGGCAGATCCGGCCGACGACCGTGGTGAGCCAGCCGCCGAGGTTGTCGACGGCGGCGTGGTCGGCGCGGCTCAGCCGCAGCCACGCCTCCTGCACGGCGTCGTCGGCCTCGGCGTGGGAGCCGAGCATCCGCAGTGCCACCCCGTGCAGGTGGCCGCGGTGTTCCTCGAAGCGGCGGGCCAGCAGATCACTCACGCCGCCCAGCGTCATAGTCTGACGCCGAAAAGGCAAACACCACGAGGGGGAGCGGCATGGATCAGCCCGCACGCAGCACCGAGCAGCGCGTCGCCGACACGCGGCACCGGCTCGAGCACGACGTCGACGCGTGGGTGGCGACGGCGTCGCCGGACGGGGAGCCGTGCATGGTGCCGCTGTCGTTCCTGTGGGACGGCGAGGCGCTGCTGTTCTGCACGGCGCCCAACAACCCGACGACGCGTAACATCGCCGCGAACGGGCGGGCCCGCGTCGCCGTCGGGCCGACCCGTGACGTGGTCCTCATCGAGTGCGCCGCGCAGACGGTGCCGGCCGGCGGCCTGAGCCAGGACGTGCTCGACGCGTTCGCCGAGAAGGCCGGGTTCAGGCCGGGGCCGCGCTACGTGTACCTGCGGATGACGCCGATCTGGGTGCAGGCCTGGCGGGAGGCAAACGAGCTGGTCGGCCGGGAGCTGACGGCGTTCACGCGACCGGCGTGATGGCCAGCTGCTCCCAGGGGCCCGCGCTGGTGCCGTTGCCGCGCACCATGTTGAGGTAGCTGCCGGTCATGTCGACCCGCACGCTGACCCAGCCCTTCGTGGCCTGGTTGCGCAGGAAGTACTTGCCGGCGTCGGACCACACCTCGAAGATCTCCCAGTCGCTCGGCCATTCGCCGCGGCCGCGGAGCATGCCTTTGAGGTTGCCGCTGTACCCGTACTCGGCGGTCACCAGGTAGCCGGAGGTGGCCTGGATGAAGATGAGGTCGCTGCGGCCGTTGAAGGAGCAGAGGCTGAAATGTTCCCAGGTGCCCAGGCCGCCGGCGGTCTGCCGGGCGCGGAGCATGTTCTTGTTGCTGCCGGTGTACCCCTGCTCCTCCGAGATGTAGCGTGCCGCGCGGTGGCTGAACAGGTAGTACCGCCGGCAGGTCGACGTGCCCGGGATGCCGGTCGGCGCGAGGGAGTTCGCCTGCACCCCGCCGCCGAGGTCGAGCGGGGTGCGCCGCAGCCCGTGCGCGGCCGGGTCGTCGTCGGTCGCCGCCGCGGCCCCGCCGGGGGGCGACGCGCCCGGGCTCGGCTCGGCGTGCGCGACCCCCGGCACCAGCATCGCGGTGAGGAGAACAGCGGCGGACAGCAACCCCCGGGCACGGCGCACGGCTACTCCAAGCGTGGTTGATTTGGACCCCGCCGGACATGCTGGACGAACACATTGATGAGTGTCAAGACCCGCCGAGCAGCTCCAGGGTCGCCGCGTGCAGCGGTGCGCTCCTGGAGAACAGCGACGGGCCCGCACCCGGCGCCTGCCGCCCGTCGAAGCCGCTGTACTGCCCGCCGGCCTCTCGCACGATCAGCGACGTCGCGGCGAAGTCCCAGATCTGGCCGCGGGTCTGCACCGCGAGGTCGAGCCGGCCGCCGGCCACGAGCAGCGCCGCGTGCGCCGGCCAGGGCACCGTGCGGGCCACCGCGGTCAGCGGCTCGAGCAGCGCCCGCTCGGGCCGGTGGACGTAGTCGTCGGGGATGACGCCGACCGTGGCGCCGGCCGGGGTGTCGGTCCCGTCGGGGTCCACGCGCAGGCGCCGTCCCTCGTCGTCGCCGATGCCACCCTGGTACGCCCCGGCGCCGCGGCCGGCCCACCAGATGGTGCCCTGCGCCGGTACGGCGGCGACCCCCGCGACGATCTCGCCGTCCTCCTCGAGGGCGACGAGGACGAGCCAGCGGTCGTCGCCGGCGACGAACATCGCCGTGCCGTCGATCGGGTCGATGATCCAGCGGCGGCCGCCGGTGCCGGTCAGGCCGCCCTCCTCGCCGAGGATCGCGTCGCCGGGGCACGCCTCGGCGAGCACGGCGCGGACGGCGACCTCGACGGCCCGGTCGGCCTCGGTGACGACGCTGCCGTCCGCCTTGAGCTCCCTGGGCAGCTCCGCGAGCGCGGCGAAGTACCGCAGGCCGACCTCGGCCCCGGCGAGCGCGGCCCGCCGGGCGAGGGCCAGGTCGGCGGCCAGATCGCTCACAGGCGGGCCAGGTCGACGTAGTACGTCGGGTAGGTCTTCGAGATGCACCGGGGGTCGCGGATCTCGATCCCCGGCACCCGCAGCCCGAGCAGCGACAGGCTCATCGCCATGCGGTGGTCGTCGTACGTGTGGAACGCCGTCGGCGCGACCGGCCCGGGGTTGACGGTGAAGCCGTCGGCGTCCTCGACGGCGTCGACGCCGGCGCGGCGCAGCTCGGTGACGACCGCGGCGATCCGGTCCGTCTCCTTCTTGCGGATGAAGCCGATGCCGGTGACCCGGGTCGGGGAGTCGGCGAACACCGCGACCGCGGCGAGGGTCTGCGCGGTGTCGGAGATGTCGGCCATGTCGACGTCGATGCCGTGCAGCGTGCCGGTGCCCGTGACGGTGACCCGGTCCTCGGTCCGCTCGACCCGTGCGCCCATCCGCTCCAGGAGGTCCGCGAAACGCACGTCGCCCTGCAGGCTCCTGGTGCCGAGCCCCTCGACGGTGACCCGGCCGCCGGTGATGGCGGCGGCGGCGAGCAGATACGACGCGGCGCTCGCGTCGGGCTCGATCGCGTAGTCCGCCGCCCGGTACGCGCCCGGGTGCACGGTGAGCCCGTCGACGCTGACGCCGAACGCCGCCATGACGGCCGTGGTCGCCTCGACGTACGGCACCGAGACCAGGGGCGAGGTGAGCTCCACCGTCAGCCCCTCGGACATCAGCGGCCCGGCCATCAGCAGCCCCGACAGGAACTGGCTGGACAGGTGCCCGGGCAGCGCGACCTTGCCGCCGGCGACCGGCCCGGTCACCGCGACCGGCAGGAAACCGGGCTCGCCCAGGTCCTCGACCGTCGCGCCGAGCTCGCGCAGCGCGTCGGTCAGCGGGCCGAACGGCCGCGCCCGCAGCTGCGGCGCGCCGTCGACGACACCGCGCCCCGGGCGCAGCGCCGCCGCCGGCACCACGAACCTGCCCGTGGTGCCCGACTGGCGGGCGTCGATCGTCGCCGGTGCGGTGGACGTGCGCGGGTCGACGCCGTCGACGACGACCGTGTGCGCGGCCTCGTCGACCGTCAGCGTCGCGCCGAGCGCCCGCACGGCGCCGAGCATCGCGTGCGTGTCGTCGGCGAACAGCACCCCCGTCAGCGTGCTGCGGCCCGGCGCGAGCGCGGCGCAGAGCAGCGCGCGGTTGGTGATGCTCTTGGAGCCCGGCGGCCGCAGCGACACGTCGGGCGGCGAGGTCAGCGGCGTGATGGCAAGGACGTCCGGAAGGTCATCGGCATGGAGGCTCACCCGGCGATTGTCCCGCAGACCACGGCGGCGCCGCCGTCAGGGTTTGCGCATCCGGTGCGACCCGGCGCCGCGGTCAGGGTTTGCGCATCTGATACGACCCGTCGCCGGTCGGCTCCAGCGGCACCTCGTCGCCGAGCGCGGCGGCGGCCTCGGGCGAGACCCGCAACCGGCCCGGTCCGGCGAGGTCGGCGAGGCGGGTCGCGACGCCGTGTGTCCGTCTGCCTGCCGCGGCCCCCTCGCCCGGCTCCGCCGGGTCGCCGACGTGCAGGCCGAACCGGACCATCGTCATCGCGCGCGGCCGCAGGTATCCGGTCACGTCGCGGACCGCCGCCGCGGGGTCGTCGTAGAGCACCAGCGCGCGCCCGTCGGCGGTCCGCGCGGGTCGTCCACCGGTCAGGGACCGCACGACGTCATCGGGTGCGGCCGAGCCGCCGATCGCCAGAACCGTGGTCACGGCACCGAGTATCGGGGCGGCCCGGCACCCGCGTCCACCGTGGACCGTTCGCCTCCTAACGAAGGTGGGACGGGTCGCCCGTCCGACTCGAATCCCGATCCACCGAACGGCTCACCCTCGGGTGATCGTGACCACAGGCATCCGCGTCCTTCGGTGTCTTCCGCCGGCCGTGGCGCGTTGTTCCCATTCTGCTAAAAGCGTTGAAGCGTAAGGATTCCCCGATTCCGGCCGGACCGTTTCCGGCGCCGTCAGGACCATCTCCGGGCGTCTGCTCCCCAAGCCGGGCGGTTGCGTCTACTGTGGAATCCCAACCAGCTATTTGCCGGTTTCGGTGGCGCGTGTTTCATTTGCGGTGCACAGTGATGTCATGAGCAGCAGCGGTGCTGAGCGGTACTACTGGTGCCTTTCCCACCATCGGGTCGAGTCCGAGGCCGACATGTGCGCCGGCCGGGATCGGCTCGGCCCCTATGATTCGGCGGCAGAAGCCGAACAGGCGCTGACGACAGTCCAACAACGCAACGAGGCGTGGGACGCCGAAGACGAACGGTGGGAAGGCAAGCGCTAGCAACACGTCGGAGCCGAAGGCGACCGCGAACCGCCCCGGCACACGACTCCTCGTTCAACCCGTCTCCACCCGCACAACCCAACCGCGAACATCCCGCAGGACGCGGGAGAACTCCTCCAGGAGGACCACGATGGCCGCAGCTAAGAAGGCCACCACGAGATCGGCCGCAACGAGCGCGGCCACCACGACTCCCGCCGCGGACGCGGTGAACCCAGCTGAGACCGCGACCCCCGCCAGGGACGCGAAGACGGTCGCCGCCGCCGCTCCCCGCCGGCGCGCGACCACGGCAACCCCTCGCACGCGCGCGACCACGACGGCCTCGACCCCGGCCGCCACCGCGTCGTCCTCGTCCCCGGCTCCGTCGGCAACGTCGGCCGCTCCGGCTCCGTCGGCTGCCTCGGCGGCCCCGGCTCCGTCGGCGGCCCCGGCCTCTTCGGCGCCGGCCGCCGCGGCCTCTTCGGCGTCGGTCGCGCCGGCTTCGTCTTCCGCGGCGACCCCGGCTTCGTCCTCCCGGACGGCGAGGCGGACCGCGGCGACGAAGGCGACCCCGGCCGCTTCCAAGGCTACCGCCACCGGCACCACCGCCGAGGCGACTGCCGCGAAGTCCCCGGCCGCGGCCACCGGCACCACGACGGCGAAGACCCCGTCGTCCCGTTCGGCGGCGTCGAAGCCGGCAACCCCCGCGGCGAAGTCCACGGCGGCCAAGGCGACCACCGCCAAGGCGACCCCCGCGGCGAAGTCGACGGCAACGAGCTCGCCGGCGAAGTCCACCACCGCGAAGACCCCGGCGGCCAGGTCGACCGCGGCGAAGGCCACCACGGCGAAGACCCCGGCGGCCAAGTCCACGGCGGCGAAGTCGGCCACGGCGAAGTCGACGCCCACGGCGAAGTCGGCGGCGGCGAAGTCGGCGGCTGCTCCGGCGGCCAAGTCCACGGCGGCGAAGGCCACCACGGCGAAGGCGACCCCGGCGGCCAGGTCCACGGCGGCGAAGGCCACCACGGCGAAGACCCCCGCGGCGAAGTCGACGGCGGCGAAGGCCACCACGGCGAAGGCGACCCCTGCGGCCAAGTCCACGGCAGCCAAGGCCACCACGGCGAAGGCCCCGGCAGCGAAGTCGACGGCAGCCAAGGCCACCACGGCGAAGACCCCGGCAGCGAAGTCGACGGCGGCGAAGGCCACCACGGCGAAGGCGACGCCCGCGGCGAAGGCCACGGCGGCCAAGACGGCGGCGGCCCCGGCGGCGAAGGCGCCGCCCGCGAAGTCGGCCAGGACGGCAGCGGCCAAGGCGACCCCGGCGAAGACCGTGACCGCGAAGGCGACCCCGGCGAAGGCAGCCACCAGGTCGGCCGCCACCCCGGCCAAGGCGGCCGCGAAGTCGGCTGCCGCACCCGCGAAGGCAGCCACGAAGTCGGCGGCGAAGGCGGCTCCCGCGAAGGCCGCGGCGACCAAGACGACGGCCGCCGCGAAGTCGACCGCCGCCAAGGCCACCACGGCCAAGGCCACGGCTGCGAAGTCAACGGCGAAGGCGGCCCCGGCGAAGGCCGCGGCGACCAAGGCGACCGCTGCGAAGTCGGCGGCCAAGGCGACCCCGGCGGCGAAGTCCACCGCCGCGAAGGCGACGGCGGCCAAGACCACGGCTGCCAAGACCACGGCGGCCAAGGCCACGACGGCGAAGGCGGCACCGGCCAAGGCGGCCGCGAAGGCTGCCCCGGCGAAGGCCGCGGCCAAGTCGGCTCCTGCCAAGGCCGCCGCGAAGTCGACGGCTGCCTCGGCGGCGAAGGCGGCCCCCGCGAAGACCGCGAAGGCCACCACCGCGAAGGCCACGACGGTGAAGGCCACCGGCACGAAGGCCACCACCGCGAAGGCCACGACCGCTAAGGCGACCGGTGCGAAGGCGGCTCCGGCGAAGGCCGCGGCCAAGTCGACGGCCGCGAAGGCGACCGGGGCGAAGGCAGCCCCGGCGGCGAAGGCGACCACGGCCAAGGCCACCGGCGCGAAGGCCACCACCGCCAAGGCCACGACGGCGAAGGCAACCGGCACGAAGGCAACCGGCGCGAAGGCGGCTCCGGCGGCCAAGTCGACGGCGGCGAAGGCGACGGCTGCGAAGTCAACGGCGAAGGCGACCGGGGCGAAGGCGGCTCCGGCGAAGGCCGCGGCCAAGTCGACGGCAGCCAAGTCGACCACGGCGAAGGCGGCTCCGGCGGCCAAGTCGACGGCGGCGAAGGCCACCACCGCGAAGGCCACCACCGCGAAGGCGGCTCCGGCGAAGGCCGCGGCGAAGTCGACGGCCGCGAAGGCGACCGCGGCGAAGACAGCCCCGACGGCGAAGGCGACCGGCGCCAAGGCGACCGGCGCGAAGGTCACCACCGCCAAGGCAGCTCCGGCGGCGAAGGCGACCACGGCGAAGGCGACCGGCGCGAAGGCAGCGCCCGCAGCCAAGTCGACGGCAGCCAAGTCGACGGCAGCCAAGTCGACCGCGGCGAAGGCCGCCCCGGCGGCGAAGGCGACGACGGCCAAGGCGGCCCCGGCGGCGAAGGCGGCTCCGGCGAAGTCCGCGGCCAAGTCGACGGCCGCGAAGGCGACCACGGCGAAGGCCACGCCCGCGGCGAAGTCGGCGGCGGCGAAGGCCGCCCCCGCCAAGACGGCGGCCAAGGCGACGGCGACGAAGGCCGCCGCCAAGACGGCGGCAGCACCCGCCAAGGCGGCGGCGAAGTCCACCGCGAGCAAGGCGGCGCCGAGCAAGAAGGCCGCCGCCGCACCGGCGCCGGCCACGGCGACCGAGGCCACGGAGACCGGGACCGCGGCAGCCGCCACGACGGCGGCTGACGCGGCCGCGACGCCGGTGAAGGCGACGACCAAGGCCACCGCGAGCAAGGCCACCGCGAGCAAGGCCACCGCGAGCAAGAAGGCGGCCCCGGCCAAGAAGGCGGCGGCGAAGAAGGCGGCCCCCGAGGCGGCCGCCGGCGCGCCGGCGCCCGTCGCGGCCGAGCCGGTGACGCCGCCGGCGGTCGTGTCCGAGGGTGGGCTCGACGCCGGTACCGGCGGAACCGTCGAGAACGCGGCGGCCGTGCCCGCGGGCGGGGCGGCCACCGAGGCCATCCCCGGTCGCGAGAACGGCAACAACGTGGAAGAGGCGTCGAGCATGACGCCGGAGGACTGGGCGAGCCTGGCCAGGCCGTAACACAACGCGCGACGGCGGCGCCACGGTCCCCTGCGGACCGTGGCGCTGCCGCGTTCACGGGCAGCGGTGGTAAGACTGTGCCGTGGCCTTACGACGTATCCGAGCCGCCCGCATCGACTTCTCCGGGCTGCGCCGAGAGCTCGACCTGCCCACCGGCTTCCCCGAAGCGGCCGACCGTGAGGCCGAAGCCGCCGCCCAGGACCGGCACGACGACCGCGAGGACCGCACGGACCTCGAGTTCGTGACGATCGACCCGCCGACGTCGAAGGACCTCGACCAGGCGCTGCTCCTGCAGGGCACCGACGGCGGCTACCGGGTGTATTACGCGATCGCCGACGTCGCCGCGTTTACGACGGGTGCGCCGGCGATCGAGGCGGAGAGCTGGCGGCGGGGGCAGACGGTGTATCTGCCCGACGGCAAGGTGCCGCTGCACCCGGCGGTGCTCAGCGAGGGCGCCGCCAGCCTGCTGCCGGACCAGGACCGGCCCGCCGTCCTGTGGACGATCGACCTGGACGCCGAGGGCGCGACGACCGGCGTCGACGTGCGCCGGGCGACCGTGCGCAGCCGGGCGAAGCTCAGCTACGAGCAGGTCCAGCGGGACGTCGGCGCGGGCAGCGTGCACCCGTCGGTCCAGCTGCTGCCGGAGATCGGGCAGCTGCTCACGAAGCGCGGGCTGGACCGGGGCGCGGTCAACCTGCCGATGCCGGAGCAGGAGCTGGAGCCCGACGGCGACGGCTGGCGGCTCACCGTGCGCGGGCCGGTGCCGGTCGAGGAGTTCAACGCGCAGATCTCGCTGCTGACGGGGATGGCCGCCGCGCAGATCATGCTCAAGGGCGGTGTCGGGCTGCTGCGGACCATGCCGCCGCCGGCGCGGGAGGCGGTGGACAAGCTGCGGCTCGCCGCGAAGGCGCTGCGGCTGCCGTGGCCCGACGGTGCCGGGCCCGGTGAGGTCATCGCCGCGCTCGACCCGATGGACCCGCGGGCGGCGGCACTCATCGACCAGGCGGCGGAGATGATGCGCGGCGCCGGCTACACCCCGTTCGACGGTGAGGTCCCGCAGCAGCCGCTGCATGGTGCCGTCGCCGCCCCGTACGCGCACGTGACGGCCCCGCTGCGGCGCCTCGCCGACCGGTACGTCACCGAGGTGTGCCTCGCCCTGCACGCGGGCGTGGCGGTGCCGTCATGGGCGCGGGAGGCGCTGCCGCGGCTGCCGGAGGTGATGACCCGCACCGACCGGGTCGCCAACGCCGCGGAGCGGGGTGCGGTGGACCTCGCCGAGGCCGTCCTGCTGCAGCACCGCGTCGGTGAGGTGTTCGACGCGGCGGTACTGGACGTGGAGAAGAACCGGGCGGACATCGCGCTCGACGAGCCGCCCGTCCGGGCCCGGTGTGAAGGTGAGGGGCTCCCGCTGGGTGAACGGATCCGGGTGCGCCTCACACAGGCCGACCCCGCCCACCGCAAGGTGCTGTTCAGCACGGTAAGACTGGAAGCATGAGCTACGACGAGATCGAGTTGCCGGACGTGTCAGCGCTGCGGGTCGGCATCATCGGCGGCACCGGGCCGCAGGGCCGCGGGCTCGCGTACCGGTTCGCCCGGGCAGGCCTGTCGGTGCTGCTCGGGTCGCGGTCGGCGGAGCGCGGCGCCCAGGCGGCGGAGGAGCTCAACGCGCTGCCGGGCGTGACCGCGACCGCCGAGGGCGGCGACAACGCGTTCGCCTGCCAGGCCGACGTGGTCGTCATCGCCGTGCCGTGGGAAGGGCACGCCGCGACCGTGGCCGAGCTGGCGCCGCTGCTGCTCGGCGGCAAGATCGTCGTCGACTGTGTGAACCCGCTCGGGTTCGACAAGCAGGGGCCGTTCGCGCTGCCGGTGGCCGAGGGCAGCGCCGCCGAGCAGGCCGCGACGCTGCTGCCGGAGGCGCGGGTGTGCGCCGCGTTCCACCACGTCAGCGCGGCCCTGCTGACCGACCCGGAGGTCGCGGCGATCGACCTGGACGTGCTCGTCCTCGGCGACGACCGCGACGCGGCCCTGCAGGTGCAGGCCATCGCCGCGAAGGTCGACGGGATGCGGGGCGTGTTCGCGGGGCGGCTGCGCAACGCCGGCCAGGTCGAGGCGCTCACCGCCAACCTGATCGCGATCAACAAGCGGTACAAGGTGCACGCCGGGGTGCGGGTGACGGACCTGTGAACGCGTTCGACCCGTGGTCGCCGGCGTTCGTCGCGCACCCGTACGACGCGTACCGCCGGCTGCGGGACGAGGAGCCGGTCAGCTGGTTCTCCCCGAGCGGCCAGTTCCTCGTGTCCCGGCACGAGGACGTCAACGCGCTGCTGCGGGACCGCCGGCTCGGCCGCACCTACCTGCACGTCGCCACCCACGAGGAGATGGGCCGCACCGCCCCGCCGGCGGAGGACGACCCGTTCTGGAAGCTCAACAACAACGGCATGCTCGACCGTGAGCCGCCGGACCACACCCGGCTGCGGCGGCTCGTGTCGCAGGCGTTCACGCCGCGGCGGGTCGAGGCGCTGCGCCCGGTGGTGCAGCGGCTCGCCGACGGGCTCGTCGACGCGTTCGTCGCCAAGGGCGGCGGTGACCTGATCGCGGAGGTCGCCGAGCCGCTGCCCGTCACCGTCATCGCCGAGCTGCTCGGCATCCCCGACCCGGACCGGCACCTGCTGCGGCCCTGGTCGGCGGCGATCTGCGGCATGTACGAGCTGAACCCGCCCCGGGAGACGGCGGCCGCGGCGGTCCGTGCCGCCGAGGAATTCTCCGACTACCTGCGCGGGCTCGCCCGGCGGCGCGCCGCCGACCCGCAGGACGACCTGATCAGCGCCCTCGCCGCCGTGGAAGGCCTCAGCGAGGACGAGCTCATCGGCACCTGCGTGCTGCTGCTCAACGCCGGGCACGAGGCGACCGTCAACGTGACGGGAAACGGCTGGTGGGCGCTGTTGCGCAACCCGGAACAGCTGCGCAAGCTCCAGGCCGACATCGCGCTGGTACCGGCAGCGATCGAAGAGCTCATGCGCTACGACACGCCGTTGCAGATGTTCGAACGGTGGGTCCTGGAGGACATCGAGGTGCACGGCCGGACCATCCGCAAGGGGCAGGAGGTGGCGCTGCTGTTCGGCTCCGCCAACCACGACCCCGCGGTGTTCACCGACCCGGAACGCCTCGACGTGGAGCGCCGCGACAACCCGCACATCTCCTTCGGCGCGGGAATCCACTACTGCCTGGGCGCGCCGCTGGCCCGGATCGAGCTCGCCGCGTCGTTCGGCGCGCTGCTCACCAAGGCGCCCGCGCTGCGGCTGGACCGCGAGCCGGAGTGGAAACCCGGGTTCGTCATCCGCGGCCTGGAACGGCTCGACGTCTCGGTCTGAACCCCGGCCGGCGCGGCCGTCACGCGGCCCGCGCCGGCCGGTGCAGGTGTCCTAGAACGTGTGCTCCGCCGCCGGGAACACGCCGGAGCGGACCTCGTCGGCGAACGCGCGGGTGGCGTCGCCGAGAGCGCCGGCCAGGTCCGCGTACTGCTTCACGAACCGCGGCATCTTCCCGGTGCGCATCCCGGCCATGTCCTGCCAGACGAGCACCTGCGCGTCGGTCTCCCCGCCGGCCCCGATGCCGACCGTCGGGATCCGCAGCTCGTGCGTGACCCGCTTGGCGACCTCACCCGGCACCATCTCCAGGACCACCGCGAACGCGCCGGCCTCCGCGACCGCGTGCGCGTCGGCGATCACCTCGTCGGCGGCGTCACCGCGGCCCTGCACCCGGTAGCCGCCGATCGCGTGCTCGCTCTGCGGCGTGAAGCCGATGTGCGCCATGACGGGGATCCCCGCGCCGGTCAGCGCGGCGATCTGCGGCGCGACCCGCACGCCGCCCTCCAGCTTGACGGCGTGACAGCCGCCCTCCTTCATGAACCGTACGCCGGTGCGCAGCGCCTGCGCCGGGCCCTCCTCGTACGAGCCGAACGGCAGGTCACCGACGACGAGCGCCCTGCGGGTGGAGCGGACCACGGCCCGCACCAGGGGCAGCAGCTCCTCCTCGGAGATCGACACGGTGGAGGCGTAGCCGTACACGTTGTTGGCGGCGGAGTCGCCGACCAGCAGGACCGGGATGCCGGCCTCGTCGAAGATGGCCGCCGTGTACTGGTCGTACGACGTCAGCATCGGCCAGCGCTCGCCACGCTCCTTGGCGGCGAGCAGGTCCCTGGTGCGCACCCGGCGGTTGACGGCACCGCCGTACAGCGACTGGACTTCGGACATCGATGTCCTCCTTCGGGTTCCTCGAGGCCCCGTAGTTGAGGTCCCCGGGCTGTTCACCCCCGATGGTCGCACCGCACCCCGCCCCTGGGCAGGTCGCATGCGAAATGTCACTGTTACCCGCTGTGTCGCCTGCGGCGATTGGCTCGCTGCCCCACGCTTCGCGCGGGTCCCGCCGGGGGGATTCTCACCCCCGGAGCCCCCCAATGCGCCGCTCCGCGACGCACTGCCTGCTCGGCGCGGCAGCCTCACACGCGTGCGCGTGGCATCCCGGTGCCTCCCGTCGCGGTTTTCATGATCCGGAAGACGTTGTGCTGCTCTGGCGACACAACGTCTTCCGGATCATGGTTGATTCGCTAGGCGCCGGTTTCGCGGAAGCGGTTGGTGATGGGGAGGCGGCGGTCGCGGCCGAAGGCCTTGATGGAGATCTTCGTGCCCGGGGCGCTCTGGCGGCGCTTGTACTCGGCGAGGTCGACCATGCGCAGCGTGCGGTCCACGACGGCCGGGTCGTGGCCGGCGGCGACCAGGTCGTCGCGGCCGAGGTCGCCGTCGACGTAACCGGCGAGGATCGCGTCGAGGACCTCGTAGTCGGGCAGGGAGTCGGCGTCGAGCTGGCCGGGGCGCAGCTCGGCGCTCGGCGGCTTGGTGATCGACCGCTCCGGGATCGGCGGCACGTCGCCGCGGCGCTCCGCCTCCTCGTTGCGCCAGCGGGCGAGCTTCCACACGAGGGTCTTCGGCACGTCCTTGAGCGGGTTGAAGGCGCCGACGGAGTCGCCGTACAGCGTGGAATAGCCGACGGCGAGCTCGCTCTTGTTGCCGGTGGTGAGCACGAGCGGGCCCTCCTGGTTGGAGATGGCCATCATGATGACGCCGCGGACGCGGGCCTGCAGGTTCTCCACGGCGAGGCCGGACAGGGCCATGTTGGCCATGAAGCTGTCGACCATCGGCTGGATCGGCTCGACCCGGTAGTCCAGGCCGGTGCGGCGGGCCATGTCCTCGGCGTCGTCCTTCGAGTGCTGCGAGGAGTGCCCGCTCGGCAGCGACACGGCGGTGACGTTGGCCGGGCCGAGGGCGTCGCAGGCGATCGCGGTGACGACCGCGGAGTCGATGCCGCCGGACAAGGCGACGGCGACGCCGCGGAAGCCGTTCTTGCGCACGTAGTCGCGCAGGCCGAGGACGAGCGCCTGCCAGATCTCGGCCTCGTCGGTGACCCGCGCGGCGATCTCCGGGGCGGGCGCCGGCTGGTCGCTCTCGGTGACGCTGTCGGAGATGTGCACGTGGGTGACCCGCATCTCGGCGTCGTCGACGCCCGGCGGGACCGGCACGGCGGCCGGCAGGTCCAGGTCGAGGACCACGAGCTGCTCCGCGAACTGCGGCGCGCGGGCGATCAGCGAGCCGTCCTCCCGCACGACCATCGAGTCGCCGTCGAAGACGAGCTCGTCCTGGGCGCCGACGGTGTTGACGTAGGCGACGGTCGCCCGGGCCTCCGCGGCGCGGCGGGCGACGAGGGCGAGCCGCGTGTCGTCCTTGTTCAGCTCGTACGGCGAGCCGTTGATGTTCACGACCAGCCCGACCCGCGCGAGGGCGGCGACGGCGAACGGGCCGCCCTCCTGCCACAGGTCCTCACAGATGGTGAGCGCGATGTCGACGCCGCCGACCCGGATGACGGTGAGGGTGTCGCCCGGCTCGAAGTAGCGGTCCTCGTCGAAGACGCCGTAGTTGGGCAGGTGGTGCTTGAAGTACGTGGCGACCCGGGTGCCGCGGTGCAGCACGGCGAGGGCGTTGCGCGGGCCGACCTCGTCGGCGTCGAGATAGCCGACGATGACGACGGTCTCGCCGAGGCCGTCGGCGGCGAGCTGCCCGGCGAGGTCGGTCACGGCGCGTTTGGAGGCGGCCACGAACGACTTGCGGAACACCAGGTCCTCGACCGGGTAACCGGTCAGCATCATCTCGGGGAACGCCACGACGTGGGCGCCGGCCCCGGCGGCCTTGCTGGTCCAGCCGTGCACCAGGGACGAGTTGCCGGGGAGGTCCCCGACGGTCGGGTCGATCTGGGCGAGCGCGAGGCGCAACCGTGGCATCTTCCAAGTGTGGACCAGACCCGCCGGTGGTGCCGTGAGACGGGCACTGTGACGTTCACTCCAGTGCTGGGCGGGATGGGCAGGTCCGGTAACTTGTGCGTAACACCTCCGGGCGAGACTTGCCCGGTTCGGCCCGTACCGTAGACATCGCAGCTCGTGGGGGAACCACCGTGGACCGTCAGCAGGAGTTCGTGCTCCGGACGCTCGAAGAGCGCGACATCCGTTTCGTGCGGCTGTGGTTCACCGACGTCCTGGGCACGCTGAAGAGCGTCTCGGTCGCGCCGGCCGAGCTCGAGTCGGCGTTCGAGGAGGGCATCGGCTTCGACGGCTCCGCGATCGAGGGCTTCGCCCGGGTCTACGAGTCGGACATGGTCGCGATGCCGGACCCGACGACCTTCCAGGTGTTCCCGTTCGAGGGTGGCATGTCGGGGGAGAGCGCCCGCATGTTCTGCGACATCACCCTGCCCGACGGTTCGCCGTCGTGGGCGGACCCGCGCCACGTGCTGCGCCGGGCGCTGTCGAAGGCGGCGGAGAAGGGCTTCACCTTCTACACCCACCCGGAGATCGAGTTCTTCCTGCTCGAGTCGCTCGGTGAGCACGGCTCGCTGCCGACGCCGGTCGACACCGGCGGCTACTTCGACCACACCACGCACGCCGTCGCCCGCGACTTCCGCCGCCAGGCGGTCCTCGCCCTGGAGCGGATCGGCATCTCGGTCGAGTTCAGCCACCACGAGGTCGCGCCCGGCCAGCAGGAGATCGACCTGCGCTACGCGGACGCGCTGACCACCGCCGACAACATCATGACGTTCCGGCACGTCATCAAGGAGGTCGCGCTCTCCCACGGGGTGCACGCCACCTTCATGCCGAAGCCGTTCACCGACCAGCCCGGCAGCGGCATGCACACGCACCTGTCGCTGTTCGAGGGGGAGCGCAACGCGTTCCACGACGCGAGCGACCCGATGAAGCTGTCGAAGGTCGGCCAGGCGTTCATCGCCGGGCTCCTCGTCCACGCGCGGGAGTACACGGCGATCACCAACCAGTGGGTGAACTCCTACAAGCGGCTCTTCCCGCAGTCGGTGCCGAACCGGATCACCGAGTCCCCGGCGTATGTCTGCTGGGGCCACACCAACCGGTCCGCGCTGGTGCGGGTGCCGGCCTACGGCAAGCCGAACTCGGCGCGGGTCGAGGTCCGGTCGCTGGACTCGGCCACCAACCCGTATCTCGCCTACGCGGTGATGCTCGGCGCCGGCCTGCGCGGCATCGAGAAGGGCTACGAGCTGCCGCCCGGCGCCGAGGACGACGTGTGGGCCCTCACCGACGGTGAGCGCCGCGCCGCCGGCTACGAGTCGCTGCCGGAGAACCTGTCGCAGGCGGTCGACGCGATGGCCGGCTCCGAGCTGGTCGCGGAGGTCCTCGGCGAGCACGTCTTCGACTTCTTCCTGAAGAACAAGCGCACCGAGTGGGAAGAGTACCGCCGGGTCGTCACCCCCTTCGAGCGCGAGCGCTACCTGGGGATCATGTAGCTCAGCCGTAGCGCTCGGTCCTGATGCCTCTGGCGTCGTGGCCGAGCGCCACCATGACGTCCGCGACGGTCTCCACGAAGCCGGTCGGCCCGCACACGAACACGGCGGGCTTGAAGTCGGCGGGCCACGCGTGCGTGTTGACGTCCGCGACGCCGACCCGCGACCCGCGCACCCGGGTGTGGACGTAGTGCACGTCGAGCCCCCGGTCGTCGCGGGCCCGCCGGCGCAGCTCCTCGGCGTAGATGACGTCCTGCGGGGTGCGCACGGAGTACAGCAGCCGGAACGGTGTCCGGACGCCGTGCTCCGCGCGGGAGCGGATCATCGCCATCAGCGGGACGATCCCGGAGCCGCCGGCGATCAGCTGGACGGGTGTGGGGTCGGCGTGGCGCCACACGAACCAGCCGCCGATCGGCCCTCGCAGCTCCACCGATGCCCCGATGTCGTAAATATCCGTTAGAAACGGACTTACTTCTCCGCCGTCCAGTCGCTGCACCGTCAGCGAAAGGCCGGAGGAGGACGCGATCGAGTAGCTGCGCTGCGCGGTGTAGCCGTCGGCGGCCGTCAGCCGCACGTCGACGTGCTGGCCCGGCAGGTGCCCCGGCCAGTCGGGCACGTCGAAGTCGAGGGTCCGCGCCGTGGCCGTCTCAGCGAACGCCGACCGCAGCACCGCCTTCCGCCAGGTCAGTCGCCCTGGTACCGCTGCTCGCGCCATGGGTCTCCGTAGTTGTGATAGCCCGCTTCCTCCCAGAAGCCCGGCTCGTCCTGCAGCATCAGCCGCAGCCCGTGCACCCATTTCGCGGACTTCCACAGGTACAGGTGCGGCACCAGCAGCCGCGCGGGCCCGCCGTGCTCGGGGGTGAGCGGCTCGTCGTCGTAGCGATACGCCACCCACGCCTGCCCGTCGAGGAGATCCTCGAGGGGGAGGTTGGTGGTGTAGCCGTCGTACGAGTGTGCCATCACGAAGTCCGCCGCCGACTCGACGTCCTCCATGAGCGTGTCGATCGACACGCCCCGCCACCCGGTCCGCAGCTTCGACCACTTGGTGACGCAGTGGATGTCGACGGTGACGTCCTCGTGGGGCAGCGCCGTGAACTCCCTCCACGTCCACTTCGTCACCTCACCCGTCTCGGTGGTGATCACGAACTCCCACCGGTCGGTGCTCAGCCGGGGCGTCGGCCCGGCGGACAGCACGGGAAAGTCGTGCGCCAGATACTGCCCCGGCGGCAGGTCGGGCTCCTGCGCCCGCCGCCTTCCCTCGAACCCGGTGGTCACGAACGTCATGCCGTAATCGTGCCCCAGCCCCGCCCCGCGGCCATCAGTCGAACGACTGGTCGGCGCGAGAGGTGAGGCAGCCCACGTCCGCGTCCAGGATCGCCGGCGCGCCCAGCACGACCGTCTCCTGCCCCACCCCGTGCCCGATCCTCAGCCCGCCCAGCACCGGCACGCCCAGGGCGCACAGGTGCTCGCGCAGCACGTCCACGACGGACGTCGGCCCGCGGTCCGCGCAGTCCGTGAACTGCCCCACGGCCACCCCCAGGACCCCGTCGAACGCGCCGGCCCGCCGCAGGTGCGTCAGCATCCGGTCGACCCGGTACGGCGCCTCGCCCACGTCCTCCAGGAGCATGATCCTGCCGGCGAACGACGGCATGTCGGCGGTGCCGATCGTGCTGGCCGGCATCGAGAGGTTCCCGCCGAGCAGCACCCCGCGCACCGGCGGGCCCGGCACCCGTACCGCACCCGTCTCCTCGCCGCCGCCGGTGTACGACCGCAGCGGCCCGGACGTGAACAGCGCCTCCCACAGGGAGGTGGCCGAGCCCGCGGGCAGCCGGTCGTCGAACCACGCCGCGCCCGGCCCGTGCACCACCGGCCACCCCGCGGTCCGCCACACCGCCAGCTGCAGGGCGGTGATGTCGGAGAACCCGACGAGCGGCTTCGGCTCGCCCAGGCGCACCCGGTCGACGATGCGCTGCGCGCCGTAGCCGCCCCTGGTGCACACGACGGCGCGGACGTCCGGGTCCCCGAACGCGTCGTTGAGGTCGCGGAGCCGGTCGTCGTCGTGCCCGGCCAGGTATCCGTTGCGGTCGAACACGTGCCGGCCCGTGCGCACCCGCAGCCCCCAGCTCGACAGCAGTTCGATGCCACGGGCCACCCGGTCGGGTCTCGTCGGCCCGGACGGTGACACCAGACCGACCACGTCTCCGCGTCGCAGCACTCGCACGCCGTTATTGTCGGGTCGTGACGATCGAAGGGTCCCCGCGGGGACGGTTGGCGCTCGTGGTGGAGAACGATCCCAGCGACGGCCCGGGGCGCCTCGCCGGCTGGCTGACGGGCGGCGGCCTGGAGCTCGCCGTCGTCCGCCCGCACGCGGGTGACGAGCTCCCCGCCGACCTGGACGGTTACGCCGCCCTCGTCGTGCTCGGCGGCGAGCAGGACGCGTTCCCCGGCCCCGACGGGTCCCGCGCCGCGCCGTGGTTCCCGCAGCTGGACGGCCTGCTGCGCAAAGCGGTCCGGCACAAGGTGCCGACCCTCGCGATCTGTCTCGGCGCGCAGCTGCTCGCCCAGGCGCACGGCGGCACCGTCGAGCGCAGCGCCGCCGGCCCCGAGATCGGGGTGCGGCTCGTCGCCCGCCGCGACGTCGCCGACAACGACCCCGTCTTCGCCGCCGTGCCGTTCGCCCCGGACGTGCTGCACTGGCATGTCGACGAGATCGTCGAGCTGCCGGTCACCGCGACGCTGCTCGCCGCGTCCACGCACTACCCGGTGCAGGCGTTCCGGATCGGGCCGTCCGCGTGGGGCCTGCAGTTCCACATCGAGTGCGACCTGCCGATGTTCGCGCAGTGGGCGATGGACGGCGTCGGCACCCTCGCCGACCTCGGCATCGACCCGATCGAGCTCCTGGAGGGCGTCGAGGCGGCGCTGCCCGACGTCGCCGAGGTGTGGCAGCCGTTCGCCGAGCGGTTCGCCGCCGTCGCGCTCGGCCGCACCCCGCGCGGTGAGGGCGGCCTGCGGTCCCTGCCGCTGCTGGGGCCCTCCTGATGCCCCCCGCCGGCCACCTCGCCCGCTTCGGGTTCACCGACGACGCCCGCTCGTCCGCCCTCGCCGGGCCGGAAGGGCTGCGGCTGTGGGACCCGGAGACCCGCCGCCCCACCGACGACGACGCCGCGACGCTGCTCGACACGCTGTACTTCGCCGCCGACCCCGACCTGGCGCTCTTCCAGCTGCACCGGCTCGTCGAGGCGGCGGGGGAGGAGGTCCGCGACGCCGTCCTCACCGACCGGTCGCTGCGCCGGCGGCTCATCGGGGTGCTCGGCGTGTCCGCGACCCTCGGCGACCTGCTCGTCGCCAACCCCGCGGAGTGGAAGGAGCTGCAGGGCGAGCAGAACCATCGCCCCGCCGGCTACGCCACCCGCGACGCGTCCACGGTCCCGCTCCTGCGCAGCGCGTACCGGCGGGAACTGCTCCGCATCGTCGCCGCCGACCTGACCGGGGCGGCCGACGTCGACGTCACGATGCGCCGCCTGACGGAGCTCGCCGACGCCACCCTGTCCGCGGCCCTGGCCATCGTCACCCTGGAGCACCCCGCGGCCGCCGGCACCTGCACCCTGTCCGTCGTCGCGATGGGCAAGTGCGGCGGGCGGGAGCTCAACTACGTCAGCGACGTCGACGTCGTCTTCGTCGCCGAGCCGTTGAACGGCACCGACGGTGCCGACGTGGAGATGGCCATGCGGGCCGCCAGTACACTCGCCGCCGGCCTCATGGAGATCTGCGGTTTCGTCGCCTGGCCCGTCGACGCCGCCCTGCGCCCCGAGGGCAGCCGCGGCGCGCTCGTGCGGACCGTCACCTCGCACCTGGCGTACTACCGCAAGTGGGCGAAGACGTGGGAGTTCCAGGCGCTGCTGAAGGCCCGCCCCGCCGCCGGCGACCTGGAGCTCGGCGCCCGGTGGCTGGAGGAGCTCCAGCCGCTGATCTGGTCCGCCGCCGAGCGCCCCGAGGCCGTCGACGAGGTCCGGGCGATGCGCCGCCGCATCATCGAGCAGATCCCGCGCGTCGAGCTCGACCGCGAGATCAAACGCGGCCCCGGCGGGCTGCGCGACATCGAGTTCGCGGTGCAGCTGCTGCAGCTGGTGCACGGCCGCGCCGACGAGTCCCTGCGCACCCCGACCACCATCGAGGGCCTGCGCGCCCTCATCGAAGGCGGCTACGTCGGGCTCGCCGACGGTGAGGCGCTGCTGCGGGCGTACCGCTTCCTGCGCACCGTCGAGCACCGCCTCCAGCTGCAACGCCTGCGCCGCACCCACACCGTGCCCGACGACCCGGCCGCGCTGCGCTGGCTCGCGCACGCCCTCGGCTACCGGCCCAACGCCGCCCGCGACGCTGTCGAGTCCTTCCGCGCCGACTGGGTCCGGCACGCGCAGGAGGTACGCCGGCTGCACGCGAAACTGCTCTACCGGCCGCTGCTCGAAGCCGTCGCCAGGGTCCCCAGCGAGCAGCTGCGCCTCACCGCGAGCGCCGCCAAGGCCCGCCTGGAGCTGCTCGGCTTCGCCGACCCCGCCGGCGCGCTGCGCCACATCGAGGCCCTCACCGGCGGCGTGTCCCGGACCGCGGCCATCCAGCGGCAGCTGCTGCCGGTCCTGCTCAGCGAGTTTGCCGACGCCCCCGAACCCGACCGCGGGCTGCTCGCCTACCGGCAGGTCTCCGACAAGCTCGGCAACACCCCCTGGTATCTGCGGCTGCTGCGCGACGAGGGCCCGGTCGCGCTGCGCCTCGCCCGGCTGCTCGCGCTGTCCCGGTACGTCACCGAACTGCTCGTCCACGACCCCGAGGCGCTGCGGCTGCTCGCCGACGACGCCGAGCTCGTGCCCCGCACCGCCGCCCAGCTCGCCACCCAGTTCGCCGCCGCCGCGGCCCGCCACGACGACCCCGAGACCGCGATCAACGCCGTCCGCGCGTCCCGCCGCCGCGAACTGTTCCGCATCGCCTGCGCCGACCTGCTCGGCCTCCTCGACGTGTCCGCCGTCGGCGTCGCCCTCTCCGCCGTCATCGACGCCACGCTCACCGCCACGCTGGGCGTCACGGCCTCGCCCGGCCTGGAGTTCGCCATCGTCGGCATGGGCCGCCTCGGCGGCGAGGAGACCAGCTACCCCTCCGACGCCGACGTCCTCTTCGTCTACGAGCCCCCGCCGGGCATGGCCGACGACGCCGCGAGCGGCCTGGCCCTCACCGTCGCCGAGGACCTGCGCCGCCTCCTCGCCCGCCCCGCCCCCGACCCGCCGCTGGGCGTCGACGCCGACCTGCGCCCCGAGGGCCGCCAGGGCCCGCTGGTGCGCAGCCTGTACGCCTACCAGCAGTACTACGCCCGCTGGTCCAAGGTGTGGGAGGCGCAGGCGCTCCTCCGCGCCCGCCACGTGGCCGGCTCCACCCCGCTCGGCGACCGCTTCCTGGCCCTCGCCGACACGATGCGCTACCCGGACGGCGGCCTCACCCGCGACCAGATCCACGAGATCCGCCGCATCAAGGCCCGCGTCGACAGCGAACGCCTGCCCCGCGGCGCCGACCCCGCCACCCACACGAAACTGGGCCGCGGCGGCCTCGCCGACGTCGAGTGGACCGTCCAGCTGATCCAGCTCCTGCACGGCCGCACCGTCCCCGCCCTGCGCACCCCCCGCACGCTGGCCGCGCTGGCCGCGGCGACCGAGGCGGGCCTCGTCGAGCCGGCCGACGCCGCCGCCCTGCGGGCCGCCTGGGAGCAGGCCTCCAGGGTCCGCAACCTGCTCACCCTGGTCCGCGGCCGGGCCACCGACCAGCTGCCCCGCCAGGGCCCCGACCTGGCCGCGGTGGCCCGCATCCTCGGCGGTGTCGAGCCCCAGGAGTTCCTCGACGAGTACCTGCGGGTGGCCCGCCGGGCCCGCCAGACGGTGGAACGCATCTTCGACACCCACTAGCCGCACCGGCCCGCCACGGCCCGGCCGCCACCGGGCCCGGCGGGACGCGAAACGGCGGTCACGCCGGCCGGTGAGGGCCCGGGCGTGACCGCCGTCTGGAGGAGCTACCCGCCGCGCCGTTCAGCGTGGCGGGGGTGGATCACACGTCGTAGTACATCGCGAACTCGTGCGGGGTAGGGCGGAGGCGGACCGGGTCGACCTCGTTGGCGCGCTTGTAGGAGATCCAGGTGTCGATCAGGTCCTGGGTGAAGACGCCGCCCTCGAGGAGGAAGCCGTGGTCGGCTTCGAGGGTGTTGAGGACCTCGTCGAGCGAACCGGGGACCTGCTTGACGTTGGCGACCTCCTCCGGCGGGAGGTCGTAGAGGTCCTTGTCGATCGGGGCCGGCGGCTCGATCTTGTTCTTGATGCCGTCCAGGCCGGCCATCAGCATGGAGGCGAAGGCCAGGTAGACGTTGGCCGACGGGTCCGGGACGCGGAACTCGACGCGCTTGGCCTTGGCGTTGGTGCCGGTCACCGGGATACGGGTGCAGGCGGAGCGGTTGCGCTGCGAGTAGACCAGGTTGACCGGGGCCTCGTAGCCGGGGACCAGGCGGCGGTAGGAGTTGACCGTCGGGTTGGTGAAGGCCAGCAGCGACGGCGCGTGGTGCAGCAGGCCGCCGATGTACCAGCGGGCCGTGTCCGACAGGCCGCCGTAGCCGGCCTCGTCGTAGAACAGCGGCTCGCCACCCAGCCAGAGGGACTGGTGGGTGTGCATGCCGGAGCCGTTGTCGCCGAAGAGCGGCTTCGGCATGAAGGTCGCGGTCTTGCCGGCGGCCCACGCGGTGTTCTTCACGATGTACTTGAAGAGCTGGAGCTGGTCCGCGGACTGCAGCAGCGTGCCGAAGCGGTAGTTGATCTCGGCCTGGCCGGCGGTGCCGACCTCGTGGTGCGAGCGCTCCACGACGAAGCCGGCGCCGAGGAGGCGCTGGACGATCTGGTCACGCAGGTCGGCGTAGTGGTCGACCGGCGGGACCGGGAAGTAGCCGCCCTTGTACGCGGTCTTGTAACCACGGTTGCCGCCCGGCTCGTCCTTGCCGGAGTTCCACCAGCCCTCGACCGAGTCGATGTAGTAGTACGCCTGGTTGGCGGACGTCTCGTGCCGGATCGAGTCGAAGATGTAGAACTCGGCCTCGGGGCCGAAGTAGGCGGTGTCGGCGATGCCGCTCGACGCGAGGTACGCCTCGGCCTTCTTCGCCACGTTACGCGGGTCACGGGAGTAGGCCTCACGCGTGAACGGGTCGTGGATGAAGAAGTTGAGCGCCAGGGTCTTCTCGATCCGGAACGGGTCGATGAAGGCGGACGTCGGGTCCGGCAGCAGCATCATGTCCGACTCGTGGATCGCCTGGAAGCCACGGATGGACGAGCCGTCGAACGCGAGGCCGTCGCTGAACACGCTCTCGTCGAACGACTCGGCGGGGACATTGAAGTGCTGCATGACGCCCGGCAGGTCGCAGAAGCGAATGTCGACGAAGCGGACGCCCTCGTCCTTCACGTATCGCAGCAGCTCGTCAGAATTGGCGAACACTCGTCCTCCAGGTCGCAGGCAGTACCAGTCTCGTGGTGATCACTTCAGTGTGAAGGTGGCTGGTTGGACGCGACCGTAGAACTGCGCGATTGCCCAGGCATGTCTCGATTGTTTCCACTGTGTTTCGGCGCCGTGGGTTCAGCCGATCATCGACGGCCACCTGTTCGGTAGGCTGACCCGCCGTGGAACTCACCGGCGCATCGCTGTCCAGACGGTTCGGCGCGCTGCTCGTCGACTGGCTGTCTTGCCTGCTCATCACCAGTGCGTTCGCGGATCCGCGGGAGGTCGCGTGGCCCGCGCCGGGACTGCTCCTGGTGGTGTACGCCTTTTTCCTCGGCTTCTTCGGTCAGACGCTCGGAATGCGGCTGTTCAGGATCCGCTGTGTGTCAATGACCACAGGCGGCCCGATCGGCGTGCCCAGGGCGATCCTGAGAGGCGCGTTGCTGCTGCTGGTCGTCCCGGCGCTGATCATGGACAAGGACGGCCGGGGGCTGCACGACAAAGCCGCCGGCTCCTGGGTGGTGTCCGTGGAACCGGCGGCTCCGCGATAGGGCTCAGCGCCCGCGCATCGCCTTGAACGCGCCCTTCGGCGGCTTCATGTTCTTCGGCATCGCGCCGCGCGGCATCTGCGGGCGCGCCGACAGGGCGGTGAGCCGCTTGTCGAGCGCGTTGACGTCCTTGCCGGTGATGGTGCGCGGCAGCCGGACGAGCGTGTTGCGCAGCTTCGCGAGCGGCAGCTGGCCCTCCTCGTTGCCGATCACGAAGTCGCGCAGGTCGGCGTTGCCGATGACCTTGACGAGGCGGCGGCGCTCCTGGTTGATCAGGCCGCGGACCCGGGCCGGGTTGCCCTCGCCCAGGAGGATGACGCCGGGCCGGCCGATGACCAGGTGCACCATGTCGAACTGCGTAGTGGAGACGATCGCGGGGGTGACCCGCCAGTCGCCGCGCATGTTCTCGATGATCGAGGCGGCCGCGCCGGGCTGCCCCTCGGCCTCGCGCATCATCGCCTTCTGCGAGCGCAGGTTGAGCACGATCACCGTGCCCAGCAGCGCCGCGAGGACACCGATCGGCGCCCAGACCCAGGACACGCCGAGGGCGACGGCCACGCCGACGGCGATGAGCGGCACGAGGACCACCACCGCGACCAGCGGGACGAAGAGCTTGTCACGCTTGGCGGTGAAGGAGAACACCATGCCGATCTGCTTGAGCCGAGTGAAGAAGGAAACCTTCTCCGGCTCCTGGGCCTTTGCCATACCACCCACTCTAGTGGGCGACGCTCACACCGCCGCCTTCGGCGTCGGCGTGAGCCGGGGCTGAGCTTCCGGTTCGCGGCCCGAGCCGCTCCGCCGGCCGCTCACACCGCCGCCTTCGGCGTCGGCGTGAGCGGGGGCTGACCTTCCGAATCGCTCCGCCGGTCGCTTACGCCTTCAGCGCCCGGCTGTCGAGGGCCTGCCGGTAGAGCCGGCCGGCCCGGTAGGACGAGCGCACCAGTGGCCCGCTGAGCACCCCGGCGAAGCCGATCTGCTCGGCCTCCTCCCGCAGCTCCACGAACTCCTCGGGCTTCACCCAGCGCTCGACCGGGTGGTGCCGCGGCGTCGGGCGGAGATACTGCGTGATGGTGACCAGCTCGCAGCCGGCCTCGTGCAGGTCGCGCAGCGCCTGGGAGACCTCGGCGCGCTCCTCGCCCATGCCCAGGATCAGGTTGGACTTGGTGACCAGCCCGGCGGTGCGGGCCTGGGTGATCACGTCGAGGGAGCGCTCGTAGCGGAACGCGGGCCGGATCCGCTTGAAGATGCGCGGGACGGTCTCCACGTTGTGCGCGAGCACCTCGGGACCGGCCTCGAAGACCTCGCGGAGCAGCTTCGGCTCGCCGTTGAAGTCGGGGATGAGCAGCTCCACGCCGCAGCCGTCGACGAGGCCGTGGATCTGCCGGACGGTCTCCGCATAGAGCCAGGCGCCGCCGTCGGGCAGGTCGTCGCGGGCGACCCCGGTCACCGTCGCGTAGCGCAGGCCCATCGTCGCGACCGACTCGGCGACGCGGCGCGGCTCGTCGGCGTCGAACTCGGCCGGCTTGCCGGTGTCGATCTGACAGAAGTCACATCGCCGGGTGCACTGGTCGCCACCGATGAGGAACGTCGCCTCCCGGTCCTCCCAGCACTCATAGATGTTGGGACAGCCGGCCTCCTGGCACACCGTGTGGAGGCCCTCGCGTTGCACGAGGCCTCGCAGGTGCGTGTATTCAGGTCCCATCTTCGCGGAGACCTTGATCCACGGCGGCTTGCGCTCAATCGGCGTCTCCGCGTTTCGCGCTTCGATGCGCAGCAGACGACGGCCTTCCGGAACAACGGCGGTCACACGGGAAAGCCTACGCCCGACGCCTGCCCAGCCGCCGGGAACGCGATTGACGTCACGTCTGCGAGGTTTCCCGAGCCGTACACCCGGCAATCACGCAACCGTGGCGTTCAACGACACGTTGGTGGTCTATTCCGACGGCAGCCCGATCGATGTCCTGCGGGCCTGCCCGGTCCTGGACAAGCCCGCCACCCGCCTGCTCGCGCGACGGCTCTTCCCCGGCGCCGAGCTCCAGGAGATCGGCGACGAGCTGCTCGCCGACGCGCTCGACCCGCCGCGGGACGTCGCCTATATCGGCTGTTTCAGCGGCCTGGACCTGGTCTGCAGCTGGGCGCTGACCCCGCAGCGGCCGTCGGAGCTGGCCGACGGGGTGCTGGCGGCGGCCGGGCGCCGGCAGGTGCTGCTGCACGCCGCGCACAGCGACGCCGGATGGTGCAGCTTCGGCCTGTGGCGCGACGGCGTGCTCCTGCGGTCGCTCAGCGTGTGCACGGATCCGGGTGTACTGGAGGACAAGGGCGCGCCGCTGCCCTTCGAGGCGGGCGACGACCCCGTCGCGGACCCTGGGCTCGCCGACCGGTCGCTGCAGGGCCTGCTCGGCTTCAGCTGCGCCGGGCACGACCGCCTCGACGACGTCGACCCGGAGCTGATCCCGGTCGTCGCCTACCGGGTCACCGGCTGAGGCGTGTCTGGTCAGTGGATGCCGGGCTGCGGAGGGCCCAGACGCCGCCTGGATACAACACCGGTATCCCGGCGCGGCCCCAGCCGACGCCTGGACCTCGCCTCGCTCCGACCCCACTGACCAAACACGCCTCAGTGCAGCGTCTGCAGGTGCCGCTCGACGACCGGCAGGAGCTCCTCGACGGTGACGTCCCGGCCCAGCTCGGCGGACAGTGACGTCACGCCCGCGTCGCGGATGCCGCACGGGACGAAGATGTCGTAGCGGGACAGGTCACAGTTGGCGTTGATCGCGAACCCGTGCAGGGTCACGCCCCGCGCGACCCGGATGCCGATCGCGGCGACCTTGCGGTCCGGGCCGCGCCCGTCGGCGCCGACCCACACCCCGCTGCGCCCCTCGACCCGCATCGTGGCCAGGCCGAACTCGGCGCACACGTCGATCAGCAGCTGCTCCATCCGGCGGACGTAGGCGACCACGTCGATCGGGTCCGGGAGCTTGACGATGGGGTAGCCGACCAGCTGGCCCGGGCCGTGCCAGGTGATCTTGCCGCCGCGGTCGACGTCGACGACCGGCGTGCCGTCGAAGGGGCGGTCCTGCGGCTCGGTGCGCTTGCCGGCCGTGTAGACGCTCGGGTGCTCCAGGAGCAGCACCGTGTCGGGTGCCGTGCCGTCCACGACGGCCTCGTGGATCCGCCGCTGCTCGGCCAGGGCCGTCTCGTAGTCGACGAGCCCGGCCCGTTTCACCGCAAAACCCAGAATGCTGGTCACGCCTCAGCCTAACGCCGGTACCCCACCATGCATCCAGGCCAGGAATGTGTGGACAACGGACATAGTGGTGCGTGAAGCGTCACACCTAGCGTGGGCATCCCCCGAGAGGAAAGGGCACCGCCATGCCCCGCTGGTTGCGCATCATCCTGCCCGTGTTCGCCGCCGTCGCGACCGCCGTCGGCCTGACCGTCGTGTCCACCCCGGCCTACGCGGCGACGCTGACGACCGTGTCGAGCTTCGGCTCCAACCCGGGCAACCTCACCATGTACAGCTACCGCCCCGACGGCCTGCCGGCGAACGCGCCGCTGGTCGTGGCCATGCACGGCTGCACCCAGAACGCCACCGACTACTTCAACAACGCGGGCTGGCGCAAGTACGCCGACCTGTGGAAGTTCGCGCTGGTCCTGCCGGAGCAGAAGTCCGGCAACAACAGCTCCAGCTGCTTCAACTGGTTCGAGACCGGCGACACCGCCCGGGGCGGCGGTGAGCCCCTGTCGGTGAAGCAGATGGTCGACTACGCCGCCACGAACTACCAGGTCAACCGCGGCCGGGTGTACGTGACGGGCCTGTCCGCCGGCGCCGCCATGACCGCCGTGATGCTCGCCACGTACCCGGACGTCTTCGCCGGCGGCGCGATCATGGCGGGTATCCCGTACCGCTGCGCCACCTCGATGACGAACGCGTTCAGCTGCATGAACCCGGGCGTCGACAAGACCCCCGCCGCGTGGGGCGACCTGGTCCGCAACGCGTACAGCGGCTACAGCGGCACCCGCCCGCGCGTGTCGATCTGGCACGGCACCTCCGACACCACCGTCGCCCCGGCGAACGCGACCGAGCTGCGCGACCAGTGGACCAACGTCCTCGGCGTCTCGCAGACCCCGACCGCCACGTCGTCGCTGCCCGGCGGCACGTCCCTGGCCAACTACGCCGACAAGGTCAAGGTGTACCTGGTGCAGGGCATGACCCACGCGACCCCGGTCGACCCGGGCAGCGCCACCGAGCAGTGCGGCACCGCCGGCACGTACTACAAGGACACCATCTGCTCCTCGTACTACCAGGCGCTCGACTGGGGCCTCAACGGCGGCGTCGTCCCGCCCACCGGCACGCCGACCGTCTCGCCGACGCCGTCGCAGACCCCGACGTCGCAGCCGACCACCGGACCGTGCGTGCGGGCGTCGAACTACGCGCACGTCACCGCCGGCCGGGCGCACCAGAGCGGCGGCTACGTGTACGCCAACGGCTCCAACCAGGCGATGGGCCTCTACAACGTGTTCACCACGCACGGCCTGCAGCAGACCGGCGCCAACTACTACGTGGTCGCCGACACGGCCTGCTGAAGCGCCGCCCCGACGGTCCGGTGCGCGAACGGGAAACCTTCGCGCACCAGGACCCCGGGCAGCACCCGCTGGCTGGCGAGGGCCTCCCCGCCGAACTCGCCGACGGCGGCCTTCAACGCGATCCCCGGCACCGGCAGCAGGTTGGGCCGGTGCAGCGCCTTGGCGAGGGCGGCGGAGAACTCGGCGTTGGTGACCGGCTCGGGCCCGGTCAGGTTCACCGGCCCGCTCACCTCCCGCTCCAGCAGGAACGACACGGCGCCGAGCCAGTCCGGCACCGACATCCACGGCAGATACTGCCGGCCGTTGCCCATCTTCCCGCCGGCGAACAGCTTGAACTGCAGGTACAGCGGCTTCAGCAGCCCGCCGTCCTTCGCCAGGGGGAAGCCGGTGCGCAGCAGCGCCACCCTGGTCCCGGCGTCCTCGGCGGGGTGGGTCGCGGCCTCCCACACCTGGCACAGGTCGGCGAGGAACCCCTCACCCGGCGGGGACTGCTCGTCGACGGCCCGGTCGCCGGTGTCGCCGTAGAACCCCACCGCGGACGAGTTCAGCAGGACCCGCGGCCGGTGGTCCCCGGCGGCGGCGATCGCCTTCGCGAGGGTCTGGGTGGTGTCGACCCGGCTGCTGCGCAGTGTCCGTTTGTACTGCTCGGTCCACCGCCGGTCGCCGACGCCCGCCCCCGCGAGGTTGATCACCGCGTCCTTGCCGCTCAGGGCGCCCGCGTCCAGCAGCCCCGCGGCCGGGTCCCAGCGCAGCTCACCCTGGGCGCGGGCGGGCCGGCGGACGAGCTGGGTGACCTGGTGCCCGGCGGCGCGCAGGTGCGGCACGAGCCGGCCGCCGAGGAACCCGGAAGCGCCCGCGATGAGGATCTGCATGCGCTCATCTTGCCCAGCGGCAGCCCGCGTACCACAATTCGACGCAAAGAAGGGGCGCCCCGGTCGACCGGGGCGCCCCTTCCTCGATACCGGTGCTACACGCCGAGGTCGGCCTCGAAGTTGCCGCCCTCGAGACGCTCCTTGACCGTGGTGAGGAAGCGGGCGGCGTCGGCGCCGTCCACGATCCGGTGGTCGTAGGACAGCGCCAGGTAGACCATCGACCGCGGCGCGATGATCTCGCCGAGCTCGGGGTCGTTGACGACGACGGCCCGCTTGACGACCGCACCGGTGCCGAGGATCGCCACCTGCGGCTGGTTGATGATCGGCGTGTCGAACAGCGCGCCGCGGCTGCCGGTGTTCGTCAGCGTGAACGTGCCGCCGGTGATGTCGTCCGGGTTGAGCTTGTTGGTGCGGGTCCGCTCGGCCACGTCCGCGATCCGCTTGGCCAGGCCGCCGAGGTTGAGGTCGCCCGCGTTGCGGATGACCGGGACGATGAGCCCCTTCTCGGTGTCGACGGCCATGCCCAGGTGCTCGGCGTCGTGATACGTGACGGTGCCGGCCTCCAGGTCGATCGAGGAGTTCACCGACGGGTGCACCCGCAGGGCCTCGACCGCCGCGAGGGCGAAGAACGGCAGGAACGACAGCTTCACGCCGTGCGTGTCGAGGAACTGCTGCTTGGCCTTCGCCCGCAGCTTCGCCACCTTCGTGACGTCGACCTCGACGACGGTGGTCAGCTGCGCCGACACCTGCAGCGACTCGACCATGCGGCGGGCGATGAGCGCGCGCATGCGGGTCAGCTTCTGGGTCTGGCCGCGCAGCGGGCTCGGCGCCGCCTTGGGCGCGGCCGCCTTCGGCTCCGCGGCGGTGGCCGCGGGTGCGGCGGGAGCCGCGGCGGCCTGCTTGGCCTTCTCGGCGGCGTCGAGGACGTCCTGCTTGCGGATCCGGCCACCGACCCCGGTGCCGGACAGCGTCGACAGGTTGACGCCGTGCTCGCCGGCGAGCTTGCGGACCAGCGGCGTGACATACCCCGCCTCGTCGCCCCCGGCCTTGCCGTTGGCGCTGGGCGCGACCGACGTGGCCGGGCCGGCGGCGACCGGTGCGGCGGCGGCCGGCTTCGTCTGCGCCGGCTGCGCGGGCGCCGGGGCGCTGGCCTGGGCGGGCGCGGCGGCCTGCTTCGGCTCGGGCTTGGGCTCCGCCTTGGGCTCGGGCTTCGGCTCCGCCTTGGGCTCCGGCTTCGGCTCGGGCTTGGGCTCGGCCTTCGGCGCGGGCTGCGACCCGCCGCCGCTGCCGGCCGCGCCGATGACGGCCAGCTCGGCGCCGACCTCCACGGTCTCGTCCTCGGCGACCTTGATCTCCAGCAGGGTGCCGGCGACCGGCGAGGGGATCTCCGTGTCGACCTTGTCGGTGGAGACCTCCAGCAGCGGCTCGTCGGCCTCGACGGTGTCGCCGACCTGCTTGAGCCAGCGGGTGACGGTGCCCTCGGTGACGGACTCGCCCAGCGCCGGCATCTTCAGCGACGTGGCGTCGCCGGCCGGTGCGGCCTGCGCGGCGGGTGCCTCTGCCGGCGCTTCGGCCGGCGCTTCGGCCTCGGCGGCGGGCTCCTCGGCGGGCTCCTCCGCGGCGGGCTCCTCGGCGGCCTCCGCCGGAGCGGGCTCGGCGGCGGCGGGCGCGTCGCCGGCGTCGCCGATGACGGCGAGCTCGGCGCCGACCTCGGCGGTCTCGTCCTCCTGCACCACGATGCGCGTGAGCACCCCGGCCGCCGGTGACGGGATCTCCGTGTCGACCTTGTCGGTGGAGACCTCGAGCAACGGCTCGTCGGCCTCCACCTGGTCGCCCTCAGCCTTCAACCAGCGGGTGACGGTGCCCTCAGTGACGCTCTCGCCCAACCGGGGCATGGTGACCGATACCGGCATATGAACAGTCTCCTCGAACGGTGCGTTTGACGGTCGGGTCCCAGATGATCAGTGGACGTGCAGCGGCTTGCCGGCGAGCGCCAGGAACGCCTCACCGATCGCCTCGTTCTGCGTGGGGTGCATGTGCACGAGCGGGGCGACGTCGCCCGGGAAGGCCTCCCAGTTGTAGATCAACTGGCCCTCACCGATCAGCTCGCTCACGCGCGCGCCCACCATGTGGACGCCGACGACGGGGCCGTCCTTGACCCGGACCAGCTTCACGAAGCCGGCGGTCTTCAGGATCTGGCTCTTGCCGTTGCCCGACAGGTCGTACTGCAGCACCTCGATCTTGTCGCCGTGCAGCTCGCGGGCCTTCGACTCGTTGAGCCCGACGGACGCGACCTCCGGCTCGGAATACGTCACGCGGGGGATGCCGGCCTCGTCGATCACCTGCGGGTGCTGCCCGGCGATCTCCTCGGCGACGAAGATGCCCTGCTGGAAGCCGCGGTGCGCGAGCTGGACGCCGGGCACGATGTCGCCGACGGCGTAGACGCCGGGGACGCTGGTGCGCAGGCGCTCGTCGGTGATGACGAACCCGCGCTCCATCTTCACGCCCTGCTCCTCGTAGCCGAGGCCGGCCGTCGTCGGGCCACGGCCGACGGCGACGAGCAGCAGCTCCGCCTCGATCGTCTCGCCGCCCTGGATCGTCACCTTGATGCCGTCGCCGCTGCGCTCGACCTTCTCGAACGGCTTGCCGACCTTGAACTTGACGCCGCGCTTGCGGAACGCCCGCTCCAGGGCCTTGGAGCTCGCCTCGTCCTCGACCGCGATGAGCCGCGGGAGGGCCTCGACGATCGTCACGTCGACCCCGAAGGACTTCCACGCGCTGGCGAACTCGCAGCCGATCACACCGCCGCCGAGGATCACCGCCGACGCGGGCACGTGGTCCAGGGCCAGGGCGTGCTCGCTCGTGAGCACCCGCTCGCCGTCGACCTCCAGGCCGGGGAGGGTCTTGCTGTAGGAACCCGTCGCCAGGACGACGTTCTTGCCCTTGTACCGCGTGCCGGACACCTCGACCGTGTCGGCGGCGACGAGCCGGCCCTCGCCCTCGATCAGCGTCACCTTGCGGGCCTTCGCCAGGCCCTGCAGCCCCTTGTAGAGCTTGCTGATGACGCCGTCCTTGTAGGCGTTGACCGCCTTCATGTCGACGCCGTTGAGCGTCGCCAGGACGCCGAACTGCTCCGCCTCGCGGGCCGCGTCGGCGACCTCACCGGCGTGCAGCAGCGCCTTGGTCGGGATGCAGCCGCGGTGCAGGCAGGTGCCGCCGAGCTTGTCCTTCTCGACCAGGCCGACGGACAGGCCGAGCTGCGCCGCGCGGAACGCCGCCGCGTAGCCGCCGCTGCCGCCGCCCAGGATCAGGACGTCGAAGGAGTTGGCGTGTGGGTCGCTCACGAATTCTCCCAGGTGATGCACGGACCTGTTGGGTCCGTGATGGCATGACGATCCTTGGCCATCTTGTCACCACCCTTGTCCGCCTGCGACGGTAGGTGCCCCGACGGCGCACGCCGGGTGCCCGGTCGCACGGGATCGCCGCGGGATCTTCACGGGGAGGGAAACGGATCGTGGCCTGGTTCCGCCGGAGTAGACCCGCCGCAGGTGGACGCAGTTCGAGCCGCGAAGCGCTGCGGCATCTGGAGGAGTTCGTGCGGTCTCGGCGGGGCGTCGAAGGGTTCATCGAGCCCCGCACCACAGTGACAGAAACGACACTGTTGCTGATCGCACACGACGGCGAGTGGACCCGCCGCCGCGTGGACGACCCTCAGGCGGCACGGCAGTTCGCGCACCGGCTGAGCATGCCGATCTACGACGTCGCCCTGGTCGGCTACCCGCAGCGGATGCGCGACTACAACGCCCGCAACAAGCAGCCCTAGGCTTCCGCGGCGATCTCCTCGACCAGGCTGATGAGGGTGCGCACCGGCACGCCGGTGCCGCCCTTCGCCCAGTAGCCGAACGCCTCGCCGGAGTGGTAGCTCGGACCGGCGATGTCGATGTGCGCCCACTGGACACCCTCGGCGACGAACTCGGACAGGAACACGCCGCCCTGCAGCATGTGCCCGGCCCGGTCCATGCCCGCGTTGACCTGCGAGATGTCGGCGACCTCGGAGTCCATGCCCTGGCGCACGTCGTCCGGCAGCGGCATCGGCCACGCCGGCTCACCGGTCCGCCCGCCCGCGTCGCGGACCCGCTCGCACAGCTCAGGCGTGCCCATGACCCCGGCGATCCGCTTGCCGAGCGCGATGACCTGCCCGCCGGTCAGCGTCGACACCTCGAACAGGTAGTCGGGCTCGTCCTCGCAGGCGCGGGCGATCGCGTCGCCCAGGATCATGCGGCCCTCGGCGTCGGTGTTGAGCACCTCGACCTTGTGCCCGTTGTACATCGTCACGACGTCGCCCGGCCGGTACGCGCTGCCGGACGCCATGTTCTCGGCCATCGGCGCGTACGCGACGACGGCAACCTTCGGCTTCAGCGCCGCGATCGCGATCATCGTCGACACGACCGCCGCCGCGCCCGACATGTCGGACTTCATCTCCCACATGCCCGCGGCCGGCTTGATGGACACGCCGCCGGTGTCGAACGTGATGCCCTTGCCGACCAGCGCCACCCGGCGGGTCGCGCCCGCCGGCTCGTACGCGATGCGCACCAGCCGCGGCGCGGCGGCCGATCCCAGCCCGACGGCGAGGATGCCGCCGTAACCCTGCTTCGCGAGGGCCTTCTCGTCCAGGACGGTGACGTCCAGCTGCGCCGCCGTCGCGGCCTCGGCGGCCTGCTCGGCGAACTGCGGCGGCCGCAGGTCGTTGGGCGCGGTGTTGATCCAGTCGCGGGTGCGGGTCACCGCCGCCGTGACCGTGCCGGACCGCTTCACCGCCGCCTTGGCGAGCTTCGCCGTGGCGTCGGGCACGTGCACGACGACCTTGCGGACCGGGTCGCGGCGCGCCGCGGACGGCTTCGTCTTGTAGCCGTCGAAGCGGTACGCCCCCAGCGCCGCCCCCTCGGCGACGGCCCGCACACCGGCGGTCAGCTCGTCGTCGGTGGGCACGTCGCGGTCCGACAGCGGCAGCACGAGCGCCACCGACGCCGACCCCGCCAGGGCGCGGGTCGCGGCACCGGCGGCCCGGCGCAGCGTCTCCGCCGCCGGCGCGGCACCCGACGGCTCCGCGCCGAGCCCGACCGCCACGACCAGCGGCGCCGTCACGGCACCGAACGCGGCGACCTTCGTCACCTCGCCGACCGCGCCGGTCGCGCCGAGCACGTGCAGCGTCTCCGCCAGCCCGCCGCCCGGCCGGTCGCTGAACGCCGCCGCGACGCTCTCGGCGCCGGAGGCGAGCAGCAGCTTGGCGCCACCGCCGTCATGTGCGTACACACCGACGACCACGGCGTCGACGGCGAGTTCGGCGGGGTCGGTGTCGACCAGGTTCAGGGCGGTCACTCGGGCTCCACATCACTGGTGGTGTTCTGCGTCAGCGTCGGCTGCGGTGGTACCGCACCTTCAGCATGCCGCCGAATCGGGTGCTGGACACGATAACCAACGCGATAGGTTGCGGGCATGACGCAACCCTTGCGGCACCCCGCGTTGTATCACCGCCATGCGGCGCTCGGTGCCAAGTTCGCGGCGTTCGGTGGCTGGGACATGCCGCTGGAATACGCCGGAGGCGGCGTGCTCAAGGAGCATACGGCGGTCCGCGAGGACGCCGGCGTGTTCGACGTGTCGCACCTGGGCAAGGCCCGCGTGCGCGGCCGCGGCGCGGCCGACTTCGTCAACCGCTGCCTCAGCAACGACCTCAATCGTATCGCCGCAGGTCAGGCCCAGTACACCCTGTGCCTGTCCGAGGACGGTGGCGTGGTGGACGACCTCATCGCGTACCGGTTCGGCGACGACGACGTGTTCCTCATCCCGAACGCGGCGAACACCGCCGAGGTGGTCAGCCGCCTCGTCGCGGCCGCGCCGACCGGCATCAGCGTGGTCGACCAGCACGAGCTCTTCGCCGTCCTCGCCGTGCAGGGCCCCCGCTCCGCGGAGCTGCTCGCCGGCCTCGGCCTGCCCACCGGCCACGACTACATGAGCTTCACCGTCTCGGCCTTCAACGGCCATGACGTGGTCGTGTGCCGCACCGGGTACACCGGCGAGCACGGCTATGAGCTGGTCGTGCCCTCCCACGACGCCCACGGCCTCTGGGACGCGATCGTCGAGGGCGGTGCCCGCCCGTGCGGCCTCGCCGCCCGCGACACGCTGCGCACCGAGATGGGCTACCCGCTGCACGGCCAGGACCTGTCGCTGTCCATCACCCCCGTCCAGGCCCGGTCCGGCTGGGCCGTCGGCTGGGGCAAGGACCAGTTCTGGGGCCGTGACGCGCTCCTGGCGGAGAAGGCGGCCGGCCCGCGCCGCCTCCTGTGGGGCATCGAGGCCCTGGACCGGGGCATCCCGCGCGCCCACATGAGCGTCCTGGCGGCCGACGGCGACACGGCCATCGGCGAGGTCACCAGCGGCACCTTCTCACCGACCCGCAAGGTCGGCATCGGGCTCGCCCTGATCGACACCGCCGCGGGCGTCGCCGAGGGCGCGGAGGTCGCCCTCGACGTCCGCGGCCGCCGCTCGCAGGTCCGCGTCGTGAAGCCGCCGTTCGTGCCGTCGAACGTGCGCTGAGCCGTGGTCCGGGTGGGGCCGCCGGCAGGTGGTCCCACCCGCCCCCGGCCGCGGGCTGCGCGGACGCGTGACTGGGTCAGGGGGCGGTGGCGAGGACCAGCCAGGCGGTCATCGTGGCCAGCTCCACCGCCGCGCCGATCACGTCGCCGGTGACGCCGCCGAGACGGCGGTGCGCGTGGCGGGTGAGGGCCCAGGCGGCGGCCGCGGCCAGCAGGACCGCCAGGGGGCCGCGGACCGGGTCGGCCAGGGCGGCGGCCGCGGCGACGAGCAGCGTGACCAGGGCGACGGCGGTGCGCGGCAGGGTCTGCGCGACCAGGGCGCCGAGGCCGTCCGGGCGGGCCGCGGGCAGGCCGGCGCGGCAGGCGACGGTGGCGCCGAGGCGGCCGGCGGCGGTGCCCGCCGCGACCAGTGCGAGGGCCTCCGGCCACGGGCGGGCGTAGACGCTGGTCAGGGCGGCCACGTCGAGCAGCAGGACGGCCACGATCGCCACCACGCCGAACGGTCCGATATCCGACTTTTTCATGATGTCGAGCGCTTTGCCGGCGGGCTGGTACGAGCCGAGACCGTCGGCGGTGTCGGCGAGGCCGTCCAGGTGCAGGGCACGGGTGCACACCGCCGCCAGCGCCACCGTCGCCGCGGCCGCCATCAGGGGCGACCCGCCGCCGAGGCGGAGCCCGAGCGCGAGGCCGCCCAGGACACCCCCCAGCAGGACGCCGACCAGCGGCGCCAGCGCCATCGCCGTGCGGGCCGTCGCCCGGTCGAAGCGGGCGACGCCGGCCGGGGCGACGGTGAAGAGGGTCAGGGCGAGCCTCAGGCCTCCCACGACGGTTTCACGTAGGGCATCTCGGCGGTGGGGGAGTCGGCGACGACCCGCTGGATCTCCGCCTCGATCCGCTCCTGCTCGGTGAGCCCGTCCTCCGGCTCGGCGACCGGCTCGCGGGGCGGGGTCGCCGCGGCCAGCGTGAGCGCCGTGTTGATCAGCGGCAGCGCCATCAGCGACGTGCCGCCCTCGCCGAGTGCCAGCTTGAGCTGCAGGAAGGGGGCGACCCCGAGCACGTCGGCGGCGAGCTTCACCGTCGGGTTCTCGCCGTGGTCGGCCATGAGCAGCCAGTGCCGGGTCTGCGCGCCGTAGTCGCGGGCGACGAGGCCCGCGGCGACGCCGACCGGGCCGTCGATCATGACGGGCAGGCGGCGGGACGCGGCGCCGAGGAGGATGCCGGTGGCGACCGCGATGTCGCCGCCGCCGAGCATCGACAGGACGGTGTGCGGCTCGCGGCTGCGGGCGCGGATGCGGTGCCGGGCGTCGCGGACGGCGGCGACCTTGCGGATCCAGGCGGCGTCGTTGACGAAGCCGGACGCGTCGACGACCCGCCCGAGCATCGCGGCCGGCTCACCGCCGGTGAGGACGGCGACGATCGCCGCGGCGGCCGCGTCGGAGCCGGCCCCGCACGCGGCGAGGACGAGCACGTCGACGCCCTCGTTGGCGGCGGCGTCGGCGAGCCGCCAGCCGAGCGTCAGAGCCGCGTCGACGCTGCTGTCGTCGAGGGCGTCGTGCAGCTCGGCCGGGCCCGCCTCCGGGCAGTCGATCGCCTGGACGCTGGCCCCGGCGGTCGCGGCGAGCACGGCCAGGGTGCCGGTGCCCTCCACGACGTCCTCGAGGCGCCGGTCGGCGGCGGCGGCCGAGTCGCCCGCGGCGAACCCCCCGGTCCGGTCGCCGCGCAGGACGAGGACCCGCGGCCGCTGCCAGGGGCGCGGGTCGGGCCGGCCCTGGGTGCCGCCGGCGAAGCGGACGACGGGCACGAGCCCGCCCAGGCCCGCGCCGTTGAGGCGGAGGGTGAGGAGCCGTTCGCCGGCCTCGGCCGCGGTCGACTCGTCGGGCAGCGGCAGCTCCATGCCCGGCTGGAACGACAGGGTCTCGCCGCTGTCGGCGGTCGACAGGACCGCGCCGGCGACGGTGCCGGAGAACTCGAACGGGGCGGGCGCGGGGGCGGGCACGAACCGGCCGCCGGCGTGGCCGACCTCCGAGCCGCCGCGCAGCCAGGTGACCTCCCCGGCGACGACCATCGCGACGCCGTCGCTGGCCGCCGCGACCCGCTGGTTGAGCAGCCCGTTGGCGTCGGCGAACGTGCGGCCGGCCTGCGTCGTCGGTACCAGGGCCAACCCGACCTCGGGGGCGACCAGCACCAGCAGCGCGGCCGGGCAGGCCCGCACCGCGTCGCCGAGCGCCGTGATCCGGCTGTCGAGGGCGCCCGGGTCGGCCCAGTCGCCGGCCGCGTCGAACATCGCCGTGAGCCATCCGCCCAGGTCGTCGACGAGCAGGACGTCCTCGGGCTTCGCGCTGTGCAGGAGGTCCGCGAGGCGGTCCGGCTCGGCGCCGACCTCCTCGGTGCTCCAGCCGGCGGGACGCCTGGCCCGGTGCCGGGTCAGCCGCGCCGACCACGCCTCGTCAGGGAGTCCACCGGGATGCTCCGGCGCGGTCGCGACGTAGCGCACCCGCTCCGCGTCCGCGACGAGCGACTCCGCTACTTCCGACTTCCCGGACCGGATTCCACCGAGCACCAGCAACCGCATGCCCCGTACTTTATGGCCAGGGGTTCACTTTCCGGTGGGCGGCATCGGCACATCGGCGTCAGCCCGATACGCTCGAAACTACCTACCTGGGACGGGAGCGTGACTGATGGCGTGGACATGGCAGTTCGAAGACGCTGAGAGCCGGACGGTCGACGGCCCGAACGAGGCGTTTTCCAGCCAGTCCGACGCGGAGTCCTGGCTTGGCCAGAGCTGGCGTGAGCTGGTCGCCAAGGGTGCGACGACCGCGATCCTGGCCGAGGACGAGCGCACGGAGTACAAGATGAGCCTCCTGCCGGCGGGGGGCTGACGGCGATGGCGTTCGGCCGGTCGCCGGGCCGGGTCGGGGGACTGCCCCGGGAGGCGTTCCGGCCGAGCGCGCTGTTTCTCGGGATCCTCGCGGCGTTCGTCATCTCCGGATGGCTGACGTGGACCGGGTTCGGCGACCCGGGGATCGACGTGTTCCTCTTCGTCGCGACCGGCTGGACCGTTTCGCTGTGCCTGCATGAGTACGCGCACGCCCTGGTCGCCTTCAAGGGTGGCGATCATGACGTGGCGCACCGTGGCTATCTGACACTCGACCCGATGAAGTACGCGCACCCGCTGCTGTCGATCGTGCTGCCGGTCGTGTTCCTGCTGATCGGCGGCATCGGCCTGCCGGGCGGGGCGGTCTGGGTCAACCACGCGGCGATCCGCAGCCGCTTCATGGACAGCCTGATCAGCTTCGTCGGGCCGGCCACCAACATGGTGCTCGCCGTCGTGCTGGTCCTGCCGTTCGCGCTGGGCATGGACAACGGCGGCGACCCGGCGTTCTGGGCCGGCCTGGCGTTCCTGGCGTTCCTGCAGCTGACGGCGAGCATCCTCAACTTCGTGCCGATGCCGGGCGTCGACGGCGGCAACCTGCTCTTCCCGTGGCTGAGCCCGCAGTGGCAGCGCGGCTTCAACCACGTCGCGCCCTACGGGATGCTGCTGCTCATCGCGCTGCTGTGGTCGCCGGTCATCAACGACTGGTTCTTCACCGTCGTCCTGGGCATCGGCGACGTGCTCGGCCTGCCGCAGCGCGAGGTCAGCACCGGCTTCCAGCTCTTCAGGTTCTGGTCGTGAGCGTGGCCCCCTGCGAGCAGGGGGCCACACCCGATCACGGCCGCTTGGCCGGGCTCTGCGTCTTGCCGGGGTCCCGCTCCACGACCGCGTCGAGGACCTCGTCGATGCGCTTGAGCAGCTCCGCGTCGAGCTTCACGCCCGCCGCCTTCACGTTGTCCTGCAGCTGCTCCGGCCGGGTCGCCCCGACGATCGCCGAGGACACGTTCGGGTTCTGCAGCACCCACGCCACACCGAGCTGCGCCATCGTCAGCCCGGCCTGCTCGGCGAGCGGCTTGAGCTGCTGGACGGCGGTGAGGACCTCGTCGCGCAGCAGCCCGGAGATGAAGTTGGCGCCCGACTTCTCGTCGGTGGCCCGCGACCCCGCCGGCGGCGGCTGACCCGGCTGGTACTTGCCGGTCAGGACACCCTGGGCGAGCGGCGACCACACGATCTGCCCGATGCCGAGCTCCTCGGACGCCGGGACGACCTCGGCCTCGATGACCCGGTACAGCGCCGAGTACTGCGGCTGGTTGGACACCAGCTGGACGCGCAGCTCCCGGGCCAGCGCGGCGGCGGCGCGGATCTCGTCGGCCCGCCACTCGGAGACGCCGATGTAGTGCGCCTTGCCGCTGCGCACGACGTCGGCGAACGCCTCCATCGTCTCCTCGAGCGGCGTCGAGTAGTCGTAGCGGTGTGCCTGGTACAGGTCGACGTAGTCGGTCTGCAGCCGCCGCAGCGAGCCGTCGATCGACTCCATGATGTGCTTGCGGGACAGGCCACGGTCGTTGCGGCCGGGACCGGTCGGCCAGTAGACCTTGGTGAAGATCTCCAGGCCCTCGCGGCGCTGACCCTTCAGCGCGTCGCCGAGCACGACCTCCGCCCGGGTGCCGGCGTAGACGTCGGCGGTGTCGAAGGTGGTGATGCCGAGGTCGAGGGCGGCGTGCACGCAGGCGGTCGCCTGCTCCGCCTCGACCTGCGAGCCGTGGGTGATCCAGTTGCCGTACGAGATCTCGCTGACGAGCATCCCGGACCGGCCGAGGTGACGAAACTCCATACCCTCTTGCTTACAGGACCGGACGGCCGGCCGTACAACTACATGACCGGCCGGGTGTCGGCGAGCAGCCGGTCGATCTCGTCAGTCACGCCCATCCGGCTCGGGAACGTGGCCTCGATCACGGTCCGGCCGCGCCGGTCGAGCGCGCCCCAGCGCTGCGAGTCGTCCGCGATCAGGAACGCGACCGGGTGGATCATCAGCGTGTGGTGGATCGGTGGCACCAGGACGCGCCCGGACCGGTCCACGACCCCCTTGCGCCCGTCGAGGGACACCACGGCGAGACCTTCGTCACTGAAGCCGTCGATGTACCGGCCGTCGAGCAGCGCCGTGGCGAACCCGTCGTACTGGAACGACACGACGACCCGGCCGATGCTGTCGACGGCGCCCCAGTGCTCGCCCCGCCGGACCGCCGCGACTCCCCGCCGGAACGGCCGGACGTCGTCGAACCCGGTCGAGATCAGCACCGCGTTGGTCTTGTCGATCGCGATCCACCGGTTGGTGCCGTCCCGCGACACCCAGGCGACGCCGTCGGAGAAGCTGCCGACGCCGAGGTACCCGGCGGCCGGCTCGATGAGCAGCTTGCCGGTGTCGTCGATGAGCTCCCAGTTCTGCGACCCCTGCCGCTGCACCCAGGCGACGCCGTCGCGGAACGGCTGCACGTCGAGGTACCCGGGCCCGATGCAGAAGTTGCCGTCGGGCTCGATGTAGCCCCAGCGCTGGGTCTGCTCGTCGAACGCCGGCGCCGGTGACCTGCGGATCTGCAGGATGTCCTCGCGGCTGCGCGGGTACGGCCCCCAGCCCTTCTCCGCGACCCGCCGGAACACCGCATCGAGGGCCAGCTCGGTCTGCGCGATGAGCTCAGGGTCTTCTTCCTTGCGCAGGTCGAGGGCCCGTTCGAAGTGGTTGCAGGCCTCCATGTACCGGCCCTGGTCGTAGGCGCACTTGCCGGCGTGCTGGTGCATGGTGGCCCGCAGCCGGTCCGGCAGCTCGCTGGAGTTGGCGAGCGTGAACAGCCGGTCGGCCTCCTCGAACTCCTCCCGCCACTGCAGCACGTGCGCGAGCCGCGCCTGGGCGATCGCGATGCGGCGCAGCTCACCGGTGGCCTCGGCGTGCGCGAGGGCGAGCTTGCCGTCGGCGAACGCCTTCGGCAGGTCGCCGAGGATCCGCGACACCACGGCGCGCAGGCTCAGCAGCCGGGCCCGGGTCGGGTTGTCCTCGACGCGGTTCAGCTTCGTGGTCAGCGAGTCGCGGATCTCGGTGAGCTCCTGCACCTCGTCGCCCTCGATCTGCTCACGCAGCGTGTCGGGGTCGAAGCGCCACACGTAGCCGGCGAGGACCTGCTCCGGGTCGGGTCCCGCGGTGTCCTCGGCCTTCGCCTCGCCCGGGGTCTCGCCGCGGGTCTCGCTCCTTGCGGGCGCCGGCGAGGCCGGCAGCAGCGCCGCGAGCTCGGCCGGGAACCCTTCCGCGCCGGGCCGCACGATCGGCAGGTAGCCCGTCGCCTGCAGCCCGTCGACCCCGGCACCGGTCAGCGGCGCGGAGCGGTAGGCGTCCATCGCCGTCTGCTGCACCGCGGCGGCTCCCTCGGCTTCGGGCGGCTGCGCCGGTACGTCCACCGCCTGCGCCTCCGGTGCCGCGCCTCCGGCGGGCCCGAAGGCGTTGAACGGCGCGTCCGGCGCGTCCAGCGGCGGTGCGCTCATCGGCCGCACGGTCACCGGAAGGAGCTCGTCGGCGGGCAGCTGCTCGACCGCCGGCGGCCCCGCCTGCTCCGGCACCAGGCCCTGCGCCGGCCCTGCGTGGGGCGGCCCCTGGGGCGGCCCGGCGGGGGACGGCCCGGCGTGGGACGGCCCCGCGTGAGGCGGTGTGGCCTGGGCCGGCACGGCGGAGACGGGGGCCACCGAGACCGGCGCGGCGGAGACCGGGGCGGCCGACACGGGGACGGACGACACGGGAGCGGCGGACACGGGAGCCGACGAGACAGGTGCGGCCGAAACGGGTGCGGACGACACGGGGTGGTTGCCGGGGTCGGCATTCCAGCTCGGGGCCGAGGACACCGGCCGGTTGCCCAGGTCGTCCTGCCAGTCGTGGCCGGCCGCCGGCGGATGCGGCGCCGAGGACACCGGAGCCGCCGAGACCGGGGCTGCCGAGACCGGCGCCGACGACACGGGTGCGGCGGACACCGGCCGGTTCGCCATGCCCTGGTCGCCGTGGACCGGCTCGGGCTGGACCGGCGCGCCGTACGTCCGTGCGGCCGGCGCGCCCTGCTGCGGTGCGCCGTACGTGCGTCCCTGCGGCGGCGCGCCCTGCTGACCCGGACCGCCGTGCGAGGGCGGGGCCGTGTGCTGGGCCGGGGTGCCGTAGACCGTGGAGCGGCCCTGACCGCCGTACGTCGTCCCGGCCGGCGGTGCGCTCATCGGCGCGTCGACCGGCGGCGGGGCGCCGTAGACCGTGGCCCGGCCCGCGCCGGCCTGACCGGCCGGGGCGGCCGTCCCGGCGGCACCGCGGCGCACCCGGGGGACCTCGTCGGTCGGCTCGTCCAGGGCGGGGTTGCGCGGCCGGCCGTGCCCCTGCTGCTGGGGACGCCCGTGCCCGGCCGGCGGGCCGTCGTACCCACGCCGGTCGTCATAGGGACCGTCATAGCCGCGCCGCGGGTCGCCGCGCCGGTCGTCGTGCGGGGCGTCGTACCCGCGCCGGTCGTCGTGCGGGGCGTCGTAGCCGCGCCGGCCGTCGTGCCCGCGCTCGTAGGGGCCGTCGTAGCCGCGCCGGTCGTCACGCGGGCCGTCATAGCCGCGCCGGTCGTCGTGCGGGGCGTCGTAGCCGCGCCGGTCGTCGCGCCCCTGCTGCGGGTGCCGGCCCTGCGGGTAGCCCTGCTGCGGGTGCGGCTGGCCCTGATACCCGCCCTGCTGAGGACGCCCCTGCTGGGGGACCGGCGGCGGCTGGTACCCCTGCGGCGGCTGCTGGCCGGGATGCCCGTGCTGACCGGGGTGCTGCACCGGATAGCCACCCTGCTGCGGCCCCTGCGCCCACCGCGGCTGCGGCGCGCCGTGCTGGCGGCCGCGCTCGTCGCCGGGCCCGCCGCGGAAGTCGCCGCCACGCGGGTCGCCGGACCGTGGATCACCGGAGCGTGGATCGCCGGAGCGTGGATCGCCGGTGCGCGGGTCGCCGGTGCGCGGGTCGCCGGGCCCGCCGCGGAAGTCGCCGCCGCGCGGGTCGGCCGTGCGCGGGTCGCCGGAGAAGCGTGGGTCGCCATACTGCCGGCCCTGCCCGCGGCGGCCGGACGGGTCGTCGCCCCGCTGCTCGCCGCCCTGGTGCTCAGGCCCGCCGCGGCCCTGCGGCGACTGCTCGTCGCGGCGCTGCTCCGGCACCCGGCCCCACGGCATCGTCGGCACTGCGGCCCAGGTGGGCGCGGCGGTTCCCGGCTCTTCCCCCGGGTACTCGTCGCTCACAGCTTCGCTCTCCTCGCCCCGCTCCGGCACCATCATGCACCGGCGCTCGCCGCACGCCTACCCGGTGAAATCGTGGTCCGGTCGCGAAGGGAGGGTACGGCTTAGGAGCCGTCCAACGCCACCGTAGGGCGGGGCGCCGCCGCCGAATCGTTGTCGCCCCGTCGCCGCCCGGCCGGCCTGATCCGCCCGCTGTGCGGAGGTCAGATCTTGGCGCCGACCTTCACCTGCGGTTTCGGGTTGCGGATGAAGCGGAACGAGATGGCCCGCATGATCGCGTAGAAGTACAGCCGGCCGAGCTTCTCGGTCGAGCTGGGGAAGCGCTCCTTGACGAGCCGCTTGATGGTGCGGGAGATCAGGAAGCTGTCGATCGCGGTCGCGACCGCCATGACCCCGAAGAGGGCGTTGGCGGCGAAGTAGATGCTCGGGTTGAGGTTGCGGTTGAAGCCCACGAGCATCACCACGAACGTGGTGCCGAAGAAGAACGTGCCGATGGTCCGCCGGGAGTCGACGATGTCGCGCACCAGGCGCCGCTCGGGGCCCTTGTCGCGGGGGAGCAGGTAGCGCTCCTCGCCGTTGGCCATGCCCTCGCGGGCCTCGAGCCGCTCGGCCCGCTGCCGCTCCCGCATCTTCTTGGCGGCCTCGCGCCGGTTCGCCGCGGGCGGCTCGGCGACGCGCCGGCCGGCCACGACCCGCTTCGGGGTGGTCTTGCCCAGGTCGCGCTTGCTCAGCGTCTGGCGCTTACCGCTCGCGACCTCGGACGCCTCGGGCTCGGCGGCGGGCGCCTCGGCGGGCTCTGCTGACTTACGGGAAAACAACGACGGCACGCCGTGAAGGGTAGCGGACAGTAGGCGGGCGTCCCAACGCTCGGGGCGCCCGCCGCGCGGATCCGCGTCAGCCCAGCTCGACGTGGGCGCCGAGGCCGTTGAGCTTGCCCTCGAAGTCCTCGTAGCCGCGCTGGATGAGCTTCACGCCGTACACGCGGGACGTGCCCTCGGCGGCCAGGGCCGCGATCAGGTGGCTGAACCCGGCCCGCAGGTCGGGGATCACCAGGTCGGCGGCGTGCAGCTTGGACGGGCCGGCGATGACCGCGGAGTGCATGAAGTTGCGGCGGCCGAAGCGGCACGGCGTCCCGCCCAGGCACTCCCGGTAGGTCTGGATGGTGGCGCCCATCTGGTTGAGCGCGGCGGTGTAGCCGAGGCGCCGCTCGTACACCGTCTCGTGCACGATCGACAGCCCGCGGGCCTGGGTGAGCGCCACGACCATCGGCTGCTGCCAGTCGGTCATGAAGCCCGGGTGGACGTCGGTCTCCATCGCGACGGCGTTGAGCTCGCCGCCCGGGTGCCAGAAGCGGATGCCGCCCACGCCCGGAGTGTCGTCGATCTCGAACGCGCCGCCGACCGAGGTGAACAGGTTGAGGAACGTCATCATGTCGGCCTGCCGGGCGCCGCGGACGAACACGTCGCCGCGGGTGGCGAGGGCCGCCGCGCCCCAGCTGGCCGCCTCGATCCGGTCCGGGATCGGGCGGTGCGTGTAGCCGGTGAGCCGCGGTACACCCTGGATCTCGATCACCCGGTCGGTGTGCACCTTGATGATCGCGCCCATCTTCTGCAGCACGCAGATGAGGTCGATGATCTCCGGCTCGACCGCGGCGTTGCGCAGCTCGGTGACGCCCTCGGCGCGCACGGCCGTGAGCAGGATCTGCTCGGTCGCGCCGACGCTCGGATACGGCAGCTCCAGCTTGGCGCCGTGCAGCCCGTTGGGCGCGGTGATGTCCATGCCCTTCTCGGACTTCTCCACGACCGCGCCGAACTCGCGCAGCGCCTGGATGTGGAAGTCGATGGGCCGGCCGCCGATGTTGCAGCCGCCGAGGTCGGGGATGAACGCGTGGCCGAGGCGGTGCAGCAGCGGCCCGCAGAACAGGATCGGGATGCGGCTGGAGCCGGCGTGCACGTTGATCTCGTCGACGTTGGCCGACTCGACGTCGGAGGTGTCGAAGTGCAGCTCGCCGTCGAGCGGGCCGCGGGTCACCTTCACCCCGTGCAGCTCCAGCAGACCGGTGACCACCTCGACGTCGCGGATCGCCGGCACGTCGAACAGCGTGCTCGGGGTCTCGCCCAGCACCGCCGCGACCATCGCCTTGGACACGAGGTTCTTGGCGCCGCGCACCCGCAGCTCGCCGTTGAGCGGCGCGCCGCCGTGCACGGTGAGGACGTCACCGGCGTCGTAGTTGGTCACGGAAAGACCCTCCTGCAGGCAGGGATTGAAGGCAGATGTGCTGACGGAGCGTGAACCCGCGCAGCAGCATAACCACATCTACGGCATGCGAGCGCAGACCGCACGTCCGTCATGGCACGAAGACGTGACTCCGACAGCGATCACCCCCCGGCCGCCACTCAGCGTGACCGGAGGGTGATCGGACGGTCCCCTACGGCAGTGCGAGCATCCTGTCGAGCGCGACCCTGGCGAAATGCGCGGTGTCGGCGTCGACGGTGATCTCGTTGGGCACGCGGCCGGCGACGAGCTCCTCCAGGGCCCACACGAGGTGCGGCAGGTCGATGCGGTTCATCGTCGAGCAGTAGCAGACGTTGCGGTCCAGGAACATGATCTGCTTGTCCGGGTGGGCGAGCGCGAGCCGGCGGACCAGGTTGAGCTCGGTCCCGACCGCCCACGCCGAGCCGGCCGGCGCCGCCTCGATCATGCGGATGATGTATTCGGTCGAGCCGACGTGGTCGGCGGCCGTGACGACCTCGTGCTTGCACTCCGGGTGCACCAGCACGTTGACGCCCGGGACCCGCTCGCGCACGTCACGGACGCTGTCGAGGGTGAAGCGGCCGTGCACCGAGCAGTGCCCGCGCCACAGGATCATCTTCGCGTCGCGCAGCTGCTGGTCGGTCAGCCCGCCGCCGGGCTTGTGCGGGTCGTACAACACGCAGTCGGCGAGGCTCATGCCCATCTTCAACACGGCCGTGTTGCGGCCCAGGTGCTGGTCGGGCAGGAAGAACACCTTCGAGCCGCGCTCGAACGACCACTTCAGCGCCGTCTCCGCGTTGGACGACGTGCACACCACGCCGTCGTTGCGCCCGACGAAGCCCTTGATGTCGGCGGTCGAGTTCATGTACGTGACCGGCACCACGTCACCGGCGATGCCGAGCGCGGTGAAGTGCTCCCACGCCTTCTCCACCTGGACGAGCGCGGCCATGTCGGCCATCGAGCAGCCCGCGGCCAGGTCCGGCAGCACGACCCGCTGCGAGTCGGAGGTCAGGATGTCGGCGCTCTCGGCCATGAAGTGCACGCCGCAGAACACGATGTATTCGGCGTCGGGCCGGGCGGCGGCCTCCCGTGCCAGCTTGAACGAGTCGCCGGTCACGTCGGCGAACTGGATCACCTCGTCGCGCTGGTAGTGGTGGCCGAGCACGAAGACGCGGTCACCGAGGGCGGCCTTCGCGGCCCTCGCCCGCTCGACGAGGCCGGGGTCGCTCGGTGCGGGCAGGTCGCCGGGGCACTCGACACCCTTCTCGGTGTCAGGGTCGGTGCCGCGGCCGAGGAGCAGCAGCGCGGTGGCGGTCGACGATGGTTCAGCCCAGGTCACCCCCCAATCGTCCCACGCCCGCACTACCAGGCAACTGTGACGTGGACAATGTCCGGATGCGCGTCCTCGTGTGCCCGGACAAGTTCGCCGGGACGATCCCGGCCGTCGACGCGGCCGAGGCGTTCGCCGCCGGCTGGCTGAAGGTCAAGCCCGGCGACGACCTGGTCCTGCGGCCGCTGTCGGACGGAGGCCCGGGTTTCGCGGGGGTACTGGCCGCCGCGCTGCCGCACGCCCGCGTCCTCACGGTCGCGGCCACCGGCCCGCTCGGCCACCCGGCCGAAGGCCATGTGGTGCTGGACGGCACCACCGCGTACGTGGAGAGCGCCGAGACGTGCGGGCTGCACCTGCTCGCCGGCGGCGAACGTGACCCGAAGCACACCACGACCTTCGGGCTGGGCACGCTGCTGCTCGCCGCCGTCGAGGCCGGGGCCACCACGGTGGTCGTCGGGCTCGGTGGCAGCGGCACCAACGACGGCGGCGCCGGCCTGCTCGCCGCGCTCGGCGCCGCGCCGCTGTCCGCGTCCGGCTACGCGCTGCCGTACGGGGGAGCCGCCCTCATCGACTGTGCCGCGCTGGGCGGCGAGCCGAGGCTGCGGTCCGCTTCGATCGTGGCCGCCACCGACGTGGACAGCCCGCTGCTCGGGCTGCACGGTGCCAGCGCCGTCTACGGCCCGCAGAAGGGCGCCACCAGGGAGGACGTGTTCCAGCTCGACGCGGCGCTGACCCGCTGGGCCGACGTGCTGCGGACGCTGCCCGGCGCTCCCGCGGGCCTCGCGGACCTGCCCGGGGCGGGCGCCGCGGGCGGGCTCGGCGCCGCGCTGCTCGCCCTCGGCGGCCGGGTCACCTCAGGCGTCGGCCTGGTCCGCGAGCTGACCCGCCTCGACGCCGAACTGGAGGAGGTGTCCCTGGTCGTGACCGGTGAGGGCGCCTTCGACGAGCAGTCCCTGCGCGGCAAGGTCGTGGCGGGTGTGGCGAACGCCGCACGGGACCTCGGCGTGCCCTGCGTGGTCGTCGCCGGGCGGGTCGACGCGGGCCGCCGGGAGGCCGCCAGCATCGGCGTCACCGAGGCGCACTCCCTGGTCGAGCACTTCGGCAGCGTCGAACGGGCGCTCGCCCACCCGGCCGACGGCCTGCGAGAACTGGGGGAACGCCTGGCTCTGCAGTGGAGCCGCTAGCACGAAAGCGTGTCACTATGGGGGGGAATGCCGTCGGTCGCCTCCGCGTTGGCATCCGATGGAACTGTAGACATCACCGCAGGGAGCCTTGATCGTGACCGCTTCGAAGTTTGCCGAGCCTGTTCAGACGGACAACCCGGCCGGCATCGGCCTCACCGAGGAAGCCGCTGTCAAGGTGAAGGGCCTGCTCGAGCAGGAAGGCCGGGACGACCTGCGGCTGCGCGTCGCGGTCCAGCCCGGCGGCTGCTCCGGCCTGCGCTACCAGCTCTTCTTCGACGAGCGTTCGCTCGACGGGGACAAGGTCAGCACCTACGACGGCTTCGAGGTCGTCGTCGACCGCATGAGCGTGCCCTACCTCACCGGCGCGACGATCGACTTCGCCGACCGGATCGACGCGCAGGGCTTCACCATCGACAACCCCAACGCCCAGGGCTCCTGCGCCTGCGGCGACTCCTTCCACTAAGCCGCTTTCCAGAGCCGCTCTCCGAGCCTTCGGAGGGCGGCTTTGTGCTGATCAAGAGCTTTTGATGATGCTTCTAGCTTGTGGGACTCGAGCGCGCCCCTAGCCCGGGCGGCTACTACTCTGTGCAGGCCCTGTTGTCTTGAGACCGAGGTTTCCATGAAGATCGTCGTCACCGGCTCGATCGCGACCGACCACCTGATGCACTTCCCGGGCCGTTTCGCTGAGCAGCTCCTGCCCGACCAGCTGCACAAGGTCTCGCTGTCGTTCCTCGTCGACGACCTCACGGTGCGCCGCGGCGGGATCGCCCCCAACATCGCGTACGGGATGGCCCTGCTCGGCCTCAAGCCGATCCTCGTGGGTGCCGTCGGCGCCGACTTCGGCGACTACCGCAGCTGGCTGACCCGCCACGGCGTCGACTGCGACTCGGTGTACGTGAGCGAGATCGCCCACACCGCCCGCTTCGTCTGCACGACCGACGACGACATGTGCCAGATCGCGTCGTTCTACGCAGGCGCGATGTCGGAGGCCCGCAACATCGAGCTCTCCCCGGTCAACACCCGCGTCGGCGGCATCGACCTGGTCCTGATCAGCGCCAACGACCCGATCGCGATGGTCCGGCACACGGAGGAGGCGCGGGCGCTCGGCGTGCCGTTCGCCGCCGACTGCTCCCAGCAGCTGGCCCGCATGTCCGCCGAGGAGATCCGCAAGCTGATCGACGGCGCGGCGTATCTGCTGACCAACGACTACGAGAAGGAACTCCTCGAGTCGAAGACGGGCCTGACCACCGAGTCGCTGCTGGACAAGGTCGGCGTCCTCGTCACCACCCTCGGCAAGGACGGCGCCCTCATCCGGGGCCGCGACCTGCCCGCCGAGATCCACGTCCCGGTCGCGAAGGGCGTCGTCGCCAACGACCCGACCGGTGTCGGCGACGGCTTCCGCGCCGGCTTCTTCGCCGCCCTGTCCTGGGGCCTGGGCCTGGAGCGCGCCGCGCAGGTCGGCTCGATGGTCGCCGCGCTGGTCCTGGAGACCGTCGGCCCGCAGGAGTACGAGATCCTGCCGGCCGAGTTCACGAAGCGCATCGCCGAGTCGTACGGCGACACCGCCGCCGACGAGATCCGCGCCTTCCTGCCCGCCTGAACCATCCCTATCGGTCCAGTAGGGAAAGGCGTACAGTTGCCGCTGTGACGATCGTGGTCGTGGCGCTGCTCGCCCTCGCCACCGTGGTCGGGCTCGTCTACCGGGCCCGCTACGGCAAGCTCCGCGCGGCCGGGGGTGACCTGCCCGCGGGCCTGCTCGGCCCGGCCCGCGACACGGTCACCCTGCTGCACTTCTCGTCCGCGACGTGCGCGCCGTGCCGCCAGGTCCGCGCCGTCTGCGCCGACCTGGCCTCGGCCGTCGCCGGGGTCCGCCACGTCGAGCTCGACGCCGACGAGCACCTCGACGCCGTCCGCGACCTCGGCATCTGGCGCCTGCCGACGCTGCTGGTCGTCGACCGCGGCGGCCGCATCGCGCAGCGCACCGTCGGCGTGCCCGACCGGGCCGCGCTGCGCGCCACCGTCACGGAGGTGCTCGCCGCATGACCCTCGACCCGCGCGGCCCCCGGTTCTCCGCCGGGCTGACCACGATCGTCTTCGTCGTCGTCCTGCTCACCGGCAACGGCTGGCTCGCCCTCGCCCAGGCTGTGATCTTCGCCATCGGCGCGTACGACCCGCGGCTGACCCCTTACGGACTGCTCTACCGCTACCTCGTCGCGCCGCGCCTCGCGCCGCCGGCCGAGCGGGAGGACGGCGCCCCGGTCCGCTTCGCCCAGGCCGTCGGCCTGCTCTTCACGGTGCTCACCGTGCTCGGCTACCTCGCCGGCCCGGCGGCGCTCGGCATCGTGGGCGCGTCGTTCGCCCTGGTCGCCGCATTCCTGAACGCGGTTTTCGGCCTCTGCCTCGGCTGCGAGGCATACCTGCTGATCAAGCGCATGCGCCCCGCGTGACAGTCCCGCGTGACAGGCACGGATCGATCGGGTGCCGGTGTCAGGCTCCGCTTTCTCTGACCCTACCCGAAGCGTCCTAATCGATCTTCGAGACGGCCACCGTCCGTAGTGTCCGCTGCCAGTCCACGCGAGACGGGATCAGCGTACTTCGACAGTATGACGGTCGCCCTCGGTGGAGACGAACGTGTGCCCGCGCATCCGGCACCAGGCCGGGATGTCGATCGCTGCGGCCGGGTCGTCGGCGAGCACCACGATGCGGGTGCCCGGCGGCTGGGTCGCGGCGAGCTTCGCCAGCATGACGACCGGCAGGGGACAGCGCTTCCCGAGCGCCTCGACGACCAGGCTCACATGCCCACCTCCGCCCGCACGCCGGCGACCAGGCCCGGCAGCACCGCGAGGAACCGCCGGACGTCCTCGGCGGACACGCCGCTGTGCAGGGACACCCGCACGTTGCCGTGGGTGAGGACGCCCATCGCGGCCAGGACGTGCGAGGGCCGCAGCGTGTCGCTGGTGCAGGCGGAGCCGGACGACACCGCGAACCCCGCCTTGTCGAGGGCGTGCAGCAGGACCTCGCCGTCGGCATAGAGACAGGAGAACGTGACGATGTGCGGGAGCCGCAGCTCGGGCTCGCCGACGACCTCGACGTCCGGCACGGTCGCGGCGACCGTGGCGCGGATCTCCTGGACGAGCGCGCTCAGCCGGGCCGACTCCGCCGCGGCCTCGGCGTGCACCGCGCGCAGCGACGCGGCGGCCGCGAGGATCGCCGGCACGTCCGTCGCCGGCTCCCAGGGCGGCTCCCAGCGGGTGCCCTTGCGCACGGCGAGGACGCCGACGCCGGCCGGCCCGCCCCACTTGCGGGCGCTGCCGGTCAGCAGGGACCAGCCGCCGGGCACCGGCGCGCGGCCGATCGACTGCGCGGCGTCGACCAGCAGCGGTACAGCTGCCGCAGCCGCCAGCCGAGCGGCCTCGGCGACGGGTTGCACCGTCCCCACCTCATGATTCGCGCTCTGGACCGCGGCCACGGCCACTTCCGGCGAATGCAGCGCGATCCGCAGGGCGTCGAGGTCGACCCGGCCGGTCGGCGACACCGGCACCGCGACCGCGTCGTCCCCGGCGGCCTTGATGACGGCGGAGTGCTCGACCGCGCTGTGCACCACACGCCGGCGGCCCCGGGCCCTCCTGACGCCCGCGATCGCGCTGCGGACCGCGTCGGTGCCGCCGGCGGTGAAGTGCAGCTCGTCGGGGCGGACACCGAGCACCTCGGCGACCGTGGCCCGGGCCGCGTCCAGCAGCTGACGGGACCGGCGGGCGGGGGTGTAGAGCTTGCCGGGATCGGCCCAGCCGTCGTCCAGTGCGGCCAGAAATGCTTGCCGCGCAACGGGATGCGGCGGCATCGCGGTGGCGGCGTCGAAGTAGACACCCACCCCCGCAACGCTATCGCGAGCCGGACACGACCACCCCAAGCCGGGCGGACCTCCCATGGTCGAGTACGCTCGCCAGCGTTGGTGAGGCTTGCCGCGCGACGACCTGGGAACGGGCCGCGCGGCGCTGCTAAGGAGGCAGGAGCAGGTGGTCTCAAAGGGTTTGAGCCCCGCGCGCGCCGTCGGGCTCGTCGTCTCGGCCGTCGCGGTGACGACCCTGCTCGCCGGGTGCTCCGTCGATGACGCGTTCGCCGGGTTCGGCTGGCCGAAGGGCATCACCCAGCAGGGCGACCGCATGTATGACCTGTGGATCGGGTCCGTGGTCGCCGCGCTCGTGGTCGGCGTCTTCGTGTGGGGCCTGATCTTCTGGTGCGTCGTGCGCTATCGCAAGCGCGGCGACGAGCTGCCGCCCCAGACGCGCTACAACATGCCGTTCGAGATCCTCTACACGGTCGCGCCGTTCGTGGTCATCGCCGTGTTGTTCTTCTACACCGCGATCATCCAGACCGACGTGGACCGGCTGTCCAAGAACCCGGACGTCAACGTCGAGGTCATCGCCTCGAAGTGGAACTGGCAGTTCGTCTACAGCGACACCAAGGGTCCGGACGGCAAGCCGATCACGACGGTCGGCGCCGACGACTACATCCCGGTCCTGGTGCTCCCGGCGGGCAAGTCGGTGCAGTTCAAGGAGACCTCGCGGGACGTCATCCACTCGTTCTGGGTGCCGGACATCCTGTTCAAGCGGGACGTCATCCCCGGTGTCGAGAACAGGTTCGAGATCAAGCTCAAGGACAACGCCGCCGGCGCCTACGTCGGCCGGTGCGCGGAGCTGTGCGGCACCTACCACTCGATGATGAACTTCGAGCTGCGGGTCGTCTCGGCGGAGCAGTACCAGCAGTACCTGGACCTGCGCGGCTCGGGCAAGAGCACGCCGGAGGCCCTCGCGCAGCTGGGCTTCCCGAACCAGGGGTATGCGACGACGACGCACCCGTTCGACACCGACCGCACCAAGCGGTCCTCGAGCTGAGAAAGGGCGCACGGCGATGAAGTCAGAAGGACGCCTGTTCTTCGTGCTCGCGTTGTTCGTGTTCGCGATGGCCGCGCTCTACGGCTGGTGGACCAACGTCGCGCCGCACGAGCAGACCGGACACCGCGGCGTGGAGTGGATCGGCGTGGTCGCGCTGATCCTGTCGGGCCTGCTGCTCACGATGGTCGGCAGCGCGCTGTGGCTGATCTCGCGCCGCATCGAGCCGCGTCCCGAGGACCGGCCCGAGGCGGAGATCCACGAGGGCGCCGGCGACCTGGGCTTCTTCAGCCCGGGCAGCTACTGGCCGGTCGGCATCGCGCTCGCCGCGGCGACCGCCAGCCTGGGCCTCGCGTTCGACCAGTGGTGGCTGGTGGCGGTCGGGCTGGTCTCGGTCATCGTCGCCACGTGCGGACTGATGTTCGAGTACTACACCGGCACCCGGCGCGGCGCCGAGCACTGAAGCTGTGACGGAAGGGGGCCCCTGGTCGGGGCCCCCTTTTTTCATGCCCTCGACTTGGCGGCGGCGGCGAGCTCGGCACGTTCCTTCATGTCGGCGGCGCGCTGCAGGTCGGCGTCGCTGACCGACGCGAGGCTGCCGAACGCCGAGACGGCCTGGTAGTACGTCCACGCCAGACTGGTGCAGGCGGGCCGCACGACGGCGTTGTACGTGGCGCACTTCGCCTTCAGGTCGTAGTAGAACGCGCTGTCGATGCGGGACTTGTTGGCCGGGAACTGCCCGACCGCCTTGTAGTTGCGGTACCCGAAGTCGTGCCGCTGGCACGACAACCGGAAGTCGAAGCCGAGCGGCTGGTCGGGGCTGGTCGAGCAGTAGTCGGTCGACCAGTCGAAGGCGTAGGACGCCCAGTCGGACCGGTGCTGGCGGGCGGTGTTCCAGGCGTTGTAGCTCCCGGCCGTCGGCTGCGACCAGGTGGACATGACGGCCAGCTTCTCGTTGATGCCGGCCGCGGCGGCGGGGGATGCGGGGGTGACGATGCCGGCCAGCGCAAGGGTGAGCGCAAGGACGGCGGCGCGCCGGAGATTCATGAACAGATTCTCCAGCCTCGATGTGTACCCGCGCGGAACTTGCGCCGAACGGTCGGCACGGAGAGCTGAACGGTCGTTCAGGCCGCTTTCTGCTGTCCTCGCCGGAGCGTGACCCTCGACCGGCGGTCCATCAGCAGGATGACGGGCGCGACCACGATCGCCGCGCCGCAGGCCGTGCAGGCCCGGTCGGGGCAGGTCGCCCGGGGATGGTCCGAACAGGCCGGCCGCTCGAAGATCCGCTGCCGGGAGCAGGTGTCGCAGTGCAGCTCCATGCCCGTCACGCTGCCACCGCCGGCGTCCGCGTCCAGGCAGCGCCGGCGGCGTGTCGCATCACTTTTCGGTACCACTCGGCCTGGGATTCGGGCTCGGGGCCTTCGGGCTCGGGCTTTTCGGGCCCGCCGTGGTCCCGGGTGCCTTCGCCCCCGGCGGCAGGAACGCCTCGTCGCTGACGCTCGGCGTCGTGTACTGCAACGTGAGCTGCGTGTACTTCCCGGCGTCCGTGGTGCCGTCGAAGTACGCCAGCAGCCCCGCCGGGTTGACGCACGCGGTCTCCGTGCGGACGCCCCTCGCCGTCACCGACACGCACTGGGCGTCGCCCCGCTTGGACGTCCCGGTCCGGACCTCCTCGCCCTGCGCGATCGTCGCCAGCCTGCCCATCGCCGCCTCAGGCGCCATGAACTCGCCCCCGAACGCGTCGCTGATCGCCTTCGCCTGCGAGGGGGACATCGTGTCCGCCCCCGGGCCCTCATCGCACTGAGCGACCGGCTGAGGGCTCTTCTTGACCTTCGGCGACGGGGACGGCGTCACGGTCCTGCAGTGATACGTGCCGTCCGGCGTCGAGATGTACGTGACCCCCGCCCCGCGGTACGCCCTGCGCGGCATCGACTGCGACACGACGACGTTGACCCCGCCCGCGGTCTGGTACTGGATCGTCGCGTCCGTCTGCAGGCCGAGCACCAGCCGCGACGCGAGACTGTCGACGAGCTCCAGGGCGGGGTTGGCGGCCTCCGCCTGCTCCTTGACCGGCGCCCCGCACGACTTCGCCATCATGCCGGCGAAGCCGAGCGTCAGCGCCCCGGCCACAACGGCCGAAAGCAGCGCCTTCTTCTGCGAATTAGGAGTGTTGCCCACGCATCGTCAACGCCGCCCCCCACCATTGGGTCACGCTGTTACCCGCTCTGTCGCCTCCGGCGATAGGCTCGCTGCCCCACGCTCCGCGGGTCCCGCCGGGGGGATTCTCACCCCCGGAGCCCCCCAATGCGTCGCTCCGCGACGCACTGCCAGCGCGCAGAGCGCGCGGCAGCTTCCTACGCATCCGCGTGCCATCCCCCGGTGGCTCGCCGCCGCGTTTTCATGATCCGGAAGACTTTTGGTCGTCAGGGCGACGAAATCTCTTCCGGATCATGGCCGACCTGACTCAGTCGTGATCGCTGCGGGTTGCTTTCCATGATCCGGAAGAGTTTGTGTAGCCAGGGGTGCTCAAGGTCTTCCGGATCATGGGGGAGTCGGGCTGCGGGGCGGGATGGTGGCTGGGCGTCGTGGGTGTTGCCGTGCGGGTTGTTCGTGATCCGGAAGACCTGTTGCGGCCAGGGCGACACAAAGTCTTCCGGATCATGGTCGAGCCCGGCGCAGGCGGCGGGCACGCCGGTCGCGCGGCGCTGGGGCGGTCGCGGCCGGTTGCTGGTCGTGATCCGGAAGACCTGGTGCCGGGGTGGCGCGGAGGTCTTCCGGATCGCGGGTGGGCCGGTTACGGCTTGAAGGCGGCCCAGCGGGCGACGAGGTCCGTCGCCGCGCCCGAGTCGACCGCGGCCGCGGCGCGGGCGATGCCCGCTCGCAGCTGGGCGGGCAGGTCGGTGGACAGGCCGTCGCGGGCGGCGATCGCCGCGGCCGCGTTCAGCAGCACGGCGTCGCGGACCGGGCCGGTCTCGCCGGCGAACATGCGGTGCGCCACGGCCACGTTGTGGGCCGGGTCGCCGCCGCGCAGGTCGCCCGGGGCCGATCGGGGCAGGCCCAGGTCGGCGGAGTCCAGGACCGACTCGGTGACCGTGCCGCCGCTGACCGCCCACACCCTGGTCGGCGCGCCGGTCGTGAACTCGTCCAGGCCGTCCTCGCCTCGGACGAGCAGGACGGAGAAGCCGCGCCCCGCCAGTACCGACGCCATCACCGACGCCATGCGCGTGTCGAAACATCCGACGGTCGCGGCGGTCGGCTGGGCCGGGTTGGTCAGCGGGCCGAGGAAGTTGAAGACCGTGGGCACACCCATCTCGCGGCGGGTGGCGGAGGCGTGGCGCATGCCGGGGTGGAAGCGGGCCGCGAAGCAGAACCCGATCCCGACCTCGGCGACACAGCGGGCGACGTCGTCCGGGCCCAGGTCGATGGTGACCCCGAGGGCTTCGAGCAGGTCGGCGGCGCCGGTGGAGGAGGAGGCGGCGCGGTTGCCGTGCTTCACGACCGGCACACCCGCGGCGGCGGTGACGACGGCGGCCATCGTCGAGATGTTGACGGTGTTGGCGCGGTCGCCGCCGGTGCCGACGATGTCGACGGCGGCGTCGCGCTGCGCCGCGGTCAGCGGGACCTTCGGCGCGATGGACAGCATCATCTCGGCGACGCCGGCCACCTCGGTGATCGTCTCACCCTTGGCGCGCAGCGCGACGACGAACGCGGCGATCTGGCTCGGGGTGGCCGAGCCGGCCATCACCTCGCCCATCGCCCAGCCGGCGTCGTCCAGCGACAGGTCCTCGCCCCGGAGCAGGGCGTTGAGCAGCTGGGGCCAGGTCCGCTCGCCCATGCTCAGCCCTGGACGGGGAGCGAACGCAGGAGGTCCGACACCGTCTTGCCGGTGGTGACGGGGTCGAGGGGATACATGATCGTGCCCTCGACGCGCGCGTAGGACGCCAGCCAGCGGTCGGCGGCGCGGGCGATCGCCAGGACGACCGGCGGCGGGTCGGTGATCTCGTCCTTGAGCTGGCGGGCGATGCCGAGACCGCCGCCGGGGGTCGCCTCGCCGTCGAGGACCAGCAGGTCCACGTCGGTGTCGTCGACGAGGCCGACGACCTCGGCGTAGGTGGAGGCGTCGACGAACTTCACCGACAGGTCGGCCGCGGGACGGCTGCCGATGGCCAGCCGCATGCGGTCGCGGACCTCGGGATCGTCGCTGTACAGCAGGACCGTGTGCTGTGTCATGTGCGCGCTGCTCCTCGTGTGGCGGGTGCCTCGGGGATCGTACCGTCATCGGTGATGGCGATACCGGTGCGGGCGGACCACTCCCGCTCCTCGAGCCGTTGCCGCTCCTCGCGGTCCAGGCGCCGGTCGACGCGGCGCGCCTCCCGGTCCGACTGGCGCATCCACTGCACGACCAGCACGGCGAGCATCGTCACGGAGACGATCTCCCCACCGGCCCAGAGGACGCCGCCGGCGACGACCTGGTCGTGCGCGGGGTCGGCCCAGGCCAGGCCCAGCGACGGGTACCAGTCGCCGCCGAGCAGCTCCTTGCTCTGCATGATGGTCAGCCCGAGGACCGTGTGGAACGGCGTGGACAGGAACATCAGCAGCGCCCGCGCCGGGTACGGCCAGCGCCCCGGCAGCGGGTCCAGGCCGATGAGCGGCCAGAAGAACAGGCAGCCGACGGCGATGAAGTGCGCGTGCGTCAGCTCGTGCACCCACGCGTGGCGCATCGTCAGCTCGTACAGGTCCGTGAAGTACAACGCGAACGGCGTCACGACGAAGAACCCGAACGCGACCAGCGGGAACGCCAGGACGCGGGCCGGCCGCGAGTGCACCACGGCGAGCAGGATCCCGCGGCCGCGCGGCGGCAGCGTGCGCAGCGCGAGGGTCACCGGCGCGCCGAGGGCGAGGAAGATCGGCGCGATCATCGACAGCATCATGTGCTGGACCATGTGGACGCTCAGCAGCGTCGTGTCGTACTCCTCGACGCCGGTCATGGTCACCGCGGCGATCGAGCCGAGACCCGGCCCGAGGAAGAGCACGACCCTGGCGACAGGCCAGTTGTCGCCGCGCCTGCGCAGGCTCAGCACGCCCGTCAGGTACAGGCCGGCGGCGACGACCAGCAGCAGCGTCAGCCACGACACGTGGAAGGACCCGAGGATCGCCGTCGCCGTCGGAGGCCCTGGTTCTGCAGCTCGCAACACGTGCACAGCCTATGCCGGAGGCCGAAACGTCCCTCTCTGGTGGACCCCGTGAAAAGTCGGTGATGATCGGGGGGCAATAATGACGGCGTGACTGCGGCCCCAGCTATTGCCAAGAGCCAGATCCACTCACTGACCAGGCCCAACATGGTGAGTGTCGGGACGATCGTGTGGCTCTCCAGCGAGTTGATGTTCTTCGCGGCGCTGTTCGCGATGTATTTCTCGATCCGTGCGGCGGCTCCTGAGCTGTGGGAGAAGCACACGCACGTCCTCAACGTCTGGTACGCGCTGACCTTCACCACGATCCTGGTGCTGTCGTCCATCACCTGCCAGATCGGCGTGTTCCGCGCCGAGCGCGGTGACGTGCACGGCCTGCGCCGGTGGTTCGCGCTGACCTTCGTGATGGGCCTGATCTTCGTGCTCGGGCAGGCCAACGAGTACGTCACCCTGGTCTCCGAGGGTGTGAAGATCAACGGTGACGGCTACGGCTCGATGTTCTACCTGACGACGGGCTTCCACGGCCTGCACGTCACGGGCGGCCTCATCGCCTTCATCATCTATCTGATCCGCACCACCATGGGCCGGTTCACCCCCGCCCAGGCGACCGCGGCGATCGTCGTGTCCTACTACTGGCACTTCGTCGACGTGGTGTGGATCGCACTGTTCGCAATGATCTACTTCCTGAGGTAACGGTCCGCGGGCCGCGTCACACGCTCCCGAGACCACGACCGCAGAGCCGCGACCGGCGCAGCCGGGCGGGGACCGCAACGAGACGACATAGGTGATGACGACAAAGGTGAGGCCATGACTTCTGAGCAGAGCAAGCGGCCGCTTGCCCGGCTGGTGCCGGGTGGCGCGCGCGCGGCGCGGGGCAAGCTTCGCCGGCGGTTGTCAGCTGCTGTGCGGCTGGTCGCGGCGCTCACGCTGGCCGGAGGCCTCTACACCGCGTACGCACCGGGTGTCGGCCGCGCCGAAGAGACCGTGAAGCTGTCCGAGTCCGCGGCAGAGGGCAAGGCGATCTACGAGGTCAGCTGCATCACCTGCCACGGGCGCAACGCCCAGGGTGTGGACAACCGCGGACCGAGCCTCATCGGCGTCGGCTCCGCCGCCGTGGAGTTCCAGGTCAACACCGGCCGCATGCCCCTCGCGCGCCAGGAGGCGCAGGCCGAGCGCAAGCAGCCGCAGTTCAACGAGGACCAGGCCGCGCAGCTCGGCGCGTACATCCAGGAGCTCGGCGGCGGTCCGCAGCTGCCCAGCGCCGAGAGCCTCGACGAAGAGATCAAGAAGGCCGCGGGCAGCGACAAGATCCTCGCCCACGGCGGCGAGCTCTACCGGGTCAACTGCTCCTCGTGCCACGCGTTCTCCACCGGCGGCGGCGCGCTGTCCTCCGGCAAGTTCGCCCCGTCGCTGCAGCACTCGACCAACCGCGACATCTACGCGGCGATGCTGACCGGCCCGCAGAACATGCCGGTGTTCGGCAACAACCAGCTGAGCCCCGACGACAAGGCCGCGATCATCGCCTACATCCAGGACCTCAACAAGAACCAGGCGAGCGACCCGGGCGGCTGGAACCTCGGCCGGTACGGCCCGGTGCCCGAAGGCCTCGTCATCTTCCTCGTCGGTATCGCGGCGCTCGTGTTCGCCACGCTGTGGATTGCAGGGAAGTCATGACCACCCACCACCCGTCCGACGACGAGTTCGACGCCAGTGACGCGTCGCTGACCAGGTTCGACCTGGTCAAGGAGGGCGCGCGCCGCGACGGCGTGCAGATCGTGCACTACGTGCCGCGGTTCCCGGTGCCGGGGACCCGCGCGGAGCGCCGCATCGAGCGCCTCCTGGCGTTCCTGTTCCTGCTCACGGGCCTGGCCGGGACCGCGTTCGTGGTCGCCTACATCGCCTGGCCGTGGAAGTACGGCGAAGGCGACTCGACCTACCGCTCGCTGTACCCGTACTACACGCCGGTCCTCGGCGCGACGCTCGGCCTGGCCCTGCTCACCCTGGGCCTCGGCATCGTGGTGTGGAGCAAGAAGCTCCTGCCCGAAGAGGTCTCGATCCAGGAGCGGCACGACGGCCCGTCGGACAGCACCGAGCAGGTGCTGACCTCGGCCACGATCCTCAACATGGGCGACGAGCTCGGCCTCCGGCGCCGCCGCTTCGTCGGCCTGGCGTTCCTCGCCGGTGCCGCGCCGCTCGGCGCGGTCGCCGGTGCCCTCCTGGTCGGCTCGCTGATCAAGGCGCCGACGCAGAACGGCGAGAACGTCTTCTTCACCACCGGCTGGGACCCCAAGCACAACGACGGCAAGCCGGTGCGCCTCACCCACGAGGACGGCACCCCGATCCGCCCCGCCGACGTCAGCGTCGGCGGTCAGATCACCGTCTTCCCCGGCATCCCGCACGGTGCCACCAACAAGTGGGCCGACTCGCCGACGCTGCTCATCCACCTCCGCGAGGTGGACGCCGAGGCGACGCTGGGCAACGCCAAGGAGATCAACAAGGGCTCCCAGTGGCAGAACTACGTGGCCTACTCGAAGATCTGCACGCACGCCGGCTGCCCCGCCAGCCTGTACGAGCAGCAGACCAACCGCCTGCTGTGCCCCTGCCACCAGTCGCAGTTCCAGATCACGGACAACGCGCGGCCCATCTTCGGTCCGGCCAGCCGCGCCTTGCCCCAGCTGCCTATTACGGTGGACGATGAGGGGTACTTCATCGCGACCTCGGACTACAAGATTCCGGTCGGACCGGCCTTCTGGGAGCGGCCATGAAACGGCGCAAGATCGACGTCCGGGCACTCCCGGCAAACTCTGCCAAGGCCCTCGACGAGCGGTTCCAGGCGGCCACCCCGCTCCGGCGGCTGATGAACAAGGTCTTCCCCGACCACTGGTCGTTCCTGCTGGGTGAGATCGCGCTCTACTCGTTCATCGTGCTGCTGCTCAGCGGCATCTTCCTGGCGCTGTTCTTCGACCCGTCGCTGCGCGAGGTCGTCTACGACGGCAGCTACGCCCCGCTCAAGGGCGTGGAGATGTCCCAGGCGTACAACACCGCCCTGCACATCTCGTTCGACGTGCGCGGCGGCCTGTTCATGCGCCAGATGCACCACTGGGCCGCGCTGCTGTTCATGGCCGCGATCGTGGTGCACATGTTCCGGGTCTTCTTCACCGGCGCGTTCCGCAAGCCGCGCGAGGCCAACTGGATCGTCGGCGTCCTGCTCTTCTGGATGGGCTTCCTCGAGGGCTTCGGCGGCTACTCGCTGCCCGACGACGCGCTGTCCGGCACCGGCCTGCGCATCGCCAGCGCGATCATGCTGTCCATCCCGATCGTCGGCACCTGGGTGACCACGTCACTGTTCGGTGGTGAGTTCCCGGGTGAGGTCATCCTCGACCGCCTGTACATCGTCCACGTGCTGCTCGTCCCGGGTGCGCTGCTCGGCCTGATCAGCGTGCACATGGGCCTGCTGGTGAAGCAGAAGCACACCCAGTGGCCCGGCCCCGGCCGCACCAACAACAACGTCGTCGGGGTGCGCATGTTCCCCGGCTTCGCGGCCAAGGCCGGCGGCTTCTTCATGATCGTGTTCGCCGTGATCGCGGCGCTCGCGGGCCTCTTCCAGATCAACCCGATCTGGCTGTTCGGGCCCTACAAGGCGGCGGTCGTCTCGGCGGCGAGCCAGCCCGACTGGTACGTCATGTTCCTCGACGGCTCGACCCGCCTCTTCCCGGCCTGGGAGATCCGGTTCGACTTCTTCTACGGTGACGGCTACACCATCCCGCCGATCTTCTGGCCCACGGTGGTGCTACCAGGCATCCTGACGATGCTGCCGATCTTCTATCCGTTCATCGAGGCGCGCTTCTCGAAGGACAAGTCTGTCCACAACCTCCTGCAGCGCCCCCGCGACAACCCGCTGCGCACGGCGCTCGGCGCCATGGCCATCGCGTTCTACGTCGTCCTGCTGATCTCCGGCGGCAACGACGTCTTCGCGGACAAGTTCCACATCAGCCTCAACGCGATGACCTGGGCCGGCCGCATCGGCATCCTGGTCCTCCCGCCGCTGGCGTACTACGTGGCGTTCCGCATCGCGCTCGGCCTGCAGCAGCACGACCGCGAGGTCCTCGCGCACGGCGTGGAGACCGGCATCATCCGCCGCCTCCCCGACGGCAAGTTCGTCGAGATCCACCAGCCGCTGCCCACCGGCAACGGCCACGGCCCGGCGGACGAAGAGCACCACGGCCTCGACTACGCCGGCTGGGTCGTGCCCAAGAAGATGAACCGCCTCGGCGCCCTCGCCCCGACGGTCAAGGGCTTCTTCTACCCGATCGAAAAGGCCGGCCCGGCCCCCAAGCCGCGCCAGCTCGACGCCGACCACGACCGTGACCGCGAAGAGATCACCAGCGGCCACTGAACCACCCCGCACGAAGCCCTCAGCCCACCACAGCTGAGGGCTTCGTCGTTTTCCCTGCTCACGCCCGCCGTGGCGGACCTCCGTCGCTCCCGTCAGCCGCCGGTCAGGCCGCAGACGGCCTTCCCTCTCCCGCCGCCTGCGGTCACCGTGGACCGCGGCCTTCCGGCCGCGACAAACCCCGCGCCCGCCGCTGGGCGGGCTGCGGGCCGGGACCGTGCCACCCGGCCGCGTGCCCCGCTCACCTCATGAGTCGCCACCCGCTTCGCCGCCTGGCTGTGTGCCCGCCGAACGGCTGAGCGTCCGGTTCGCCGGTGGCGGATCTGCTGACGGCAGAGCGGCCTGGGCAACGGCACCCGGCCCCGCCTACGGTCCGAGGATGGACCTGGTCGAGTTGCTGCCCCGCCGCCTGTATCAGCTCGCGTTCCCCGTCGGCCACGCCTACCTCTGGTGCGCCCCCGACGGCCTGACCCTCGTCGACACCGGCCTCCCAGGGTCCGCGCCCCGGATCGCGCGGGCCGTCGAGTCCCTCGGCCGCCACCGTCACGACCTGCGCCGTGTCCTGCTGACCCACGCCCACCCGGACCACCACGGCGCCGCCGCGGACGTCGCGGCCTGGGGTGAGGTCACCGTCCACGCCCACCACGCCGACGCGCCGGTCATCCGCGGCGAGGCGACCGTCCCGCCGCCGCTGCTGGCGCCGGGCTGGGAGCAGGACCTCTACGACCAGGTCCACGCGACCGTGCCCGCCGTCGCGCCGCCACCCGTCCACGTCGACCGGGAGCTCCACGACGGCGACACCGTCGACCTGGGCGGCGGCGTCGATGCCGTCGCCGTGGCCGTGCCGGGCCACACCGCGGGCAGCGTCGCGTACCACCTCCCGGGGCCGGGCGTCCTCTTCACCGGCGACACGATCGCCCGCACCCCGGACGGCACCGTCATCCTCGGCGTCTTCAACACCGACCCGCCCCGGGCCGCCGAGTCGTTGTGCAGGCAGGCCGCCCTGGACCCGTCGATCGCCTGCTTCGGCCACGGCGCCCCGCTCACCGAGCACACGGCCGCCACCCTGAAGGCCGCCGCGGGCTGACCCACCCGGCCGCCGCCGTCCTGAACGCCGCCACGCTGAACGCCGCCGCGCGCTGAAAAGCCGGGCGGGCTGCGGCGGAACGGCGTCAGAGGGCGGCGGCCCAGGCGGCGACGTGCCCGGCGAGGGGTGTGCCGTGCCGCGCCCAGGTGAAGTGGTCGATCGGCGAGCCGGCCTCCGCCGCCGAGTAGTGCGACCGCTCGACCGTCGCCGCGGTCATCTTCGCCGTCAGGTGGTCCACCGTCGGCGCGGGCGTGTACTGGTCCGTCTCCATGTCGACCGCGAGCACCGGCACCCGCACCCCGCCGAGCGCCGCCTCGACGTCCACCCCGGCCAGGGTCGGGTAGCGGCCGGTCCGCGCGGTGAAGGCCCACTCGCGGATCACGCCGCGCGCCTGCCGGCCGCCGAATCCCCAGCCCGGCCAGACGCCGAGGACCGAGGACGTCAGCGAAAGGGTCGAGGTGAAGGCGAGCGTGCCGGGCCCCATCCGGCCCGGGTAGCAGCGCCAGTACGGCAGCCCGACGGCAAGCAGGGCGAGCCCGTCGACGCCGGGGTCGAGGCCGGCCGCGTGGCGGGCCGCGAGGTGCAGCGCGCAGACCTGCCCGCCGAGGGAGTGCCCGACCAGCACGCACCGGCGGCCGGCCCGGCGGGGCTTCAACGCGTCCAGGACCGCCTCGACGTCGCCGGTGAGCTCGGCGAGCCCGTAACGGGAGGCGCGGGACGGGCGTGGGGTGCTGGCGCCGGTGCCGCGCAGGTCGGCGACGACGACCTCGACGCCGGCGGCGTTCAGCGCGGCGGCGAAGTGCCGGTAGTAGCGGGCCGGGACGCCCATCGCGGGCCACAGGACGGCCAGGGTCGCGGCGTCGTCCACCGGGAACGGGTGCAGCGCGAGCTGATCGTCACCGCGGGCCAGGAACTCCAACGACTCCATGGATTCGTAGGGTAGGGGTAGGAGGTTACTGGTGAGTAAGAACTGTGACCCAGACTACTGTGCGGAACGTGAAGCCAATCGATCTGTCCCAAATGCGCCTACCCGGCGCGCCGACGGTCGGCCCGGACGGCACGATCGCCGTCGTGCCGGTGACCCGGCTCGAGTTCGCCGCGGACTCGTACACCTCCCAGCTCTGGCTCCTGCGGACCGACGGCGGTGCCGAGCCGGTCCAGCTCACCCACGGGTGGCACGACAGCGCGCCGCGGATCTCGCCGGACGGGCGGTGGCTCGCGTTCCTGCGCGCGACGAAGGCGGCGGGCAGCCGGGCCGGGGGCGCGAAGGCGGAGCACGAGGGCCCGCCGCAGCTGTGCGTCATGCCGATCGCCGGGGGTGAGCCGCGCCGCCTGACGGACCTGCCACTGGGCGCCGGCACGCCGGCCTGGTCGCCCGACAGCGCCCGCATCGCGTTCTCCGCCCGTGTACCGGAAGCGGGGCGCTACGGGACAGGAAAGACCGAGGAGGGCGAGACGATCGGGGCGGACGGGGAGGCCCCGAGACGGATCACCCGGTACTTCTACCGTGTCGACGGTCTGGGCTTCCTCCTGGACCGCCCGGCGCACGTGCACGTCGCCGACCTCGACGGCACCGTCACGCAGCTGACCGACGGTGAGCGCGGCCACGGCGACCCCGACTGGAGCCCCGACGGGCGGACCCTGGCGTTCGTGTCGGACCAGCACGACACGTGGGGCGACGACCTCGCGTCCGACGTGTGCGTCATGCCCGCCGCCGGCGGCGACATCAGGGTGCTGACCGACACCACGTACAGCGCCGGGCTGTGCCGGTGGGCGCACGACGGGCGCTCGGTCCTGTTCACCGCCAGCCTCGCCGGCGAGGGCCGCGTCGACCCGGTGGTGCGCAACGAGTCGCTGTGGTCCGTGCCGCTGGACGGCGGGCCGGCCCGGCAGCTGCTCGACCCGGAGCGGTACACCCTCGCCGCGCCCGGCGGGGACATCGCCGCCACCGCGAGCGGCGTGCTGTTCTCCAACGAGGACCGCGGCGCCGTCCAGCTGCTGCGCGTGCCGTACGACGGCGGAACCCCCGACGTCGTGATCGACGGGCAGCGGCAGGTCGCCGGCTTCGGCGAGACCGCGGACGGGACCCTCGTCGCCACGATCGCCGGGCCCGCCGACTGGGGCGAGGTCTACGCCGGCGACGTCAGGCTGACGACCTTCTCCGCCGGTGTCACGGCCCTCGACCAGGTCGAGCTGACGGGGACCGCGCCCGACGGCTACCCGGTCCACGGCTGGGTCGTCCGGCCCGCCGGCGACGGCCCGCACCCGGTGCTGCTGATGATCCACGGCGGGCCGTTCGCGCAGTACGGCTGGCGGCTCTTCGACGAGGCGCAGGTGTACGCGGGCGCCGGCTACGCGGTCGTCTACGGCAACCCGCGCGGCTCGTCCGGCTACGGCGAGGCGCACGGCCGGGCGGTCCGCGGCAACGTCGGCGAGGTCTCCGCCGCCGACCTGCTCGCCCTGCTCGACGAGGCGCTGACCGCCGACGACCTCGACGGCGACCGGGTCGGGGTGCTCGGCGGGTCGCACGGCGGGTTCATGACCACCTGGCTCGCGGGCCGGCACGGCGACCGGTTCAAGGCCGCCGTCTCCGAGCGGGCCGTCAACGCGATCGACAGCTTCCAGGGCAGCTCGGACATCGGCTGGGTGTTCGCGGACTCGCTGTACGGCGCCGACGGCGGCTCGTTCGAGGTGCAGAGCCCGCTCACGTACGCCGGGAAGATCGACATCCCGATGCTGATCATCCACTCGGAGCAGGACTGGCGCTGCCCGGTCGAACAGGCGCAGCGGCTGTTCGTGGCGCTGAAACGGCGGGGGACACCGGTCGAGCTGCTGCTGTTCCCCGGCGAGGGGCACGAGCTGTCGCGCACCGGGCGGCCGTCGCACCGGGTCGCCCGCTTCGACGCGATCCTGGACTGGTTCGGCCGGCACGTCTGACGGTGGCGGGGGGGGGGGGGGGGGGACCCCCCCCCCCCCCCCCCCCCCAAAACCGTGCATCCGGCCGGAGGCGAGGGAAGGCCCCCTCCTCCAGGTGTTCTTTTAGACAAAAGAAGACAAGCCACGT